>NZ_CP017704.1:2868578-3177156 GCF_002243645.1 Peribacillus simplex NBRC 15720 = DSM 1321 | reverse complement strand
GCACTCATCCGGATTCTTAAATGTCATCCGTTTCATCCAGGAGGCATTGATCTTGTGCCTGAAAAAAAAGAAAAAAGTGAGGACCATTAGAAAAAACCCTTGCTTTCTTTTGCAATCTTTTGTATCATACAGAAGTCAAATCGTAATCATTTCGTTTTTACCACATAAAATTCAAATCGTAATCAATACGAATTATAAAGGAGCATTTCATATGAAAATTCGAGCATTGCTCTCACTTTTCCTTGTTACTGCGCTATTTCTGTCAGCCTGCGGCAACTCAAAGGGAGAATCGAGTAAAGAAACCAAGGATGCCTTAGATATATATACCACAGTTTACCCTTTACAATACTTCACGGAGGCCATTGGCGGGGAGTACGTAAACGTCGAGACGATTTATCCTCCCGGAACGGATGAACATTCATTCGAACCTTCTCAAAAAGATATTGTAAAAATGGCTGAGTCAGACCTATTTTTCTATATTGGCTATAATCTTGAAGGCTTTGTAACCAAGGCTGAACCAATTCTAAGCAAAGAAGGCGTCAGTACAATCGCGGTGGGGGAAACGGTTCATCTTGATGAAGGTGAGCATACACATGAAAACGAACATGCTCATGAAGAAGACGGTCATGACCATGGAGGCGTCAATCCGCATTTGTGGTTAGATCCCATCTATTCCATTGACATGGCTAAAACCATCAAGGACGAATTAACAAAAAAAATGCCGGAACAGGAAGAATATTTCAACAGCCAATTCAATAAGCTTTCCGAAAAGCTTAAGGCACTTGATGAAAAATTCGCGACGACGATCGAGTCGGGCCGTACCAATAAGATCATCGTTTCCCATTCTGCATATGGTTATTGGGAGGAACGCTACGGATTGGAACAAATTGGCGTCACAGGACTAACATCTTCAAACGAACCTTCTCAAAAGGAACTGGGGAAAATCGTAACGATGGCTGAAGAAGAAGACTTGAACTACGTCATCTTTGAGCAAAATATCAGTTCTAAACTAACCGAGATCATCCAAAAGGAAATGGGAGCGAAATCACTTGAGCTCCATAACCTTTCCGTGTTGACGGATAAAGATATTGAAGCCGGTGAAGATTACTTCAGTTTAATGGAAAAAAATATCAAGACACTGCAAACTGCATTGCAATAGGAAAAAAGCGGGCCCTTTTGGGTCCGCTCCTTTTTTTCCCTGTCATTTAGTTAGTCCTTTAAATGCTTCTCACGGATTTTTTCCATTTTCGTAATCAATTCTGTTCCAATCGTTGATTCGAATTCCGGATAGATGACGGTCATCTCATCCATCCATTCTTTCTTTTCTTCATCTGACAGTGTATAGATATCGATATTCGATTTTTGCTGGATTTCCGTAAGCTGTTCCTGATTCAATTCATTTGATTTGATCCATAGCCATTTCGTTGTATCATCCATCGCCCGTTGGATTTGCTGCTGAATATCCAACGGGAGTTTGTTCCAAAACGGCTTGTTTATCATGACTACATACCCTAAATAGCCATGATCACTGATCGTTAAATATTTTTGCACCTCATATAATTTCTTGGAATAGATATTCGAAATCGTATTTTCCTGGCTGTCCGTTTCATTGATTTCAAGGCTTTTAAACGTTTCATTAAACTCCAGCTCAGAAGTTGTCGCCCCAAAATGCTTGAATTGGCTTTCCAGGACTGCACTTGGCATGATTCTAAAATTCTTCCCGGCAAAATCACTTGGATGCCGTATCGGTTTACTGCTTGTAATCTGCTTAAAGTTATTCGACCAAAATGCAAGTCCCTCGATATCGATGGTATTCAGCTGCTTTAGCAGCTCTTCCCCCACTTCCCCATTTAACGCTTCCTGCAAGGCAGCGTCCGTTGGAAAGACGTAAGGAAGGTCCAATAGCATCCATTTCTTTGATATGCTCGTAATTTTAGATGTAGTTGGAGCAATCATCTGCACCTTGTTTTCTTGTAATGCTTCGATTTCTTCATGATCACTATATAATGACTGATTAGGATAAACTTCAATTTTGACACGATGATCTGTATATTCATCGACTAGTTTGGCAAATCGGTTCGCAGCTAGCCCTTTAGGTGTATTTTCGGCAACGACATGACTGAACTTAATCACGATTTGATCCTTCATCCCGACCTGCTCCTCATCCTTCGGCAAATTGAAACCAAAGCTTGTAAAGAACGACTGAAACGATATATACACTGCTATCAACAGCCCCAAGCCAATTAATAAGAAGTACCCCCATAATGCACGCATACCGACAACTCCTCACCGCTCACTTCACATTATCACTATTCTATCACAGCTTTTTACTGTCGTAATACAATGCGTGAAAAATAGCGAAAAGTGATAGAAATTCTGTTACTATAAAGTATAGAAGTAATGGAGGAAAAACAATGGATAAATCCTTTCATATGCCCATTCAAATTAAAATCACCCTGCTATCATTCGTAATCGTCGCTTTTTCGATACTAATAGGCGGGATTTTTATATTCGGAAATATCGTTTCGGTCAGGGAAGATGAAATCGGCAAACGATCCATGATCACTGCCCATACCATTGCCGAACTCCCTGAAGTACAAAAATTGGTCCGTGAGCCTGAAGGATGGACGCAGCTTAATCCGATTATTGAAAACTTAAGGAAAATCCATCAAGCTGATTATATAGTTGTGCTCAACAATCAGCATATACGCTATTCACATCCAGTGTTCAGTCAATTGGGAACCCCCTCGGGCAGCAGCGACGAAAGCGCTGCGTTCGCTGAACACGAATACCTTTCAAAGGCTGCTGGCGAACTTGGCATTTCCGTCCGCGCCTTTGTCCCAATCCTTGATAAAGATAGAGAGCAAATCGGCGTCGTACTGGTTGGGAATATCTTGCCTACGATACCGGAATTAATCAAGGACCTGAAAGGCGAAATAGCGATTATCCTGGTCCTTACACTTCTATTCGGTGTATGCGGCTCATGGCTCATGGCAAGAAGGATAAAAAAAGAGACCTTCCAACTTGAACCACATGAAATTTCACGGATGTTGGTTGAAAGGACAGCCGCTTTCAATGCCATGCATGAAGGGGTCATCGCCATAGATAATAATCAGACAATCACGATTTTCAATGAAAAGGCTAAGCAAATATTTAATATTAACGGTGCGGTCATTGGTAAGAATATCAATGATATTATACATGATACCCGTCTCCCGGAAGTACTGGACCGGACATCTCCCATCTTCAATCAGGAAATCTCCGTTCAAAACAGGAATATTGTAAGCAACCGGGTACCAATAAAGATTGCGGATAAAACGATTGGTGCCGTGGCCATATTCCAGGATCGCACCGATGTGACGAAGCTAGCTGAAGAGTTGACTAGTGTCAAAGCATTCGTTGAAGCCCTGCGTGTTCAAAACCATGAACATATGAACAAACTTCATACGATAGCAGGATTGATCCAGCTAGGTAATCTTGACGAAGCGCTGCATTACATTTTTCAGATCACGGAAGAACAGGAGGAATTGACCAGGTTTTTAACGAAGCACATTCACGATGATAATTTAGTGGGGCTGATATTAAGTAAGATCTCCTTGGGACGGGAACTCGGAATCGAGCTCATCATGGACAAGCACACTAAATTGGACCTTTTCCCCGCTGATTTGGATCATCACGATTTTGTTTTGATAATTGGAAACTTGATTGAAAACTCATTCGCAGCGCTAAAGCATTGTTCAGAGGAAACAAAACAGGTTTATCTATCCATCTACCAGGATGAACGTCATTGTCAAATCGTGCTTGAGGATAATGGGCCCGGCATTCCCGAGGACATTCATAAAGATATATTCGAGTATGGTTTTACAACAAAAGGTGCGGAAGGATCAGGAATTGGTCTTTATCTAATAGACCAAATTGTAAAGAAAGCGAACGGCGAAATGAAATTCACGACACGCCCTAACGAAGGAACAAGCTTTTTTCTTTCTTTTCCGATGCACGATATAGAGGAGAACCAAAATGACTAACGAAATTCGTGTACTTTTAATTGAAGACGACCCAATGGTCCAAGAGGTCAACAAACAATTCATCGAGCGTCTGCCTGCCTTTAAAGTCGTTGATACAGCTTCCAATGGGCTTGAAGGTCTGGAAAAAATCAGGCAGTCTAAACCCGACCTTGTCATTTTGGACATCTTCATGCCATCTTTAAACGGGGTTGATACACTTTATCAAATCAGAAAAGAGCAAATTGATGTGGATGTCATCATCATTTCAGCGGCAAATGATCAGAAAACGATCAGAAAAATGATACAGAACGGGGCTTTTGACTATTTAATTAAGCCATTTAAATTCGATAGGCTAAAACATACTCTGGAACAATACTTTGCTTTTCGGATGGAGGTTGAACCTGACCATCAAATTTCTCAAAATCAGCTCGACCGAATTCTCTTTCAAAATAAAACAGTTTCTGAAGCGAGCCCGAAATATGATGTTCCCAAAGGATTGAATGGCGCGACTCTTGAGCAAGTGACGAAGTTCATAAAGACCCAGCCTGGGTCACTATCTGCAGAAGAAGTGGCTGATGGGATTGGAATCGCCAGAGTTACAGCAAGGCGCTATCTTGAATACTTGCATGGCGAAGAGGTCCTTCAGCTTGACGTACAGTATGGCAGCATAGGCCGTCCAGTCAATAGGTACCGGCTTAAAAAACCTTAAAGCTCTTGGGGACCGGCCAGAACCGAAACGGTTCCCTTTTTACTTTTATTCATTTACGCACCTGTTTTCCGGTCATATAGGCCCCACTTTCTCTTCAAAAGAAACAGCTCGCACTCTTCCAATGCCGTCACTTCTTTAATGACAAAGTCCGGCATGCCTCTTCTTAGTAGAATTTCCGCAATAAGGTACGGTTTTTTCTTCATACACTCTCCCCTCCCTTTTCCTTGGTTGCCATTCTTTTAATTTCATTATACAAAATAATCCAATAAAGAAAAAATAGACAAAGCCCCAATTTCCTAAAAAAATATGATTTATCCGCCCATTTAAATGATTTTTCTAAAATCTGTAGACAAATTAAAAAAAGTTCCAGGTTGATTTCAGAAATCCGCTCCCATTCCGCCGACTGTCTGCCAAGCCGCATCAAAGCAAGCGCCTGTGGTGTCTCAGCTAGCCCGTTATTCGGCAGGAGTGTCGCAAATTTCTTCAATCCAATGAAGGGTTCACTTATATAAAACCATGAAGGCGGAGCCAGACCAATCGAACCTTCTTTTGTCGACAAACTAATATTTGTTATTTATCCTATTAAGATCATTTTCCAAAAGGGTGGGGTGTCCGTCCAAAAAAATACTAATGGGTGAGTTACATAGACAAGGGGGCAAAAGGATAAAGAGGATTATCAATATTTGATCAAAAGAGGTGGTATTGCACCTCCTTTGATGTTTTCACTTGTACTGTTTACTATATGTAGTCAATTCCTTTAGCCGCTTTTCATTGATGGCAAAACCGATTCCGGCTTTATCAGGTACTTGGATCATGCCATTTTCGACAATGACTTCAGGATCGATTATATCTTCATCCCAATAACGGGATGAAGATGATATATCCCCGGGAATCGTGAACCCTTTTAATGTGGCAAGTGCAATATTATGTGCACGTGAAATGCCAAATTCAATCATACCGCCGCACCAAACGGGCACACCATTTCCCAGGCATAGATCATGGATTCTTACAGCTTCCATCCAGCCGCCGACTTTAGCCATCTTAATGTTGATCACCCCACAACTCTGGAGCGACAGCGCACTTTTGGCATCATGAAATGAATTTATGCTTTCATCAAGGCAAATGGGTGTCTGCAGCTGTTTCTGCAAAAATGAATGTTCCACAATGTCGTCATGTCCCAGCGGCTGCTCAATCATCATCAGCTTAAACACATCAAGCTTCTGAAGATGTGGGATGTCATCAAGAGTGTAAGCTGAATTGGCATCTGCCATTAGCGGGATATCGGGATAGGCCCGACGTATTTCCGCTAAAAACTCCAGATCATTTTGAGGATTGATTTTTATTTTATAACGCTGATAACCAGATCCGGAAAAATCCTCGATTTGGCGCATCGTATCTTCAATATCATTGGATGCAACAACTACACCAGCGGCCACTTCACTTCGTTCGCCGCCAAACAGCCTTCCGAGGTAAACTCCTTTCTGCTTCGCATATAAATCGAGGATTGCCTGCTCTAAAGCTGACTTCGACATCGCATTCCGTCTAATTCCGCTCCATAAGTTCGGCAGCTCATCAGGATGACTGATCTGACTGGCCAATGTCAGCGGGATTAAGAAGTCACCCAACATATGGAAGCATGTTTTGATCGTTTCCTCGGTATACCAAGGACTTGTAAAAGGGACAGCTTCCCCGTATCCAATCAATCCGTCTTCATCCATGGCTTCGACAATTATCACTTCCCGGTCGCTTACCGTTTCGAGATGCGTCTTGAATGGCCGCTTTAAAGGGGCCTTAATGAGCTTTAAGGAAATGGAGGATAACTTCATTACCATTCCCCCATTTCCTTCTTCAGTTCCCGTCTCAGAAGCTTGCCTGCACCATTCCGCGGAAGCTCCTCCCAAAAAATAACGTTTCGGGGAATTTTATAGGATGCCAAGTACTCTCTGCAATATTCCAGCAGTTCGCTCTCATCAAGCTCTGCACCTTGATGCAAGACGACAAAAGCGAGTGGAACCTGTCCCCATTTTTCATCGTCAGTCCCCGTCACTCCCGCTTCGAAAACATCAGGGTGCTTACTAAGGACATTTTCAATCTCGGCCGGATAGACATTTTCACCGCCGGAGATGATTAAATCTGAGCGTCGGTCAAGCACATATAAAAAGCCTTCCTCATCGAGATAACCAAGGTCCCCAGTATAAAGCCATCCATCGGTAATGGCCTGCTGTGTAGCGTCCATCCGATTAAAATAGCCTTTCGTCACATTCGGACCTGAAACCACGATTTCACCCACTGCACCCGGTTCACACATAGTGCCGTCTTTCTCTATCCGTAACTGCGAAGGAAACAAAGGCTTTCCAGCTGATCCGATTTTTGTCATGCTATACTCCGGTGCCAGCGTCACAATCTGTGAAGCCGTTTCGGTCATCCCATATGATTGATAGACAGGAATCCCTTTCTCTTTACATGCTTCAAGTAAATGAACGGGTGCTGGGCCGCCGCCCAACAGGATACAGCGAAAGGTTTTTGGATAGCTTGTTCCCTTCAAATCCTGCACCATCCTATTCAGCATCGCCGTCACGACCGAAATGATTGTCACGCCACTTTCCTGGATGCTCCGGTTTGTTTCCCGTTCATCGAACCGTTCCTCCAAAACGACCTTCATGCCATAAATCACATTTTTCATCAGGATGGATAAGCCGCTAATATGAAAGATCGGAACCGCACAATACCAAGAATCCTCCTCATGCAATCCAAGGTTCAGAACCGAACCTACGGCACTCCACCAATGGTTGCCGAATGTTTGGATCACGCCTTTTGGATTTCCTGTCGTACCTGATGTATACATGATCGTAGCGGTATCCTCAAGGTAAAACTCTTGAAGAATCTCTGCCGTGCCTTCATTCGGCAATTCTTCCATTAAATGAAGGTTCAAATCCGGGAGAATCCCACCAATATCAGAGAGTTTGCCGGAGAAGAATCCTTCTGAAACCAGATAGGCAGTTCCACTATCCTCGATCTGCCAGGACAGCTCTTTTGACGTTAGCTTATTATTCAGCATCACAATCTTCACACCGAGATAAAATAGTGCATGGATAACGACAACACCATCTATATGGTTACGGAGCAAAACCGCGCATGAATCGCCAGCTCCCAGACCAATGCTTGCCAACTTGCCAGCCATCTTCTCCGATAATGTATGCAGTTCAAGAAAGCTATACGTATGACCTTCAAACTCAATTGCCGGGCGATCCGGTGAAAGATGCGCCCGATTTTTCAGCCAGTTCGGCAACTTTTCTTCTGCCATTGCTGCTTACCCTCTTCCATTTTGATATAGAAAACAGCCCGGCGATTTTCCGCCAAGCTGTCAGTCTCATCGATTCACGCGTTTCATTAAGGGAAACGAGGGAATTGCCCAAAGTCCGGAGTGCGTTTTTCTTTGAATGCATCGCGGCCTTCTTTTGCTTCTTCTGTTGTATAGTATAAAAGTGTAGCGTCACCAGCCAATTGTTGAAGACCTGCAAGGCCATCAGTATCAGCGTTCATTGCCGCTTTCAAGAAACGAAGTGCAGTCGGGCTCTTCTCAAGCATTTCTTCACACCATTTAACCGTTTCCGCTTCTAATTGGTCTAATGGTACAACCGTGTTGACCAATCCCATATCCAATGCTTCCTGTGCGTTGTATTGACGGCATAGGTACCAGATTTCACGCGCCTTTTTATGACCCACGATACGTGCAAGGTAGCCAGAACCATAACCAGCATCAAAGCTTCCCACATTCGGTCCAGTTTGTCCGAAAATTGCATTGTCAGCAGCAATCGTCAAGTCACATACCACGTTCAAGACATTACCGCCACCAATTGCATATCCTGCAACCATGGCTACCACTGGTTTTGGAATTACGCGAATCAAACGTTGCAAATCAAGAACATTTAGACGCGGAATGTTATCTTCACCCACATATCCGCCATTTCCGCGTACTTTTTGGTCTCCGCCTGAACAGAATGCTTTGCCGCCTACACCTGTTAAAATAATGACACCAATGCTGGAATCATCACGAGCCCTTGCGAATGCATCAATCATTTCAGCAGTCGTTTTTGGCGTGAATGCATTATGTACATGTGGTCGGTTGATGGATACTTTCGCAATCCCGTTATATTTTTCATACAAAATCTCATCATACTCACGTATTGTTTCCCATTGTATCGTCACCTTAATTCCTCCTTCTTTCGCTTTAAAAACTCACTTATTATTTTACCAAACTTTTCTCCAACTTCCACATGAATCGCATGTCCCGCATCATTTATTATTTTCCATTCGGCGCGCTTCAGCTTTTTTTTCATCGAGTCCGCAATTTCACAAAACTTCCGGTCAAGTTCACCGGTTACAAGGAGTACAGGAAAATCAAGGGTTTGCAGTTGTTCCCAGTATGAAGCCTGGCTGCCGGTCCCCATACCAAGAAGACTATTGGAAAGGCCGGAAGGGTCATTTGCCAACCGCTGTTCCCGAATGGACGACCTGGCTTTGGCCGACAATCGTTTTTGACTTTCAAACAGCGGGATGTTTTCCCATTGATCCACAAACGCTTCCATGCCATTTTCAAGAATCCGTTCGGCAAGCTTCTTATCATTTCCCCTTCGGATTTCCCGTTCCTCTTCTGTTAAAAGGCCTGGTGAAGCGCTCTCCAAAATCAATGTATCAACATACTCAGGATACAAACAGGCAAATCCCAATCCGAGCCTTCCGCCCATTGAGTATCCAAGGATATGGGCTTTTGGGAAATGTAGCACATCCAAAATATACTTGATATCCTCAGCCACACGCTCCATCTCATACCTTCGATAATCGGCTGGTGACGCAGACATGCCATGACCGATGATATCGACCATTATCATGGTATACCTGTCACTCAGTAACGGAATGAGGAATTTCCATGTATCCCGATTTCCCGTAAATCCATGCAAAAGTACAAGAGGATCTCCATTTCCCGTTATTTCAACAGCATAATTGACATCCTTGCTGACAATATTCATGATATTTCCCTGTCTAACACCATTTTTATTTCCTGGGAAACAAAACTCCACAAATTTCGATGCTTTTGTAAATTGGACTCTCTTTCTGTCGGTACTTCGATGATTTTCAGACCTTGAATTTCGAATGACTCTGTAAATACCTTCTCTAACTCATCCCAACTTTGCACCTTGTTGTATTTACCGCCATAAAGCTGGGCAGTATGGGAAAAATCAAGCCCATGAGGCGTGCCGAATAGCGTTTCGAAATGTTCCCTCTCATTCGCCTGCGGCAAGAAGGAGAATATGCCGCCGCCATCATTATTAACTAGCAATATCGTGATATTTTGTTTTTGAAGTTTTGCCGCAAGCAAGCCATTCATATCATGGAAAAAGCTTAAATCCCCGATTGCCAGCACAGTATTTTTCGATACCGTGCTTACGCCAAGCGCAGTGGAAACGACACCATCGATGCCATTCGCCCCGCGATTTGCAATGGTTTTGATTCCTTTTCCATTATTCAAAAAGAAAGTATCCAAATCACGTATGGGCATACTATTCCCGACAAACAGCGTGGATTCCAATGGCATCATATCAGCAAGCAGGGCGAACAGCTTGCCTTCACTTAACTCCGCTTCATCCCTGACGGAGGCTAAGGCATCCTTTGTCGCTCCGTTGACGGTTTGCCATAAACCAAGCCATTCATCATCAGGGAAAGAAGTAATTTTATCAGCAATTCGCTGACAAAAATCCTTCTCTTCGCTGTAAATCATATTCGTTGCCAATCCAGCTGGTTCGCGCCAGCCTGCTCCGCCATCGACGACCAAAGTGATTGCCTGTTTTTGTTTTTTCATAAATAACAATAAGGGTTTAGAAACAGGCATTGCCCCGAAACGCAAGATCACTTCCGGCCTGAAAGCCGCCTTTGCCGCTTCATCGCGTAGAAACGTATCGTACGCATCAATTACGACGGCTTTGTCGTGACTTCCGCTCCTTAACTGTGAAAGAGGATCAGCCAGTACCGGAAAAGCAAGTTTTTCAGCTAATGCGACGATGGCTTCCTTCATCTCTGGATGCGGTAATTCGCCACATACAATCATACCTTGCTTAGCTTGTGACAATGTAGTTGCAACTGCTTCTATTTGTGATGCGGACAGTGACCGTTCGCCACTGTCAATCAAAACTGCAGGCTTCATTTTATTTTGCCTGTACTCCTTTGCTTGTTCCAGGTCCGGAATCAATGGTTCACGAAGCGGGAAATTCAAATGTACAGGCCCTGCAGGTTCAGTTGCCGCTGTAGCCACTGCCCTTGCACCGACCGTTCTGGCATACCGCATCATCCCATCCGTGCTTTCAGGAAGTGCCATTTCGACAAACCACTTTACATGTCTCCCATAAAGATGTATCTGATCGATCGCCTGCGGGGCTCCGACATCACGCAACTCATGCGGGCGGTCAGCAGTAAGTACAATAAGCGGCACTCTTGAATAGAAAGCCTCAATGACGGCTGGATAATAGTTTGCAGCTGCTGTACCGGACGTACAAAGAAGTCCGACAGGTACTTTTAAGGCCTTAGCCAAACCAAGGGCAAAAAAAGCAGCCGAACGCTCATCCACATTAATATGAATTTCAATATCAGGATGTTCCACTAGCAGTAAAGCTAGGGGCGTGGATCGTGAGCCTGGGCTCACCACCACATGCCTCACCTCATTTTGTGCCAGCTCATCGACGAATGAAGCAGCATACGCTGTCAATGCATCTCGGTCATTCATTAAGATTTCCTCCTAAAGCACTTAACATCGGATTGAATTTAATCCCCGTTTCCCGGAATTCACTTTCGGGAGTCGAATCTTCCACTACTCCGCATCCGGCAAAGAGCGATGCCTCATTGTTCTGTATTAGGGCAGAACGTATCCCTACAGCGAATTCCCCGTTTCCATACGTATCCACCCAGCCTAAAGGACCAGCGTAAAAGCCGCGTTCAAGACCTTCCATTTCCCGAATTCGGACAACGGCCTTATCTTTTGGAAGTCCGCCCATAGCAGGTGTAGGATGGAGATTCTCGACGAATTCAAAAATCGTGACACCTTCCTTTGATAGACCGCGGACCGGTGTGTATAAATGCTGGATATGACGGTTTTTCATAAGTTTCGGTTCGGCCGGAACCATCACCTTTTCGCATACAGAATCAAAAGCATTAGAAATCATCGACACGACATATTGATGCTCTTGTAAATTCTTTTGGTCATGAAGCAATTCTTCACCAAGACGAACATCTTCTTGCTCATCTTTCCCTCGCCCCATCGATCCAGCAAGACAGGTAGAAAAAACTTCATTTCCCTGTTTCTTAATTAAACGTTCAGGGGTGGCACCGACAAAACAGTCACCACCAGCCTCCAAACTGAAAATATAGCTTAATGGCTGCTCAGCAATCAATTGTTCAAGCACTTTCCCTGAATCGATGGAACATTCAAAAACAAGTCGAAGCTCCCTTGCCAAAACGATCTTGTCGAGATCTGTCGTCTTGATTTCCTGAACAGCCTCTGCGACCGTCCGCTTCCATTCCTCAGGTTCGACTTCCCTCTGTCTAACCAGGGAATTTGCCCCCAATCCATTGCTATCCAAGCTTTCGAAAAGGAAAGCTTCCCGTTCATTTATCATATCTATGAAGAGTTTTTCTGAATCATCAGGCGAACAAAGTAAGTTTGTCGTCAAGTAAGCTTGTTTCCCCACTATTGACAGCATGAAGGCAGGTATATAAAACAGGTTGTCCCCGAACTGATTCCAAAGGAGCGTACTGTCATTTTCATAATCAAAAGAAAAGCCCCCAAACAGTAAGGGACCTGTCGCTTCTAAATCGGTCACCCCTGTTTTGACAGCAGTATTCTGCAGTTTGATCCAGCTCTTTTCGACTTCTCTATAACGTTCGGCATTCGATGCCGCTTTGAGTTTCTTAACATTGCCTAAACCGGTGATGGTTATTTCCTTTGCAGGGTCCTCCCAGAAAAAGCGTTCACCCGCGTACCGTTCTCTTCCAGCTTGATAAAATGAAAGGGGGTTGTTGCAATTAATTTTCTTAATATGACTGAATAGAACTTGATCATTCAAGTCCTTCGCCTTTTGTATAGCTGAAGCCAGTCCCTGAAACTGTTCAGTTTCCTCTGAGATAGCCAAAAAAATCCCCCCAAATGTACATTTTAAAAGCTTTTTAACCTATTTAAAGATACACCTCCATTCAACCTCATGTCAATAAAACGCCCCTTTACCGAACGATTCTTTCCTGCTTTTTTCCTTATTATATGAATCTTAGCGAATGTAGAGAAATATCCTTGATTTTGGAAATTGATCATCCATTAATTCCTATTATCACCCTTACCCACTTTTCCTGTATTTATTAGGATAACCTTTTGTGCAACATTTCAATATTTGTTATAATTTCGAGAGAACCAATAATGATTTTGAGGAGAGAAATAATGCAAACAGAATATGACGGACTTCCCCTTAAACGGACCTGGAAGATTTGGTGGGAGTTAATTCGTCCACATACACTAACCGCAGCTTTTGTCCCAGTTTTACTTGGAACTGTGATTGCACTTTTGGAAGATGGAGTGAATTGGTTACTATTCGCTGCCATGATGATTGCAAGTATCCTGATTCAAGCTGCAACCAATTTATTCAATGAATACTATGATTTCAAGAGAGGCTTGGATACAGAGGAATCCGTAGGCATCGGCGGCGGGATCGTCCGTCATGGGATGACCCCCAAACTAATCATGACCTTGGCCCTTGGCATGTATGCCATCGCCTTGTTACTAGGCATCTATATCTGTGCCGCATCATCTTGGTGGCTTGCTGCAGTAGGACTGGTTTGCATGCTTGTCGGCTATCTTTATACAGGCGGTCCCCTGCCCATTTCATATACACCATTCGGGGAACTTTTTTCTGGATTGTTCATGGGCTTTTTGATAATTCTGATCGCCTTTTTCATTCAAACCGGTTTTGTTTCTTCAACAGCCATCTTAATTGCCATTCCAAGTGGAATATTGGTCGGGTTGATCAACTTATCCAATAACCTACGTGACCATGATGGGGATAAGGCACATGGCCGAAAAACGATGCCAGTAGTGATGGGCAGGAAAAACGCCCTGACATTCATGGCAATCATGTTCGCCTTCTCTTATCTATGGCTTGTTGGACTAGTCCTTACTGGTAGCGTAACGGCATGGATTCTCCTTGCCTTCCTAAGCATCCCAAAAGCCATGGCCGCAATCAAAGGCTTCGTAGGTAAAACGCAGCCGATCACGATGGTGCCAGCAATGAAAGCCACGGCCCAAACGAACACCTTCTTTGGCTTACTCATGGCCATTGGATTATTCATCAGCTATCTTATATAATCTCCAAGGACTGAGCTCATCCGCTCAGTCCTTTTTCCTATCATCGTTCCATATTGTTTTCCTATACTCCGATTTGGGTAATAGATAATACAACCATCTTACCAATAAAAAATGAGATTTGGATTTTAAAAGGAGTGAATCGGATATGGCAACAAAACAACAAACGCAAAAATTCAAAAATGAACTGCTTCAAGAAAAAAATGAGCTAAGTAATCGAATTCAAAATGATGAACAATCCGTTCTGGATAAAAGCCAGACGGAATCGGTAGGGGAATTATCATCCTATGATAATCATCCTGCTGACCTAGGAACCGAATTATTCGAGATGGAACGGAATCAAGCACTCGATGAGCATGCACAATCCGAAATGGAGAAAATCGATGAAGCTTTGAAAGCCATAACAGAAGGTTCGTATGGCCGTTGTAAAACCTGTAATATGGAAATCCCCATCGAGAGGCTAGAAGCGATCCCAAGCACCCTCTACTGTGTCGAGCATGCCCCAGAACGGCCACTTTCACAAGAAAGGCCAGTGGAAGAGGATATACTGATTCCATCCAAGGGTGATCATTTTGAAAATCGTCATGGAATCGAAATAGTTGATAAAGAAGATAGCTTTGGTGAAGTTGCCAAATTCGGTACATCCGAAACGCCATCTGATTATACCGGCGATCATGGCAATTATAATGATCTTTATAAAACCGAGGATGAAACGAACGGATTTCCTGAAGACTATGAAGGATTTGCCGCAAATGATATCGAAGGAAAAAATAGAGTGGATATACCGAACAAAAAGCAAAAGGAATATGAAGATACACTGAAAGAAGAAAATATAGAATCCAATCTTGGAGACATTCCCTATAAACAAAAAGATAGTTATATCAATGAAAAGAAATGAAAAAAAGAAGCATACATGAATGTATGCTTCCCTTTTTGTTATGACCCGTACGGGATTCGAACCCGTGTTACCGCCGTGAAAGGGCGGTGTCTTAACCGCTTGACCAACGGGCCAACTGGCGGAGAAGGAGGGATTTGAACCCTCGCGCCGCTCGCGCGACCTACACCCTTAGCAGGGGCGCCTCTTCAGCCTCTTGAGTACTTCCCCATGGCTCCGCAGGTAGGACTCGAACCTACGACCGTTCGGTTAACAGCCGAATGCTCTACCACTGAGCTACTGCGGAACAATATGAATATGGTGGGCCTAAATGGACTCGAACCATCGACCTCACGCTTATCAGGCGTGCGCTCTAACCAGCTGAGCTATAGGCCCATATTTGGAGCGGGTGAAGGGAATCGAACCCTCATCATCAGCTTGGAAGGCTGAGGTTTTACCACTAAACTACACCCGCGAAATGGGGCGACTGATGGGAATCGAACCCACGAATGCCTGAACCACAATCAGGTGCGTTAACCACTTCGCCACAACCGCCGTAATATTATAAGATATGGTGGCTCAGGACGGAATCGAACCGCCGACACAAGGATTTTCAGTCCTTTGCTCTACCGACTGAGCTACTGAGCCACAAATGTATTGAATTTAAAGAATGGCGGTCCCGACGGGAATCGAACCCGCGATCTCCTGCGTGACAGGCAGGCATGTTAACCGCTACACCACGGGACCTAATAATTGCGGGGACAGGATTTGAACCTGCGACCTTCGGGTTATGAGCCCGACGAGCTACCGGACTGCTCCACCCCGCGACGGTAATAATGAAACGATTCGCATCAAGTTTTCGTGTATATTGTTTCGTCCGCTTCCTTTATGTAAGGCTGTTTCAAAACAACTTGCTGCTTTTTAAAAAAATGGAGGAGGTAGAGGGATTCGAACCCCCGCGGGATTTGACTCCCCTGTCGGTTTTCAAGACCGATCCCTTCAGCCGAACTTGGGTATACCTCCACGGCTTTAAAAAAATGAATATGGTGGACCTTGTAGGACTCGAACCTACGACCGGACGGTTATGAGCCGTCTGCTCTAACCAGCTGAGCTAAAGGTCCTTATATTTATTGGTAGCGGCGGAGGGGATCGAACCCCCGACCTCACGGGTATGAACCGTACGCTCTAGCCAGCTGAGCTACACCGCCAATATAATATAAGTATCTGATTGAAAAATGGTGGAGCCTAGCGGGATCGAACCGCTGACCTCCTGCGTGCAAGGCAGGCGCTCTCCCAGCTGAGCTAAGGCCCCATTCATTAAAAATCACGTGGTCGGGAAGACAGGATTCGAACCTGCGACCCCTTGGTCCCAAACCAAGTGCTCTACCAAGCTGAGCTACTTCCCGCAATAAAAACATGGTGCGCCCGGCGGGAGTCGAACCTACAACCTTCTGATTCGTAGTCAGATGCTCTATCCAATTGAGCTACGGGCGCATATTAAGATGGTGCCGAGGACCGGAATCGAACCGGTACGGTAGTCACCTACCGCAGGATTTTAAGTCCTGTGCGTCTGCCAGTTCCGCCACCCCGGCACATACGAAAAGTGGAGCGGAAGACGGGATTCGAACCCGCGACCCCAACCTTGGCAAGGTTGTATTCTACCACTGAACTACTTCCGCATGAAAGATGCGGGTGAAGGGACTTGAACCCCCACGCCTTGCGGCGCCAGATCCTAAGTCTGGTGCGTCTGCCAATTCCGCCACACCCGCATATAAAATGGTGAGCCATGAAGGATTCGAACCTTCGACCCTCTGATTAAAAGTCAGATGCTCTACCAACTGAGCTAATGGCTCGTGCTTGTACTATCTTAAAATGGTGCCGGCAAGAGGACTTGAACCCCCAACCTACTGATTACAAGTCAGTTGCTCTACCAGTTGAGCTACACCGGCAGGTGTAAAATGGTGGAGGATGACGGGATCGAACCGCCGACCCTCTGCTTGTAAGGCAGATGCTCTCCCAGCTGAGCTAATCCTCCATATAAAACCTGCTTGGCGACGTCCTACTCTCACAGGGGGAAACCCCCAACTACCATCGGCGCTGAAGAGCTTAACTGCCGTGTTCGGAATGGGAACGGGTGTGACCTCTTCGCTATCGTCACCAAACAATGTTAACATTTTTTCAAGACATATATTATTATAACGTCTTTTTGAGAAAATGCAAGAAGAAATTTTCATTCCTTCAAAACTAGATAATAAGAAGGTATTTCATTTTTTTAAAGCGTTGGTTAAGTCCTCGATCTATTAGTATCAGTCAGCTCCACATGTCGCCACGCTTCCACCTCTGACCTATCAACCTGATCATCTTTCAGGGATCTTACTAGCTTGCGCCATGGGAAATCTCATCTTGAGGGGGGCTTCATGCTTAGATGCTTTCAGCACTTATCCCGTCCGCACGTAGCTACCCAGCTATGCCTTTGGCAAGACAACTGGTACACCAGCGGTGCGTCCATCCCGGTCCTCTCGTACTAAGGACAGCTCCTCTCAAATTTCCTGCGCCCGCGACGGATAGGGACCGAACTGTCTCACGACGTTCTGAACCCAGCTCGCGTACCGCTTTAATGGGCGAACAGCCCAACCCTTGGGACCGACTACAGCCCCAGGATGCGATGAGCCGACATCGAGGTGCCAAACCTCCCCGTCGATGTGGACTCTTGGGGGAGATAAGCCTGTTATCCCCGGGGTAGCTTTTATCCGTTGAGCGATGGCCCTTCCATGCGGAACCACCGGATCACTAAGCCCGACTTTCGTCCCTGCTCGACTTGTAGGTCTCGCAGTCAAGCTCCCTTGTGCCTTTACACTCTACGAATGATTTCCAACCATTCTGAGGGAACCTTTGGGCGCCTCCGTTACTCTTTAGGAGGCGACCGCCCCAGTCAAACTGCCCACCTGACACTGTCTCCCACCCCGATAAGGGGCGCGGGTTAGAATTTCAATACAGCCAGGGTAGTATCCCACCAACGCCTCCACCGAAGCTAGCGCTCCGGCTTCTCAGGCTCCTACCTATCCTGTACAAGCTGTACCAAAATTCAATATCAGGCTGCAGTAAAGCTCCACGGGGTCTTTCCGTCCTGTCGCGGGTAACCTGCATCTTCACAGGTACTATAATTTCACCGAGTCTCTCGTTGAGACAGTGCCCAGATCGTTACACCTTTCGTGCGGGTCGGAACTTACCCGACAAGGAATTTCGCTACCTTAGGACCGTTATAGTTACGGCCGCCGTTTACTGGGGCTTCGGTTCAAAGCTTCGCTTGCGCTAACCTCTCCCCTTAACCTTCCAGCACCGGGCAGGTGTCAGCCCCTATACTTCGCCTTGCGGCTTCGCAGAGACCTGTGTTTTTGCTAAACAGTCGCCTGGGCCTATTCACTGCGGCTTTTCTGGGCTATTCACCCTAAAAAGCACCCCTTCTCCCGAAGTTACGGGGTCATTTTGCCGAGTTCCTTAACGAGAGTTCTCTCGCACACCTTAGGATTCTCTCCTCGCCTACCTGTGTCGGTTTGCGGTACGGGCACCTTACATCTCACTAGAGGCTTTTCTTGGCAGCGTGGAATCAGGAACTTCGGTACTATATTTCCCTCGCCATCACAGCTCCGCCTTAATGGAAACGGGATTTGCCTCGTTTCCGGCCTAACTGCTTGGACGCGCATATCCAACAGCGCGCTTACCCTATCCTTCTGCGTCCCCCCATCGTTCAAACGATGTATAGGTGGTACAGGAATATCAACCTGTTGTCCATCGCCTACGCCTTTCGGCCTCGGCTTAGGTCCCGACTAACCCTGAGCGGACGAGCCTTCCTCAGGAAACCTTAGGCATTCGGTGGAAGGGATTCTCACCCTTCTTTCGCTACTCATACCGGCATTCTCACTTCTAAGCGCTCCACCAGTCCTTCCGGTCTGACTTCAACGCCCTTAGAACGCTCTCCTACCATCGACACCATACGGTGTCAATCCACAGCTTCGGTGATACGTTTAGCCCCGGTACATTTTCGGCGCGGAGTCACTCGACCAGTGAGCTATTACGCACTCTTTAAATGGTGGCTGCTTCTGAGCCAACATCCTGGTTGTCTAAGCAACTCCACATCCTTTTCCACTTAACGTATACTTTGGGACCTTAGCTGGTGGTCTGGGCTGTTTCCCTTTCGACTACGGATCTTATCACTCGCAGTCTGACTCCCAAGAATAAGTATTTGGCATTCGGAGTTTGACTGAATTCGGTAACCCGTTGGGGGCCCCTAGTCCAATCAGTGCTCTACCTCCAATACTCTCATCTTGAGGCTAGCCCTAAAGCTATTTCGGAGAGAACCAGCTATCTCCAGGTTCGATTGGAATTTCTCCGCTACCCACACCTCATCCCCGCACTTTTCAACGTGCGTGGGTTCGGGCCTCCATTCAGTGTTACCTGAACTTCACCCTGGACATGGGTAGATCACCTGGTTTCGGGTCTACGACCTCATACTCATTCGCCCTATTCAGACTCGCTTTCGCTGCGGCTCCGTCTTATCAACTTAACCTCGCATGAAATCGTAACTCGCCGGTTCATTCTACAAAAGGCACGCCATTACCCATTAACGGGCTTTGACTACTTGTAGGCACACGGTTTCAGGATCTATTTCACTCCCCTTCCGGGGTGCTTTTCACCTTTCCCTCACGGTACTGGTTCACTATCGGTCACTAGGGAGTATTTAGCCTTGGGAGATGGTCCTCCCTGCTTCCGACGGGATTTCTCGTGTCCCGCCGTACTCAGGATCCACTCAGGAGGGAACGAAGTTTCAACTACAGGGTTTTTACCTTCTTTGACGGACCTTTCCAGATCACTTCATTTACCCCGTTCCTTTGTAACTCCATGTTGAGTGTCCTACAACCCCAAGAGGCAAGCCTCTTGGTTTGGGCTAATTCCGTTTCGCTCGCCGCTACTCAGGAAATCGCATTTGCTTTCTCTTCCTCCGGGTACTTAGATGTTTCAGTTCCCCGGGTCTGCCTTCAGTACCCTATGTATTCAGGTAAAGATACTGTTCCATTACGAACAGTGGGTTTCCCCATTCGGAAATCTCCGGATCAAAGCTTACTTACAGCTCCCCGAAGCATATCGGTGTTAGTCCCGTCCTTCATCGGCTCCTAGTGCCAAGGCATCCACCGTGCGCCCTTTCTAACTTAACCGTTAAAAAAGATCTTACAGATGCTTTGAAAAAAATTAATTGCCTTCTATCTATTATCTAGTTTTCAAGGAACAAAGCAGAAAGAATCCATCACATCGTGATGTTTGTCTTTCCTATTTGAATGAATTACTCATTCAAAACTGAACAAAACAAAAGCGCTCTCGTAATTATCCTTAGAAAGGAGGTGATCCAGCCGCACCTTCCGATACGGCTACCTTGTTACGACTTCACCCCAATCATCTGTCCCACCTTAGGCGGCTGGCTCCATAAAGGTTACCTCACCGACTTCGGGTGTTACAAACTCTCGTGGTGTGACGGGCGGTGTGTACAAGGCCCGGGAACGTATTCACCGCGGCATGCTGATCCGCGATTACTAGCGATTCCGGCTTCATGTAGGCGAGTTGCAGCCTACAATCCGAACTGAGAATGGCTTTATGGGATTCGCTTACCTTCGCAGGTTTGCAGCCCTTTGTACCATCCATTGTAGCACGTGTGTAGCCCAGGTCATAAGGGGCATGATGATTTGACGTCATCCCCACCTTCCTCCGGTTTGTCACCGGCAGTCACCTTAGAGTGCCCAACTGAATGCTGGCAACTAAGATCAAGGGTTGCGCTCGTTGCGGGACTTAACCCAACATCTCACGACACGAGCTGACGACAACCATGCACCACCTGTCACTCTGTCCCCCGAAGGGGAAAGCCCTATCTCTAGGGTTGTCAGAGGATGTCAAGACCTGGTAAGGTTCTTCGCGTTGCTTCGAATTAAACCACATGCTCCACCGCTTGTGCGGGCCCCCGTCAATTCCTTTGAGTTTCAGCCTTGCGGCCGTACTCCCCAGGCGGAGTGCTTAATGCGTTAGCTGCAGCACTAAAGGGCGGAAACCCTCTAACACTTAGCACTCATCGTTTACGGCGTGGACTACCAGGGTATCTAATCCTGTTTGCTCCCCACGCTTTCGCGCCTCAGTGTCAGTTACAGACCAGAAAGTCGCCTTCGCCACTGGTGTTCCTCCAAATCTCTACGCATTTCACCGCTACACTTGGAATTCCACTTTCCTCTTCTGCACTCAAGTTCCCCAGTTTCCAATGACCCTCCACGGTTGAGCCGTGGGCTTTCACATCAGACTTAAGGAACCACCTGCGCGCGCTTTACGCCCAATAATTCCGGACAACGCTTGCCACCTACGTATTACCGCGGCTGCTGGCACGTAGTTAGCCGTGGCTTTCTGGTTAGGTACCGTCAAGGTACCAGCAGTTACTCTGGTACTTGTTCTTCCCTAACAACAGAACTTTACGACCCGAAGGCCTTCTTCGTTCACGCGGCGTTGCTCCGTCAGACTTTCGTCCATTGCGGAAGATTCCCTACTGCTGCCTCCCGTAGGAGTCTGGGCCGTGTCTCAGTCCCAGTGTGGCCGATCACCCTCTCAGGTCGGCTACGCATCGTCGCCTTGGTGAGCCATTACCTCACCAACTAGCTAATGCGCCGCGGGCCCATCTATAAGTGACAGCGTAAACCGTCTTTCCATCTTCTCTCATGCGAGAAAAGAACGTATCCGGTATTAGCTCCGGTTTCCCGAAGTTATCCCAGTCTTATAGGCAGGTTGCCCACGTGTTACTCACCCGTCCGCCGCTAATCTCAGGGAGCAAGCTCCCATCGATTCGCTCGACTTGCATGTATTAGGCACGCCGCCAGCGTTCGTCCTGAGCCAGGATCAAACTCTCCGAAGAAATGTTTGACTTGCTCATTTGCTTTTTTGATAGTGTGTGCTCACTTAAAATTTAACGTTGGCGCTTTGTTTTGTTCAGTTTTCAAAGAGCAATTTGTTGTCGTTTCTCTCAGAAGCGACTCCTATAATGTAACACATTCTGTCACGTTTCGTCAACAACTTTTTAAAAAATGTTTTTCAACAACTTGTTAGCTGTTTGAGTTGCTGTCTTAGCGACAAGAAATAATATACCATGTACTAAAAATGTTTGCAATACGTTTTTTAAAACTTTTTCAAAAAAAAACATTTTCACCTATTTCCTTCTATATATTCTTTACATCATCATCACACCCTTTCCCCTGCTATACGGGCCAAGCTCATGTTTTATGAATAAACGAAGCATATTTCCAAAGAAAAACAAATATTCATATATAGATATCTTTTTTCCATGAGGTGAAGCAATGAATCTGCCATTAATCGGATTACTCATTTCTTACAGTATGGCCCTTTACTTATTCAGTACCGCTTTTTATGAAGCCATCAAGTTCAGCAGAGAAAAAGGTAAGGTGAATGGTACGACGTTTTTATTCAGCTTTACTTTTGCTTTGATTTTCACACGGATCACCTATTTGTTTCACCCCTATTAAATAAAAGCAGTAAGTCGGGAGACTTACTGCTTTTATACGGAGACTTTCGCTTCTTTATGTACCTTGCTTTTCTTTTCATCCTTTAAGAACATCATCAAACCACCCAATATGATGGTACCTCCCAGGACCTGCGTCCAGAGTATCGGTTCATCTAATATGAAGTAAGCCAGAATTGTCGCTCCCACCGGTTCAAGTAAGATTCCCATCGAAAGCGTCGAAGTGCTTAACCACTTTAGTGACCAATTGAATAAAGAATGCCCTAATAAAGTCGGGAAAATGGCAAGCAAAACGAAATAGAGCCAATCGGAAGCAGGATAAGGCGCCAATGCCTCTCCCTTAAAGATCACATAAAAAAACAATGCGACAGCGCTGATTGCATACACGACAAATGTATATGTTATAGAAGAGATGCGTTTTCGAACATTTTGACCAAACAGTAAATAACCAGTTACCAGCGCACATGCGACAAGCGAAAGAATATCTCCCCAAAGTGCCATACCGCTGATTCTCAAATCGCCCCAGCTAATGACAAGGCTGCCGGCAATCGCAATGATGCCGCTCAATATCGCCTTCATTGAAAATCTTTCTTTAAAAAACAGGTACGCTCCGGCAAAAGCGAATAAAGGCTGGAGTGTGACAAGCACAGTTGAACTCGCGACCGATGTGTAATTAAGCGATTCAAACCATAAAATAAAATGAAAAGCCAAAAACACTCCTGCCGCAATCGAATACAGCCAATCCTTTTTTTCAATGAATTTAAGTTCATGACGGTATTTCACCAAGAAAACCGGCAACATAAGAAGGACAGTAAATAATAAACGGTAAAAGGCGATAATACCCGATGGAGCGGTCGCCAATTTAACAAGGATAGCCGAAAACGATACGGATGCCACACCGATCGCCAACGCTACATAGGGATTCACTTTTGGCATTTGCACTTAAATTCCTCCTTTCAACGAAATACGTTTCATAGAACTCTATTCTACTATGTTAAAATTATTAGGGTAGTTATTTTTGAAAAACGGGTATATGGCAACAGACGATCTTATTCTTCGATAATAATTTGGAAGTGGTGAATCAAAATGGAATGGACATTCGACCCTCAATCGGAACTGCAAATCCTTATCAAATTGGGGATTTCAGCTCTCCTTGGACTAATTATCGGACTAGAGCGAGAAATGAAACGAAAACCCGTTGGATTAAAAACAAGCCTGGTCATTTCAATCGTCAGCTGTTTATTAACGATCGTTTCCATGGAATCCGCTTATAAGTTCCCGGGGAGCAACGATGTAAATATTACAATGGACCCCTTGCGTTTAGCTGCTCAGATCGTTTCTGGCGTCGGCTTTATCGGTGCAGGCGTCATTCTCCGGCGGGACAACAACAGCATATCCGGTTTAACGACAGCCGCCATCATCTGGGGAGCTGCGGGAATCGGGATCGCCGTTGGAGCTGGATTTTTTCTCGAGGCCATAGCCGGCGTAATCCTATTGATCATAAGTGTCGAATTGGTGCCCGTACTCGTCACCTGGCTCGGACCTATGAAGTTACGGCAAAAAGAAATCTTTCTGCAGCTGGTCGTGCAAAATAAAGATGACATTGGCGTCGTACTGAAAAAAATCAAAGACGAAAAAATATTCATCAAAAACCTTAGAATCAAAGATGTGGCAAATGACAACCACCTTTTGACACTTAAAGTTCTGGTCGACCATAAAGTTAGAACATCGGAAGTGTATTATACCGTCTCCAATCTTAAGGAAATTGCACGGGTAGAGATCGAAAATGTATAATAAAAAAAACCGTTTGACTACCCTCAAACGGTTTTTTTATCATTTTTGCAAAAATCTCATATTTTATATTGACTTTTCACCAAAATCCGATAAAATAATTATTGTACCTCAATTCGGGGCATTAGCTCAGCTGGGAGAGCGCTACGCTGGCAGCGTAGAGGTCAGCGGTTCGATCCCGCTATGCTCCATATATATAGAACGACATGAAACCTTGAGAAATCAAGGTTTTTTCTATGTAACAGATTATTGGATTTTTTATGTTACAGATAGTTTGGGGACTGTTATTGGATTTTAAGAGATTTTAGAAGTAAATTACGCTTCTAGGTCTCTTTTTTTGTTACTGATAAACAAATCTTCGAAATGATTCGCTACTTTTCTATCCGCTTCCTGTAAAGCATGTCCATAAGTATTCATAGTCGTTCTAATGTCAGCATGTCCTAAACGATTGCTGTTATTTTTGCGTGCACTCCTTTGTTGATTAATAATGTAGCTGAAGTATGACGGAAATCATGAAAACGTATATACCGCACGTTATTTCTTTTTATAAACCTTCTCCACCATGTTGTAACATTGGATGGATGCATTGGCTTACCATTCCAAGAGGTAAACAAAGTCCCCTCCTTTCCATCTTTTCTGAACCCATCAGCTTCAAGAGATTTTACAAAGCTTAAAATATGCGTTTTTCTCTCGTCTCCCCATTGTCCACGAGGTCAAAATCTTTCAATGTAACGGTGAAGGTTACTGCTCATACAATATCCCCTCTTTAATTTCTCCGTACCGAAAAATGCTGTTAAGAATGACTTATTTATCGCTCAAGTCCATTGTTCAACGTCATCACTCAGAATATTCCAGACTTGATACGGCTACTGAACTAAACAGTTTTACTCTTACCCTTACCTTTTTCCTTCTCTCGTAGTTCTTCGTGCCATTTTTTAAATCCAGTAATATGTTCATCAAGAAGTTGACGATAACCAAACCATGTATGTGATTCAACTTTCGATGTATAATCACTTAAATTTTTCCAATCAGATATTAATTCAATAGTAGATTCTATATATTTTTCCTCTTTAGCTGCTATATCAATTAAATTAGTTAAAACCCTTTTTGTCCAATTTGATGTTTCGTATTTATTATCCGAAGATTCTTCATTTGGTATTCCAATCAAATCGAAAATATGGTCAACCATCTCATTCATTCCAGTATCAAAAACCTCAACAGCTTTTGACATCACTGGTTCATTTAAGAAAACTCTTTTAAATGATTTTTGTTTTTCATAATAATTTGATAATGACTCAATTACATTTTTTAATATTTCTTTCTGCTCCATATGTAACTCCTCTTTTATTCTTCTTTTGCCCCACGCCAAATAGCAAATTGTTCTTTACTTTCAGCCTTCTGTTCATTTGATAACTTGTGCCAAATATAAAACTCATAAATATGATGCATATACGTACTATGAACCCCCCCACCAGAAAGCAGTTCATCCATCATCCTATTTCGAATATCTTGCTGAATTAAAAAGGGGAAAAACTCCAAGCAGTACCCCGCTTCTTCTAAATTACGAATATTAGCATGCCCCTTTGTATCTGGGTTAAATAATTTACTTTCAGTTTTTGATCTATTAATGGCTTCAGATATGGTTTCATCATCATATCCATGATAATCAAGTATGTAGTGGTCTATCCTTTGATAACCTTCCATATCACCTTTGTATACCAAAAGTTCATCATAAGATTCCCCTAAAATCCTGGAGAGTATTATTAAATCGATTTTATCAGGCAGAGATTTCCCACAATAATAATTAGAAATCGTTTTTGAATCTCTTCCTAAAATTTTTCCTAATTGTGATTGTGAGAAACCTGCGTTCTGTACTAAGAATTTAATTCTTTGTCCAGTTGCCTTAATATTAATCTCGTCCAATTGTGAAAAGTCTTCTTTTTTTTCACTTGTCAAGCTATGAGCCTCCTTAAAAGTAGATATCAGTATTATAGTTACATTTTGTTGGCAAAAGAAGTAGAAAAATTCTTTCTAGAGTCATTAAATTTCCTTCATTTTATCTTTGAGATTGTTAAGATAGTTTCAAACTCAATCTGTTATAATCCGAAACAATGTCTATCTCTAGCAGCGTAGAGGTCAGCGGTTCGATCCCGCTATGCTCCATATCCGAAAACCCATGCGTAGCAAGGTTTTTTTTCTTTGGCTTTTTATAAAAATAAACGTGCGGATTATACTTTGGTCAAAAACATTCATTAGTTCCTTTCAAGAATTAATCTTCATGGTGATCATTTAAATCATCACAATCTACATATACACATTTTTTTGTGTGCTTCAGTTGGGCTTTGTCTACGGTGCCTTATCATTTCAGGAAGTTTGAAACAATTTGCGATAAAATCATCGCGAAAGAGATAAAGAATCCTTTTAAAACAAAAACCTACCCCCTTTAAGGAAGTAGGCGCATTCAAATATTTTAAATTTAAAACTAACAATCCTTCAGGACATTAAAAAAAGATGCGATAAGCTGTCCAAGTCTTCTAGTACCCTCGATTATTTCTTCCTCATTAGCATAACTGAACGAGAGGCGGAGAAACTCGGTTCCATCGTTTTGATCCAAGAAAAAGTATTTCCCTGGAACATATGAAACACCCTCAGCTAGAGCCTGTGATAATAAATGCGACGTATCAATACCTGGAATTTTCACCCATGCAAAGTAACCACCATCTGGTACATACCAGGAAACGGATTCTGGAAGAAATTTTTCCATCGAACGGATTAACGTAGTACATTTAGAACGATACACATCTTTTAGAAGGTCGAGTCGTTTCTCAAAATCGGTGTTTTCTAAGTATACAGCCATTGTACTTTGAGCAAATGGATGGTCTAAATCTTTTTTAAACCACTCTAAAGCCTTAATGAATTCACTTTCTCCTGCTATCCATCCAATCCGCATTCCTGGCGCAACAACCTTGGATAATGACCCAACTTGGAGGACTCGCCCGCATTTATCAATAGATTTTATTGGCACCGGATTTTTATCGAAGGATAATTCTCCGTATGCATCATCCTCTAGAATGAGGAAATCAAACTCGATGGAAAGCTCCATTAAATGCTTCCGGCGCTCAATTGTCATAGTCGTCCCAGTTGGATTTTGAAAGGTTGGGATTGTATATAGAAAACGAGGGAGGGTTAGACCTGTACGTTTCCTTTCATCCAGCATTTCTTTTAATCGGTATGTTTGGAGACCTTGTTCATCTATAGGTATACTAATAATCTGCTTCGTATAGTTTTGAAAAATCTCTAAAGCCTCCATATAGGTGGGAGACTCTACCGCTACGACCGCTTTATCATCAAGAAGAATGCGGGCAATAAGATCAATCCCCTGGCAAGCTCCAGATGTAATCAAAAGCTGTTCTTCCGAAACGCAAATTCCACGCTCTCCCAATCTTTTCTGGATTTGGTGCTTTAGTCTTGCTATTCGTGGACTTCCGAGATAATGGAGCGGCAAATCCTGCTCCTCATCAAGAAGTCTGGCTACAGATACCTTGAGCTCCTCAGCAGGAACAAGAGCAGGATCAGGATAGCCTGAACTCAAGCGAATACAACCATCTGGCAGATCTGGCATCCATGCACCGGGCGGATCATTCTTAAGTGCCGCTTTAATGTTTTCAGAAAAAAAAGATTCAACATTCACTTCAACCATACACCCTTTCCTTCAATCGAGCCTTGATTGATTCTCACAATTTTTGTAGATAGCTGTTTTTTAAGAGACAAATCATAAAATTCCATCCGTTAGCCTTTGATCTCCATCCGCATTAATGTAAAGGTAGACTGACTTATTGGTAATAAAGAATTACCATATTCACTTCTTCATCACCCTCACTTTCCATACAAAGCTAGGCCAATTGTTACCTTCAAACAAAAATTATCTTTCTTATTTACTGTTTGTCTTTTTTTAATATATTTTTAAATATTCTGATACCTTATGTATTATAACATTTTTCACTAATCATTATTTACTACTATTATTATTCTTTTTTAAGATGCATGGAGGAATAGAAACATAGTTCATTCTAAAACTTGCCCCTTCGCTATTCATACAATTTCCGAGGGTAAAAACACGCCGATATACGAAACTATACTTTAACACTAAATTCTCGTACTAAGCAGAAACCTTGACGTCCGTGATACCAAATATTTGCGAAACTATGTGTATATTTTTGTGAAAGTTGGACGAGACTGTTAGTAAATAATTCTAGGAGGTTATCAAATGTTTAGATTCGGGAAGAGAAAGCTGCGGAGCAAGGTCGGTAAATTAATCGATAAGCACGGATATTCACAAGAGGAGTTTGTAAGTGCGTCAGGAATCTCACGCAATACGATAAGCAGAGTTTGCAGCGATCCTAAGTATGTGCCGTCAGCCGGAGTATTAAAGAAAATCATGAAGGCGGTTCGAAGTATAGATGCCAACGCAAAGGCAGATGACTATTTTAATATTTAAGGAGACAGCAAATGTTCGTATTAGGAACACGCATCCTCACCCTTATAATACTCTTGATAAGCCTCGGTCATTAATCCATCAAGGGCCAGTGGGTCGCTGTTCCTTCACTTCCTTTTCAGGTATATTCTATAAATCGGAATAGACATAAACCGTAGTACCCCCCATATTTATACTGCTTCGCAAATGGTGCTCCATAAAAAAAACAGGTTTCAGACAGTAGACAAACTCGATAATAATTGAGTTTGCCGAAATGGTTATTTTCCACTCCAGGCACTCGCTATCCGGTCCGCACTTGGACGCGCTTTTCCCGCAGGAGTCTCGCACACCCATTCCAATCAACTTTGCTTTTAAAATTTAGATGGAACTCCTTTTGTCTGTGATTGATGTATATCAGATCAAAGTTGATCGAATTATTATGATGCTTAGTCTTCATCCATCATATAAAATGCTCCCATAATTTAAGCTTCCTTTCGCTGGAATGACGTCATCCAGCTGCTGCATGTCCTTAACTTCCCAAGCATATCCTCCCACTTTGAAATCACCTAAAAAGAAAAATTGGTTATATTTTTTCACTTTTTTATTCGGATGAAATCAACTGCAATTTTTAAATAAAAAAACTGTAGACAACCTCGCTTTTCCTTCAAATTTATCTACAATCTAAAAACCCCCACTTCCATTAGAAGCGGGGGTTTTCGGATGATATGTATATCTTGCCGGTTCTTTTGTCCCTTTTAGCCAGACCTGCAGAGATTTCTTTAAATAAGGGCTTGTTATCGATTAGGGACAAAAGGTTATGTATTCCGCTTGAACTATTTTCGACTAACCATTTTCTTTATGAACTGAACCACAGGTGACACAATGGATTCATGTACATTCGTAAGGGCATAACCGATCAGCCCCATTATTACCAAAACCATTATTAAAGCTATTATCAAACCTGATGTTTCTCTAAGTTCTTCAAGTACAGCATCCATTCCTTATCCTCCCCGGCTTGCTGATGCGACTTATTTTACGGTTTTACATCCATTTTACTTCTGAAAGCTTCATTTATCGTTTTTTCTTGGACATTGATCCATTCTGTTAAATAAGGTTCATTATATCGCATTGGATGATTATGGTCGAGATGCCACTTTTAAACGTATTTATTGATGTCATTCACATCATTGTTTCCTGCTAAAGGCTTTACCTCTAGCGTTTCTCTTTAAGTTAAAATATAAACCTTCGTTTAATCCGATCATACAAGAAAAAATGTAAACCTTTTCATTTGTCCAAAACCGACAAACAAATGACAGAATTATTGTTTTTTTAGAACATTGAGAATATTGTCGAAAAATCGTAAGCTTAATTTATTGAAATACATCTTCTTAGGGGGTGCGCTTTATATGGAAGCCATTACAAGGGACTTTTTCTTATTTTTATCTAAAAATAATCTGCTTAATAATATTGCTAAAAAAAGCGGAGGAAATTTTGCTGCTGGAAAGATCATTGGGGGAACTGATTTCCAAAGTTCCATTAAATTCATTAAACAACTTAATAATAGCGGCTTGTCGGTTACAGTTGACCATCTTGGGGAATTCGTTGATTCTAAGGAAGTGACTCAGGAACGGACGGCAGAATGCATCGAAACCATCGAAATGATCAGCAGGGAAAAACTTGATTCACAGGTTTCTCTGAAGATGACTTCTTTGGGACTTGATATCGATCATAAACTCGTGATTGAGAATATGACGAAAATTCTTGATACAGCCGAAAAACATAAAGTCATGGTCACGATCGATATGGAAGATGAAGTTCGCTGTCAGGCAACAATCGATATCTTTAGACAGTTCAAAGAAAAATACAGCTGCATAAGCACTGTTCTACAAGCATATTTATTCCGCACAGAGAAAGATTTGGAGGACCTTGGCCAATATAAACCATTCCTGCGTCTCGTAAAGGGTGCCTACAAGGAATCTCCCGAGGTGGCTTTTCCCGAAAAGAATGATGTAGATGAAAACTATAAAAAGTTGATTAAGCAAAGTCTTCTTAACGGTAATTATACGGCCATTGCCTCACATGATGACAAAATCATCGAATATACAAAAGAGCTGGCTAAGAAGTTTGACATCCCAAATACACAATTTGAATTTCAAATGCTTTATGGCATGAGAAACAAAACTCAATACGAATTGGTCAAGCAAGGTTACAAAATGCGCGTCTATGTACCATATGGTCTGGATTGGTATGGATACTTCATGAGAAGGCTTGCAGAAAGGCCATCCAATATTGCCTTTGCTTTCAAAGGGATGGTCAGAAGCTAAATATACATTCAACATTATTAATTGCTACAAAAAATCTATTAAAAGGTGTGATTATCAATGATTTCATATAAACACGAACCATTTGTTGATTTTACAAACGAGGAAAACAAAAAGGCATATCAGGAAGCACTTCAAACTGTTGAGGGCTACTTAGGGCAAGACTACCCTCTTTATATCGGGGCAGAGAAAGTGACGACTGATGAGAAAATCGTTTCATATAACCCTGCAGATAAGCAAGAGGTCATCGGCCGAGTATCGAAAGCGAACAGGGATCTTGCTGAAAAAGCCATGCAGGAAGCTGTTACCGCTTTTGGAAGCTGGAAAAAAGTGAAGCCGGAAATCCGTGCTGACGTATTGTTCAAAGCTGCTGCCATCATTCGCAGACGCAAGCATGAATTCTCTGCGTTATTGACGAAAGAAGCGGGAAAACCTTGGAATGAGGCTGATGCGGATACAGCGGAAGCGATCGATTTCCTTGAATTCTATGCCCGTCAAATGCTGACGCTTAAAGATGGTGTGCCTGTTCAAAGCCGTCCGGGTGAATTTAACCGCTATGATTACATTCCATTAGGGGTAGGCATCATCATTTCTCCTTGGAACTTCCCATTTGCGATCATGGCAGGTACAGCTGTTGCCGCTATCGTTACTGGTAACACAATCCTGTTGAAACCAGCTTCGACAACTCCTATCGTTGCTGCAAAATTCGTTGAAGTGATGCTTGAAGCCGGCCTACCAGCAGGTGTATTGAATTTCGTTCCTGGAAGCGGAGCCGAGGTGGGCGACTACCTAGTTGACCATCCTAAAACACGTTTCATTTCCTTCACAGGTTCACGTGATGTAGGTCTGCGCATTTACAAACGTGCTTCAGAAGTGAACGAAGGCCAAATTTGGCTGAAGCGTGTCATCGCTGAAATGGGCGGAAAAGATACGATCGTCGTTGACAAAGAGGCAGATCTTGAATTGGCTGCTCAATCGATCGTGAAATCTGCATTTGGCTTCTCTGGACAAAAATGTTCTGCTTGCTCCCGTGCTGTCATTGTAGAAGATGTATACGATCAAGTATTAGACCGCGCTGTTGAATTAACAAAACAACTAACAGTTGGTAATCCTGTAGAAAATCATTTCATGGGACCAGTTATCGATCAAGCTGCTTTTGACAAAATCATGAGCTATATTGAAATCGGGAACCAAGAAGGACGCATTCTGACTGGAGGAGAAGGAGATAGCACTAAAGGCTACTTCGTTCAACCGACAATCGTTGCTGATGTCGATCCGCAAGCACGCTTGATGCAAGAAGAAATCTTCGGACCAGTCGTTGCCTTCACAAAAGCTAAGGACTTTAACGAAGCTCTTGAGATTGCCAATAACACTGAATATGGTTTGACTGGGGCTGTCATTACGACAAATCGCCTTAACATGGAAAAAGCACGCGAAGAATTCCATGTGGGGAACTTGTATTTCAACCGCGGCTGTACTGGTGCAATCGTAGGTTATCAGCCATTCGGCGGGTTCAACATGTCAGGAACCGATTCCAAGGCAGGCGGACCGGACTACTTGCAGCTTCATATGCAAGCCAAAACAACATCAGAAACATTCTGATAATGTTCGATTAAGCAATTTGAAGATGATTTGAATCCCCTATGGTTATGTATCCTCCATTCTGGATACGGAAACCAAAATGAGGTTAAATGGAGGAAGTGACAAATAGGTTGCTTCCTCTTTTAAAACAAAAAATTATAAATTTCAACCTGAAGGGAGTCTTTTATGGATTACGCATTAATAATTTCGATCAGCATTTACATGGCTGGCATGCTTTTCATCGGTTACTTCGCTTACAAAAGGACTTCCAATTTAAATGATTATATGCTGGGCGACCGGGGTCTTGGACCAGCTGTCACTGCTTTAAGCGCCGGTGCTGCGGATATGAGCGGTTGGCTTTTAATGGGGATGCCTGGTGCCATGTTCGCAACAGGACTAAGTTCCATCTGGATCGTAATCGGCCTTACGTTAGGAGCCTATGCGAACTGGCTGTATGTTGCACCAAGATTAAGAACCTATACGGAAGTCGCCAATAACTCCATTACGATCCCCGCTTTCCTGGAAAATCGTTTTGGCGAGGGTTCACGGATCCTAAGGCTCATTTCCGCTTTGGTTATCCTGATTTTCTTCACCTTTTACGTTTCTTCCGGAATGGTATCCGGCGGAGTCTTATTCCAAAGTACATTTGGCCTTGATTACCATACAGGCCTATGGATCTTAACAGGCGTCACCGTTGCCTATACTTTATTCGGCGGATTCCTGGCAGTAAGCTGGACAGACTTCGTTCAAGGAATCATCATGGTCGTTGCCTTGGTTCTTGTACCGATCGTCACCCTTTTCCATGTTGGCGGTTTCGGTCCTTCCATAGATACGCCACGTTCCATTGATCCAGCTCTATTGAATATTTTCACGGGGACGAGCTTTTTAGGAATCATCTCATTATTTGCTTGGGGATTGGGTTACTTCGGACAGCCGCATATCATTGTCCGCTTTATGGCGATCAGTTCTATTAAGGAAATCAAGAAAGCCCGTACTATCGGGATGGGCTGGATGATTTTCTCCAGTATCGGTGCCATGCTGACTGGATTCATCGGTATCACGTATTTCCATCAGAACAACCTTAAGTTAGATGATCCAGAAACGATTTTCATAGAGTTAGGTGAAATACTATTCCACCCACTTATCACTGGTTTCTTGATTTCAGCGATACTGGCAGCCATCATGAGCACGATTTCTTCGCAGCTTTTGGTTACGGCCAGCTCTTTAACGGAAGATATGTACAAAACTTTCTTCCGTCGTTCCGCTTCAGATAAAGAGCTTGTTTTCCTGGGCAGACTTTCCGTACTGGCCATATCCATCATAGCGCTCATTCTCTCTTGGGAACAGAATGACACGATCCTTGGACTTGTTGGCTATGCATGGGCTAGATTCGGATCTTCATTCGGTCCATTGGTCATACTAAGCCTCTGCTGGAAACGGATGACAAGATGGGGAGCTTTAGCAGGGATGATCGTAGGTGCAGGGACTGTAATTTTCTGGTCCATGGCAGGATTATCCGATACGCTTTATGAAATGATTCCTGGTTTTGGCGCAAGCTTGATTGCCATCATCCTGGTCAGTCTTCTTACAGCGAAACCATCAAAAGAAGTAGAAGCGCAATTCGATGAATTCGAAAGAACATTAAAACAATAATAACCCCCCTAAAAGGAACGGTATTTTTCATATACCGTTCCTTCTTTTTTCTTCCCCCTATACACATCATTACTTTAAAAGTATTATTAAACTAACTTGTCATATACTTCAAAAAATAACAGGGGGCCATATATGTCATTAGAAAAAATCCTGACTCTTACAAACATCAACGATATAACGGATATGGTCAGCACTTATTTAAAAAAACCAGTCGTCATCGAAAATGACCAATTTTTATTGCTGGCATATAGTTCATATTATATCGAACACTTCGACCAAGCCAATCGGCAAACCATCTTCACAAAGCATTGGCCGATTCCAATTCTGGAAAAATTCATGGATGAAGGCATTGTCGAACAGCTTAAAACCGTGGAGCATCCATTTAGGGTGAAACAAATCGAGGAAATCGGATTAAATCAAAGAGTCGTTGTAAGCGCCGTTCACAAAGGACAGGTCTTCGGATTCATTTGGGTCCAAGAAACGGAAATGATGACTGATTCCGATTTGGAATTCTTACATGAAGTTTCCCATCATATCGGCAAGCTCCTTTATCAGAAGAAACAGATAAACATGAAAAAAGATGAAGAAAAAAATGAGTTTTATCAAAAGGTCATTGACGAAGTCTATCAAACAGAAAACCAAATAAAATGGGAAGCTGCTAATATGAGTCTTCTCATTCCGGAAACTTTCCTTGTCAATGTCTTTACCATTGCTCAATCCGATGCGGAACATTTCGATGAATTAGCGGATACAGTCAGTCTATTCGCCAATGCATTAAATCATTTTACCCATGTATTCACAAACCAATTGAAGATCATCGTCTTGATTGGCAGCAACGGAAAAGGGAAAGACCTGCTTACCGATAGCGCCAATGATTTAACGAACACCGTTCTTTCCCAATTCAATGACAAAAAGGTATTCCCGGGAATCGGAAATGAGTATTCTTCGATTCTTCAATTAAGAAAATCCTATCTCGAAGCCCTGGAAGTGATCAACGCAGCCAAGTTCATCGGCAAACCTGAACAGCTTCCTTTCCAATATAGCAAGCTTGGGATTTTCCGTTACCTCGAAATGATCTCCAACCATCATACTAAAACGAATTATATCAATACGGATTTAGAGATGCTTCAAAAGAAGGACCAGGAAAGCCAGACCAAACTCCTTCAAACACTGGAAATATATTTGTTGAACAATTGCCGGATCAAACCGACAGCTGAACAGCTATACATTCATACCAACACATTGAAATATAGATTGAATCAAATAACCGATCTCACCTCAATCGATTTTGATGACTTTCATTCGAGAATGCAACTATACATCGATTTACAGCTTATAAAGCAGAGATCTTAAAGAACGTCCCCGGTTTTTGAGTTTTGGAGATTCAATAAGCTAAGGAGAGAAGAAACGCGGCTAGGTCTGCCGTTTTCCTCTCTCCTTATATATGTTTCACCTATTATCTTTCTAAAGGGTAACAGTTTCTTATATTAAATTAATTTAAGGGCATTTTCTTTGTCGCCGGTGTATTCACGCTCCCAGAAATCAGCGTTTTTTTATGCCTAAAGCTTTTGGATTGAAAACCGGATCGACCCCTGCCTTCGTAATAAGCGCCGATTTAGCCAGAATTGAAATGGCAATGACATTGAGCCATACCATTATGCCTAATCCAGCTCTGCCGTACGGATCGATCCGTAATAACTGGGCCGCCAAGATGATGAGCGAAAGAAGAAAAGGGCTATTGAAAAAACGCCAGCGATTCCGCCGGCGTCATGTTTTTTTGCATATAGGTCAAGATACTCTAATCGCACCCAATATTTCCTGTTCCAATTGATTGGTTCTCTCCATTTTTGTTGATTCCGTCCATCCAAAATATCCAGCCATATAATCGATCACTGCATGTTTATGCGTTTGGACTAAATCTATATCGAATAATAGCGTCCCCGTCCTGCGGAAGAAGAAATCCACTGGAGTTGCGGCCATTTCATGATCTAGTGCGTATTTCAGCTGTACGAACAATTTCTTTGGAACGCCACTGCTTGCTCCTCCGTCTCCTTCGCTTTTTGCGATATCGAATAACACAGATGCGTTGGACCCGTACATGGCCAATATCTCTTCGGAGTCCTTAACATCGAGTCCTGATTCAACTCCCATTTGAATATGTTGCTTGATATAATCGGAGAAGTTGCTTGATCCCCCGACATCACCTCCGGAAATCGGCATGCCTTTAGTGCTGCTGGCTGGGTAAGTTTTATTGTATTGCTGGGCAAGCTTCCCTGCCAAAAGGTCAACCGTCGTTTTGGCCATTTTGCGATAACCGGTCAATTTCCCTCCCGCAATCGTGATAAGGCCAGAATCGGACTCCCATATTTCATCTTTCCTTGATATCTCAGAAGGATCTTTTCCTTCTTCAAGAATCAACGGCCGTACCCCAGCCCAGCTTGATTCGATATCATCATCCGTAATGTTCACTTCTGGAAACATATAATGTATGGACTTTAATAAATAGGCACGGTCTTCAGAAGTAACGGTCGGCACTGCAGGATCCCCATCATAAAAAGTGTCCGTAGTCCCTACATAAGCTTTACCAGCTCTCGGGATGGCAAAAATCATCCGGCCATCAGGCGTATCAAAATAAAGCGCCTGCTTCAAAGGGAATTTCGATTGGTCGATGACCACATGAACACCCTTGGATAACTTCAGCGTTTTCCCTTTTTTCGATTGGTCCTTCTCACGAATGGAATCCACCCACGGACCTGCTGCATTAATAACTTTGTCTGCGTATATTTCAAAAGAATCACCTGAAAGTAAATCTGCAACTAGGACGCCGTTCACCTTTCCATTTTCATATAACAATTTATCTACTTTTGTATAATTTATCGGTGCGGCACCTTTATCGACAGCCGCCTTCATGATTTCAATCGTAAGACGTGCATCATCTGTCCGATATTCAACATAGTAGCCTCCGCCCTTCAGTCCCTCTTTCTTAACGAGAGGCTCCCGTTTTAGTGTTTCATCCGCCGAAAGCATTTTCCTGCGTTCAGCTTTTTTAACCCCCGCAAGGAAATCATATACCCGAAGTCCAATGGAGGTACTGAATTTCCCGAAGGTGCCTCCTTTATGCATCGGTAACAGCATCCATTCAGGCGTGGTCACATGCGGTCCATTTTCATAAACGATTTCTCGTTCTTTACCAACCTCGGCAACCATTTTTATTTCAAATTGCTTCAAGTACCGCAATCCGCCATGAACAAGTTTTGTCGAGCGGCTTGAAGTACCTGCTGCAAAGTCCTGCATTTCAACTAATGCCACTTTCATTCCGCGGGTCGTTGCATCCAGGGCGATCCCTGCACCGGTAATTCCCCCACCAATGACAACCACATCATATTTTTCTTTTTTCATAAGTTCGATCGTTTCTTCCCGATACATATTTGAAAACCTCATGCCTGACTCCTCCTTTAAGTATTGCATTCTATTTTTTTTCGTGAATTTGTGCTGTTAACTTGTCAATTCAATTCGTGCTGTTTACTCGTGAATTCGGTCATTATATTCAATTGGTTCATTTGTTCGCATAGTTTATATAGATATTAATATCCCTAATCCGCCATTAAAAACAAAAAAAGAGACCATAAATGCACATTATCGAATTAACGATAACGCATTCATGGTCTCTCCTGTTCTCCGGCCGAGTTATTAACTTGATTTCATTATAGCATACTCCAGCTCATTTGAGAAAGAATACATCTTGTTTTTTATTTAAACGCCATAGCGGCATGTACAGCTTTTTTCCAGCCTTCATATAATTTTTCACTATCTTGCTCTTCCATGGATGGTTTAAAGGTTTTGTCTACTGCCCATTGCCGGGAGATTTCTTCTTGATCCTTCCAATACCCGACAGCAAGGCCAGCTAAGTATGCAGCACCTAATGCTGTAGTTTCGTTTATGGTAGGCCTCTCGACTGGCACCCGTAATAAGTCGCTTTGGAATTGCATCAAGAAGTCATTCTTGACTGCCCCGCCATCCACTCTTAATGTCTGCAGCTCGATTCCTGAATCCGCCTCCATTGCATCAAGGACATCCTTCGTTTGATACGCAAGTGATTCAAGTGTGGCACGAATGAAATGTTCTTTGGATGTGCCGCGCGTCAAACCAAAAACGGCTCCCCGCACTTCGCTGTCCCAATATGGAGTTCCAAGTCCTACAAAAGCCGGTACAACATATACTCCATCCGTACTTTCCACCCGTTTTGCATAGGCTTCGCTGTCCTTGGCATCATGAAGCATCCGCAGACCATCGCGCAGCCATTGGATTGCGGAGCCAGCTACGAATATACTGCCTTCCAGTGCATATTCGACCTTCCCATTCAATCCCCAAGCAAGGGTCGTCAATAGTCCGTGTTCGGAACTGACGGCTTTTTCACCTGTATTCATGAGCATGAAACAGCCTGTTCCATACGTATTTTTAGCCATTCCTTCATTAAAGCAAGCTTGGCCGAATAATGCTGCCTGCTGATCACCGGCTGCCCCGGCGATCGGAACTGATTGGCCGAAGAAATGATATTCGATCGTACGTGCATACTCCTCAGATGAAGGCCTTACTTCCGGTAGCATTGACTTTGGTACAGTCAATATCTCAAGCAGTTCTTCATCCCATTTCAGTTCATGGATATTGTACATCAATGTCCGGGATGCATTGGAATAGTCCGTTACATGAGCCTTGCCCCCTGATAGCTTCCAGATCAGCCAAGTATCGATGGTACCGAATAACAGCTTGCCTTCTTCCGCCTTTTGTCGTGCCCCTTCTACATTATCGAGGATCCATTTCACTTTCGTTCCGGAAAAATATGCATCTATCAACAATCCCGTTTTATCCCGGAATAGATCATTAAGTCCCTTTTCCTTCAAATCATCACAGATTTCACTTGTTTGCCTGGACTGCCATACAATCGCATTATAAACAGGGGTACCTGTTTCCTTATCCCAAACGACTGCCGTTTCACGCTGATTAGTGATCCCGATACCAGCAATTTGCTCTGGCTTTACACCGGATTCAGATAGTACACCGGCAATCACCGCCAGGATCGATCCCCAAATCTCATTGGCGTTATGCTCGACCCAGCCTGGTTTAGGAAAATGCTGCGTGAATTCCTTTTGAGAGGAATGGACGATTTCCCCCTTTTCGTTAAATAAAATCGCCCGCGAACTTGTTGTTCCTTGATCTAATGATAAAATGTATTTTTCCATTGTGTGTGCCCCTCCTTTTAATTAACTAGCGATATTTCTGCTTTCCAATTCATGTGACTGTTTTTTACCAAAAGCATAGGCTAATATCAATAGTACCAGGCTTGCACCTAAAACAGACCAAAATCCTGCTGTTATTTCCCCCATAAAGAAGGCTTTATAACAAACGGCACCAAGTGAACCTCCAACAATCGGTCCAACGACCGGAATCCATGAATAGCCCCAATTGGAATTGCCTTTACCCGGTATCGGCAGCAAAAAGTGTGCGATGCGCGGCCCCAGGTCGCGGGCCGGGTTAATGGCGTATCCGGTCGTTCCCCCAAGTGACATCCCGATCACGACAATCAATAACCCGACTGCGAATGGGTTTAGACCCTCTGTAAAATCATTGGCACCTATAAATAATAAACCAAGAATAAGGATGAAAGTTCCAATCATCTCACTTAATAGATTTGAAAATGTGTGCGGGATCGCAGGTGAAGTCGCAAACACACCAAGCTTCGTTCCTGGATCATCAGTTGCTTTCCAGTGTGGCAAATAGTGCAGGAATACTAGAGTTGCGCCCAGGATTGCGCCAATCATTTGGGCCACGATGTAACCGGGCACATCACTCCAAGGAAACTCTCCAATAATGGCAAACCCTACTGTGACCGCCGGGTTTAAATGCGCCCCGCTTATGGAACCCACTGCAAAAACACCCATGGTAACAGCCAATCCCCACGCTATCGTGATAACGATCCAACCGGCATCCTTTGCATAGGAACCCTTTAAGGATGAACCCGCCCCAATACCTGCTCCGAATAAAACTAATATCATCGTGCCTAACACTTCTCCCCAAAATGGAGTCATGATAAAACCCCTCCCCTGATAAATGTTTAAACCTTTACAACAAATAAAAGGAGATCCACAGCAGAACTATCTTCATAAAAAAATTATGAATAGATCTGTTGTGAATCTCCTAGTCTCCGTCACATATATTAACTTGTACTGTAAAATATACTAGGTTATGAAAACGCTGTCAATATTTTGTGAAAAATTAATCTATTTTTCTGTAATTTTTTTCAATTCGTCCCTATCAGACGATATCCCATAATTCAGTTTTGGAAGTGGTGATTGACGACGCTCCAGCATCAAGGGCGTTCAGGACTTCATCCGAAGTACGTATGAGTCCACCTGCAAAAATGGGTGTCTGCAATCGTTCCTTCACTTCTTTTATCATCCATGGCATGGCGCCCGGCAATACTTCGATATAATCCGGCTTGGTTTTCTGCACCAGCTTATAACTTTTCTCAAGCGCATGTGAGTCTATTAAAAAGATTCGCTGGATGGCAATGACCCCTTTTTGCTTCGCTTTCAATATAACGCTTGATTTAGTCGAAATCAGCCCATAGGGATTATACTCCTGACAAATAAACTCTGTCGCGTACTCATCACTTCTTATGCCATGAATCAAATCGACATGATAAATCATTTTCTTATTATGCTGCTTTGCCATCATACTTACATTTTTCAATTGTGATATATGCAAATCAAGAAACACACCTATTTCATAGGAACTTTCTAGAAATCTTTCGAAATCCTTCATGCTTGCTGAAGCAGGCAAAATCTTCTGATCCATTATTATCCTCCTCATTCCCAGAAAAACTCAAAACTTCAAGTCATTTAGTATATTTTAAAGAGCTTGATTTATCAAACACATTTTTTTTCATGTCCAATGTCACCATAACACTAACATACCTGGCACTCCCTTTATAGATTGCAGTTAAGGATGTATGTAAAATATCCCCTTAAATCATAAAGAAAGTTTCATTTTCAATGCACCTTCGACAAGTTCATACGATTTAATTGTGCCCACCGGAATTATTCTCACGATGTTCCAAGCATTAACATTCATTTTGATCGTTCTATTTTCAAATTCAAAAAACGGCGGTCTGTTAAATATCCTTTGGTTGATGAAATTCCTGTCAATTGGTTCCATTTCCACTAATCCAAATGAAATCGTTCTATTTTCGACGTGTACCGGTTTTAATGTAATCCGGAAAGCTACGTTTTTCTTAAACATCATTTTTTTCACATCCATCGTTCCGGAAAGCACGATATGCTTTGGCGTAATCTCGACTTTAATATCGTGACCATCTGATTTCATTTTTACAATTCTCTCTATCATGGCTTCTGTTACCGATATCGGTATGCCATTTTTGAATGGACTGAATGTACTCATCCTCGCATTCCCCTCCTGCCATGCATATGAAATGTCGGTTATAGCATATGCCGGGTTCCCCGATGCAGTTAACATTTTCTGCCCAAATTAATAATTGGTATATTCAAAATCTTCCACCTTCAACGCTTGTCCTTTGTACAAACTACCTGTATAGTCATACTTAATTTAATAGACAACTCTTATCCAGAGAGGTGGAGGGACTGGCCCTATGATACCTCAGCAACAGACTATTCATGTACTGTGCTAATTCCAGAAGTGTAAAAACTTGAAGATAAGAAGAGTATATAGCTTTGTTGCCAACACCTCTTCTTATTTTTAAGAAGAGGTTTTTTATTTTTAAAAGGAAAGAAGGAATACAACATGTCAATCACATTAACGAAAGCACCATTCAGGGCCGATCACGTCGGAAGTTTATTAAGACCGGAACGTTTACATATTGCCAGAAAGCAATTTAGGGAAGGTACCCTTTCAGCAGAGCGGCTTCGTGAAGTTGAAACCGAAGAGATCAATCGGATTGTCGATAAACAAATTGAAGTTGGATTAGAGGCCGTTACGGACGGTGAGTTCAGACGAACATGGTGGCACTTTGACTTCCTCGAACATTTAAATGGCATCGAGGGATATGTGACTGAAAAAGGTCTCACATTCGATGGTGTGGAAACAGAGAGATATAACGTTCGCAATACCGGGAAGGTTTCATTCAATCCTGAACATCCCTTCATTCGTGATTTCATTGAATTAAACAAAATCGTGAACGGACGTGCCGTTGCCAAGCAAACGATTCCCAGTCCGAATCAATTATTTGCTGCTGGCATTCATAATGAAGACATCTACCCTGATATTGAAGACTATGCAAATGATATCATCAAAGCCTATCAGCATGCTTTGAAAGCATTTTATGAAGCAGGTGTGCGTTATCTTCAATTGGATGATGTATATATTGCCAGACTTTCAGCTCCAGATTTCCAGTTCAAAGATGGAAAATATACGAGGGAACAATTAATTGATCTAGCACTTCGAGTCATTAATGGCGCATTGGAAGGCAAACCAGAAGACCTTGTCGTCACTACACATCTATGTCGTGGAAACTACCAGTCGACATGGGCGTTCGAAGGAAGTTATGCCCGTATCGCCCCAACTTTATTGGCAAAAGAAAAAGTCGATGGATTCTTCTTGGAATACGACGATCAACGCTCAGGGGACTTCAAACCATTGGAATACATACCAAATGGCGGAGCCCGTGTCGTCCTAGGAGTCGTCACTTCAAAAGATGGAGAAATCGAAAACAAGGAAGCTGTTAAGGCACGCATTAAAGAAGCCTCGCACTTCGTTCCTCTCGAGCAATTATGCTTAAGCCCGCAATGCGGCTTCGCCTCTACCCATCACGGCAACAAGCTAACGGAAGAACAGCAATGGGAAAAGCTGAAATTCGTCGTTGATGTAGCAAAAGAAATATGGGAATGATTTTTTTCCGGAGACTTTAATTCTGATTTACAGGATTCGAATAACCTAATCGGCAGCACTTATTAGGGAGCCGATTAGGTTCTTGCAATAATACATTTCCATTCCTTTACTGACTCCTTTGAATAACGGTATCAAGTTTTGCTATTTATGAAACTAAAGATGAATGTTAAAATCATTTGACATATCGATAATTCTCGATATAATGAAATGTATGAAAACAATCGAGATATTTAAAGCATTATCCAATGAATCCAGGTTGCAAATCTTACAATGGCTCAAGGCGCCTGAACTCCACTTCACCCCTCATGAGGGAATAGACATGAAGGAAACCGGCGTTTGCGTTAGTCAGATTACGGAAAAATTAAACATGACCCAGTCCACGGCCTCTCAATACCTCTCGATGCTTCTTAGAGCAGGATTGATTAAAACGGAGCGGATAGGAAAGTTTACGTATTACAAACGAGATGAAGATGCAATCTCAAAAATTACTGATTTCTTGAAAGAAGAAGTATGAAAATGAACCTGATCCGTACCTTAGAGGGTTGGGTTCATTTTTCTCCCTAACAGTTCGATATTTCGCGATATGTTTATTTTTTTATTCATACACATTAACATATTACGATATGTCTTTATATAAAATTAATAATCATTAATGAGGAGTGAATCTATTTTGCTTAATACATGGAAAATTTACATGTTGGCGATAATCAGTTTTTTAGTAGGAACATCCGAATTCATCATATCCGGAATTTTGGATAAGATTGCGGATTCTCTTGGAGTGACCCTTGCTGCCGCAGGACAGCTCATTACAATTTTCTCCCTTGTCTACGCAATCGGTACACCCATTCTTATGGCTTTGACAGCAAGTTTAGACAGACGAAAATTAATGTTGTATTCCCTTGGACTATTCATAGTGTCCAATCTGCTTGCCTTTCTATTACCAGGCTTTGGACCGTTTGTATTTGCACGCATAATCATGGCACTTGGTGCAGGATTGGTTGTAGTCACCGCTCTGAATATTGCCGCTAAGCTTGCTCCGCCAGATAAACAAGCAAGTTCTATTGCGACAGTTGTCATGGGGTTTACAGCTTCCCTTATCATTGGCGTACCTCTCGGAAGAATCATGACGGATGCATTCGGGTGGAAATCCGTCTTTGGCGGAATCGCCCTATTCGGCCTGATTGCCATGATCGTTTTATTCTTTACCATTCCTCCTACCAAAGGGGATAAACCAGTACCACTTCTCCGGCAGCTGGCCCTTCTTAAAAAAAGGAAAGTTGCCCTTGGATTATCGATAACCTTCTTCTGGCTTGGCGGATACTCGATAGCTTATACCTATCTATCCCCTTACCTGCTATCCGTATCAGGGATAAGTGACTCTCTACTTAGCACGGCCTTGCTTATATTCGGTATCGCAAGCCTGATCGGATCAAAGTTTGGCGGATATAGTACGGATCGATGGGGTGTATCATTTACACTAATTGGCGGTATGGCGCTGCATATTGTGATGATCATCATGTTATCCATCGTTACGAATTCATTGATGGGCGTTTTGACAATCCTTACATTATGGTCGTTCGCAGCATGGTCATCAGGGCCGACACAGCAATATCATTTAGCGACCCTTGAGCCTGAATCATCAGGAGTCATGCTCGGTCTGAATCAGTCGATGATGCAATTGGCCATGGCGGCCGGTGCTGGAATTGGTGGTGTTGCTGTAGAACAAGTATCCCTTGCATCCATAACCTGGATCGGTGCAACAGGGGTTGCCATTGCCATGGTCATTGTTCTGGTCCTTTCGAGTTCATCGTCAAGCAGTAAAATAGCACAGTCCATAAAATCCTAGACCGTTATATATACATTCATCATAAGGCTAGATTTTAGCCTTATGATAAATCCTAAAGCTGAAAGCAACAAAAAAAGAACGCCCACCAGCACGTCCCCTTTTTACTTGCAGCTATCTTCATCATCCATTTTCTTCACAAATATATCATCCGTCACCCTATCTTCCAGCTTGTTCCTCAATGCCAATTCCGCAGCCTTCCCATCACTAGGCGACCCGTCCGAGAAATACATCGGAAACAAGGAGAAAAACAAAACATAAAAAGAAAAATAGATAAATTGATACCAGATTACCGAGCTGTCCAGGATATTCTGATACACTAAGCTATATATGATCAGCATGCTGACTAAATTAAAGATAGCCCCCCCTAAATAAATCAGCGTATTCGTCAATCGATTATCATGTTTCAATCCCTTGAACTCGCAAGTCCCATTCCAAAAATAATATTTCCTCACCTCTATGTTCCGAAAGGCGAAAAGTTTATTACCACAACCAATCAAGATTTTCTTTTCTGATCCCCCAAAGATCGTAACAAAGAAAATATGCCCGCTCAAATGTATCAGCGTAACGATCGGCATGATCAAAAAAAAGGAAAATAGAAATTTAATGATATCAGAGAGACCAAACATGTTTAATCAACCCTCCTTACCAGAGCAATTTTCTCAAAAACCCTTTTACAGGGATGTTACTCTGATACCCTGTCCAAAATAGATATAACTGGCAAATTTTCACAGTGGTAATATATTGCTTTCCACAAGTGATAAGAGGATAATTTGTTCTCTTTCTGCTTAATACGAGCTGTTTCCAACTTATTTAGTCCTTCCACCTCTTTTTTTCGGCCTTCAAAAAGACAGGCTATCTCTTTCCAAAAAACTCGGAAAAGTGATAGCCTTTACATAATTATTTAGCGATTGGGGGTGTGAAGAATTTCTGCGTTGTTTTGTCCTGGCCTCAAGCCTGCATGTTTATATTCAGGGGTGAAAACCGATGTTTTGATTGGGCAGGCGATTTGCTTCTGGGCATTTCCTTTTCCGTCAGGTACCTCGACGATCATTCCCCTCTCCTTCAATTGGGGATGTTCGGCCGCTTCAGTGAAGGTCAGCACTGGTTCTGCGCAGGCCTCGAAATCAGCGAATATTTCCTGCCATTCATGAAAATCTCTTTCAAGAAAAGCAAGTCGGATGGCCGTTTTAAACCTGGTTCCGCTTTCTTCATCGCTTTTCATGCTCAGTTCATACAATTCGGGTGCACCGATCGCTTCACATAATGCTTTTCGAAAAGGGGGCTCAAGGCTTCCTACCGAAAAATAGCGTCCATCTTTCGTTTCATAAAAGTCATAAAAGGACCCTCCGTTTAACATCAGTTTTTCTGGTTCAAGCTCGAGGCCCCCTTGTAAATTCAGAGGTGCGGATATGGCATTCAAGGCAAAACTGCAGTCGGTCATGCTGATGTCGATGGCTTGGCCTTCTCCTGTTCTTTCCCTGTGAATGACTGCAGATAATATACCGATAACAGCATGCAGTGAGCCTCCGGCAAGATCTGCTATTTGGGTTCCGTTTTTTGCCGGGCCGTCCTCTTTCGTACCGGAATAGCCTGATAAGCCTGCAATCGAAATATAATTGATATCATGTCCCGGTCGGTCTTTATAGGGACCAGTCTGGCCGAAGCCCGTGATGGAACAGTAAATCAGCTTCGGATTGATCCATTTTAATGCCTCATACCCCAGTCCTAGGCGTTCCATGACACCTGGCCGGAATTGTTCAATGACGATATCGTATTCCTTCACTAGATTTTTAACAGATTCGATGGACTCAGATTGTTTTAAATCAAGTGTGATCGACTTCTTCGATCTGTTAAGATATTGGTTCACACCCCATGAATCCATTGCTCCCGGCCTCTCTACTTTCAAAACGTCCGCTCCTAAATCCGCTAGCATCAAAGTGGCAAATGGGCCTGGCAGTAACGTTGAAAAGTCCAATACTTTTAAATGAGTCAATAAGGTCATCAGCCGTGCACCTTCCCTTTCCATTGGAAATATTAAAAGCTTTCCCCGTCGTTCTGTACATGCAATTTAGCAGAGTTTACGATTATCATATAACACCTCCTACAATATTTGTATAAATTTCCATTTAATAAAAATAAAAAGCTAGGAATCAGCTTCCTAGCTTTTTATAATGAGCCTATAGAAAACAAGTAAAAGCCGGACACATTGTCCGGCTGATTTTACTTTAAGCTTGTTCATTCATATTTTTTGTCAAAGTCAAATTCGACTTCATCAAGTTTAACGAATTTAGTTTTTCTTACCAGTTTATATCCAAGCCATAGACCAAGGAAAAGCGGGATTCCCAGGTATGCAGCTACAACACTGCCCCAATCGATGTGGTCTGAGAAAAAGGCTTGGATATTTTGGGACAGGATGACGATCATCCCAATTAGAATGGCAAAGATCGGTCCAATCGGGAACCATAATGCCTTATATGGCAGCTTCTCCAATGAATGGCCTTGTGCGATGAATGCTTTCCGGAAACGGTAATGGCTGATGGAAATGCCCAGCCAAAAGATAAATCCTGTAATTCCAATGGCATTCATTAACCAAATATACACTTTACCATCACCGAATACGGAGGCTAAAAAGGCCAGCATGCCGATGGAACATGTCAAAATCATTCCTGCAACCGGTACTCCGCGTTTATTAAGTTTTGCAAAAACACGAGGTGCTTGCCCATCTTTTGCCATTGAATATAACATACGCGTAGATGCATATAGACTAGAGTTACCTGCAGACAATACCGCTGTTAAAATGACGGCATTCATAAGCGAAGCAGCAAAGGCCACTCCAGCTTTTTCAAAAATGAGCGTGAATGGGCTTACCATGACGTTATCACCTTGTAAACTTGAATTCGTATAAGGGATAAGCAGTCCTATTACAGCGATTGCCAATACGTAAAAGAGCAGGATTCTCCAGAAGACACTTTTAATAGCCTTCGGTATATTCCGTGCAGGATCTTCACTTTCCCCGGCAGCCACGCCGACAATTTCGGTACCTTGAAAAGAAAAGCCAGCCGCTATGAACACGATGAAGACACCCATGAACCCACCCGGGAAAGGAGCGTCATCGACGGTGAAGTTTTTAAAACCTACTGCTTCGCCGCCCATAATGCCGACGATCATTAGCAGCCCAACGATTATAAAAATAACGATGGCTGTTACTTTTATGAAGGAAAACCAGTATTCCCCTTCACCATATCCTTTAACGGATAAATAGTTCAATAGGAAAATGAGCACCAAGAATGATGAACTCCACAACAATGATGGACTATTCGGAAACCAGAATTTCATGATCATTGTCGAGGCTGCCAACTCTGCGGCTATCGTCATCGACCAATTGAACCAATACGTCCATCCCAAGGCAAAACCAAATGCCGGATCGACGAATTTCGATCCATAGGTACTGAAAGAGCCGCTTGTCGGCATAAAGGCTGCCAATTCCCCTAAGCTCGTCATCACAAAGTACACCATTGCCCCAACTAAGGCATAAGCAAGTAATGCGCCGCCTGGCCCAGCTGTATGAATGGCTGCCCCGCTGCTGAGGAACAGCCCGGTGCCAATAGCCCCGCCAATGGAAATCATCGTTAAATGGCGAGATTTTAAACCGCGCTTTAGTTCTTGTCCTTCTTGCTGTGGAGGATGCAAGATGTCATTTTCTTGTTTTGGTATCATAAATTTTCATCCCTTTCTATATAAGCGCTTTCATATATGGGGAAATCCATTTAATAAATTTTCCTATTTCATAGACTTTCAAATAGATCTAATTTACAATTCGAATTCCTTTTCTGAATATATGCAATTTTCATGCCAGGTTTACAAAAACGCAATTTTCAACAAATTATCAAAAAAAACGCCTTCAATAGACAAATTTTTTTGCACTTTACGCCACGTTTTTTTGCACATTATGCCATGTTTTTTTGCACTTTTATTCATTTGGTTCAATTTAAATACATTCCAAATATTACTAAAAGAATATATTCAAAGAATATTTCTATCAAAATCCATTTTTCTCCATTTTATTCCTTTAAATGTCATATTTTTTGCGAGTTTTCTCCATTTGATAATAATATGAAACGATGTGAAAATGAGGTATTCTCATGAAGGAGTTGAGTGTTATGAAAGGTAAGGTATTTTTAGGAACTGCACTATCCATCGGTCTATTATTTTCTGCTATTCCCCACCAAGAAGCTTTAGCGGCAAAAAATGTGTTAAGTGTTGAAAAGTACAATAAGCATAAGGATTCGCTAGAATACAAGTCTGGGAAACTTACGGACCCATCAAAGCAAACGGCAGAAGATATCATTCTTACCTTTTTTGATGAAAACAAAAAGTCTTACAAGCTAGAAAAGCAAAAGGCGAAAGACTCCTTCACGATCGAGAAAGAAAGCAGGGATGAACTGGGCAATACCGTCCTTAAATTGCAACAAACCTATAAGGGCGTGCCTGTATGGAATTCCACACAAGCAGTATTGATTGACGCTAAAGGTGTATTGACCGTCGTGTCCGGTACGGTTGAAGCCAATCTAAACACAAAATTAGGGAAAAAGGCTAAAAAAGGCATCAGTAAATCCGAAGCTATCAAAATAGCTGAAGCGGATCTTGGGTTCACTCCTGCCTACGACCAATCACCTGAATCTGACCTATATGTATACGCAAATGAAGGCAAGGCCGATTATGTATATAAAGTCAATTTGAAATTCTTAAGTCCGGAACCAGGAAATCATAATTATTTCATTTCAGTCAAAACGGGGGAAATCCTGAATAAATATAATACACTAGATGAAGTGACGGGGACCAATTCCGTCGGAACGGGCACCGGCGTCTTAAACAACACCGTGTCACTGAACACTACCTTATCCAGCGGCAAATACTATTTACAAGACAATACACGTGGCAAAGGCATCTACACATATAATGCCAATAACCGTTCAAGATTGCCTGGTACACTCTTTTCCAACACAACAAATGCTTTTACTGCTTCTACCGATAAAGCTGCGGTGGATGCCCATTATTATGCGGGTAAAACCTATGATTATTACAAATCCACATTTGGTCGGAACTCTTATGATGGAAATGGAACCATCCTGAAATCAACCGTTCATTATGGCTCAAGATACAATAATGCTTTCTGGGATGGCACCCAAATGGTTTACGGTGATGGAGATGGCACGACGTTCATCCCATTGTCCGGCGGTCTCGATGTCGTTGCACATGAACTGACGCATGCCGTGACTTCCTCGGAATCGAACCTTACCTACCAATATGAATCCGGTGCTTTGAACGAAGCGATATCTGATATTTTTGGCACCGTTGTCGAATTTAAGAATCAAAGTGCCAAAGCCGATTATTTAGTCGGAGAAGATATTTACACACCTAACATTTCCGGTGATGCACTCCGCTCGATGGCTAATCCAACATTGAATGGTGACCCTGACCATTATTCGAACCGTTATACAGGAACGGGTGATAATGGCGGAGTCCACACGAACAGCGGAATCATTAATAAGGCAGCTTATTTAATCTCTGCAGGCGGAACCCACCATGGCGTGACCGTATCCGGAATCGGCATCGATAAACTAGGAACCATCTTTTACCGGGCAAACACAACTTATTTAACTTCCTCGTCGACTTTTTCACAAGCCAGAGCGGCGGTCATACAATCGGCCTCTGATTTATACGGTTCAAGCAGTGCAGAAGTCACGGCTGTCAAAAATGCCTTTACAGCTGTCGGTGTGATTTAAGAGTTTTATCTATATGAACGACACCTCCCTAGCTTCACTTCTAGCGGAGGTTTTTTTTGTATGAAAATATATTCGTAAAAGGCCATACAAAATAAGCCCACCATATTCTAATTTTTTGAAGGACGTAAATGTGCCATATCGTTATATTAACTGGTTATGCAGTTTGTTGTTCAGATGGAGCGATTGTATAGCCTTTCTTTTTTAGGTATTCGATCATTTTTAATTCTTTGTTATTTTGTTTTTCTTCAAGGTAATTTGAACCTAGTTCATGATAGGGTTCTCCTGTTTTTAAGATGTTATAAGCGATCGTTAATAGTAAATGAGCAGAAGCGATTCGTCCCTTCATTTTTCCCTGGCGTTTGGTAATCCTTTTTCGATGTGAAGCAATTCGATTATTTTGCCTTGATGTCGCTAGTACACACTCTACAGCCATCGTTTTCAAAGCTTTGTTACCTTGTGTGGTTTTACTCGTTTTTTTTTACCAGCACTTTCGTAATTTCCGGGACTCACACCAGCCCAAGAGGCAAGATGTTTAGCCGACTTAAATACGGACATATCAACGCCCATCTCTGCAATAAAAGTAGCTGCGGCAGCTTTGTTAACACCAGGTATACCATCCAATAATTCTACTTCCTTACGATATGGGGACAGGAGTTGATCGATTTGTTTTTCCAATTCTTCTATGGCTTTTTCTAAATAACTCATATGCTCCCAATGGTAACGCAACATATCACGGTGATGACGGCGAATACGACCATTAATTGCATTTGCAATGTCAGTAATACTTGCTTTTGTTCGCCAATCCACCATTTTTCGAAGACCATCGGTCTCTATTTTTTCACCGTTTAGAATCGCTTCAAGGATACGGCGTCCCGATACACCAAAAATGTCTGATAATACGGATGTTAGCTTGATATTAGCATCTTGAAGAATTTTGTGAATGCGATTCTGCTCTGAAGTGCGATGATGAATCAATTTTTTTCGATAACGAGTAAGATCTCGTAAATCACGAATATCCTCCGGTGGAACAAAATTACTTTCAATAAGTCCACATCTTAGAAGCTTGGCAAGCCATTCGGCATCTTTCACATCAGTTTTACGACCTGGAACATTTTTGACATGTCTGGCATTGGCAAGAACAAGGTGAAAAGAACCCTCAAGTATATTCCATATTGGTTTCCAATAGACTCCGGTACTTTCCATCACAATATCGGATACCTGAAGGGTAGCTAGCCAATCACTTAAAGCCAAGAGTCCCGTTGTTGTAGTTGAAAACGTTTCAATAGAGGTTTTTGGCTTTTTATCTAATGGACCAAATAATACACAGGCTACTACTGTTTCTTGGTGTACATCTAGGCCAGCACACCGTTCAATCATTGCTTCCATAGGAGAATCACCTCAAAAAAAATTAACAATACATATGACAGGAGATTTGTTACAAAAATTTTTGTATACGTACTAGCAGTACACTAAATGGTTCTTCAATACTGTCACAACCAGTTTCTTATACAGGGTATCTTCCTTAAGATCCACCAAAAAAAGTTCAGCCTGGTTGTATTGTTATCATCCATTATCGTCAAGGAGTTAAAGGGTTAGACTCTATTTTGAGTTTAGATTTTCGTAGTAGATGGTGGCGGCGAGGAGCGCCGTCATAGGAGTTTCTTATGTATTGTAATGGATAAACCAATTATTCACATTCATCTTGGAATAACAATGGATTTTCCGATACATCATAATAAACAGTAAAAATCGGACTCACAGGTTATACTATATTCCTTCATGATGGTGCTTCCCGCTCCACGAAGATGGTCTGCTTTCGTCCTTCTGAGGATTTATTCGAACCATCACTACCTTTTTTCGACCCTCTGAGGATTATTTTGGCCGTTCGCTACCTTTTTTCGGCCTTCATGTGCAGAATTCCGTCCTACGGTAGAGGTAGAGCATCAATAAAAAATAATCCTGTTGTTTGCTAAAAATGATTAATTCCGTAAAATAGTTGCTTTTCTCCTTATTAACTGTCAAGCTTAGATGATCTGGACTATATTGAATAGAACAAGTAGGTGACGAACATGATTGAAGTTAAAACTTCCACACTCAGTGATGGTGAGTTCAATAGAGGCGTATTCGCAACACGAGATATTAAAAAAGGTGAGCTTTTGCATGAGGCACCTGTCATTGCTTATCCAAACGAGGAGCATGTTTTCATAGAGAAGACATTGCTGGCTGATTATGCGTTTGAATATGGAATTAACCATACTGCCATGCTTTTAGGTTATGGCATGCTGTTTAATCATTCTTATACACCCAACGCTACGTATGACATAAACTTCAAGAATCATACGTTTGATTTCTTTGCTTACACCGACATAAAAGCAGGAGAAGAAATCCTGATTAATTATAATGGTGAAGTCGATAATGAGGATCCGCTTTGGTTCAATAAAGAAGATGACGGTGAAGAAGAAGCTTAATGATCATTGATCATTCATGAAAGCACTTGTACTTTTGAAAACCTGTCCAAGGTTTTTCGAAAGAATCGGGTGCTTTTCCTTTTTCCCTTCACCGGCTTGATGAATTCACTGCTGGATTTTAATCGTTTTAATTGTTTACCAATAGGATGTTAAGCAACAAAAAAAGCCCCATTAAGAACAACTTAATGGGGTTATTTCACCTTAACGTACGGATGGGTTACTTGATTTTGTTTTGGTTATTGATTGGAATTGGCTCTTAACCTTATCAATGGTTTCTGGTGTGGCCAAGGATCTTATTTGACCCATGGTTTTTTCACGGGTTTTCTTATTGCGCATTAAGAATGCGGCTGCTCCTATCAGGACGGTTCCAAGCATTTTGTTTGATGGCATGTTAGTTTCCTCCTTCAAGTTAGTCATATATAGTATTCCCTCTATCAGCTGATTTAAACAAAAGCATCCTTTTGAGAGATTGGTTTCGCTTTTATTTATCCTCGCTCAGGCTTTCGATATACTTTATGCTTTCGGGATTTTTCACGACTTTTTCAGCTTGGTCCGGGTCAGCTTTCGTTTGCTTCATATTGTTAAGTTTATATGTCAGCACTCTTTTCACTGACTCGTTTATTCTATCCATTGGAACTTCCCCTGCCTTTACTGCTTGCAGTAATCCGTTATATACCTCAAGCTCATGGGAATATTCATGACAGACAAGTAATAAATCAGCTCCTGCAAGGATTGCCTGCTTCCCCATATCTTCATAGGAGAAATACTTGTTCACAGCACCCATTTCCAAATCGTCGGTAACGACTAGTCCTTCATATTTGAGTTTCCCCCGAAGTAGGTCCTCTATGATGATTTTAGAAAGGCTTGCTGGTTTTTCTTTATCATAGGCTGGATATTTAATGTGGGTCACCATCACGAAAAACTTTTGGTTATCCATTTCACTTATGATTTGCTTGAAAGGATAAATATCCGAGTTTTCCAGATCAAGTTGGTTTGCCTCCACGGAAGATGTTTCGACATGCGGATCGATTTCGCTGCGTCCGTTTCCTGGAAAGTGCTTCAGTGCACCAGTTATCGATACATCGTTCAATCCTTGAATGGCTTTCTTTCCGTATTGATAAACCTTTTCCGGATCTTGCCCAAATGAACGCTTGTCCGTTTTCGATAGATCAAGTACAGGGGCGAAATTAATGTTAATCCCCATGGAGCCCAGTTCTGTCCCATTCAATTTGGCCACTTTGTATATGTCCTCAACAGATGCATTTTTTCCAATGTCCTGTTGTGCAGGGAGGGGCGATACCCGTTCCTTCATCCTGATGATGTCCCCGCCTTCCTGATCGATGGCCACCATCAACGGAAGCGAATGTGTACTTTGATCGGCCGTTTGTTGAAGCGAATTGGATAACCTGGCCACTTGTTTAGGGGATTTCATATTACGGTCAAAATAAATGACGCCCCCTATATGTTTTTGTTCGATAAGCTCTGTAATTTCACTGCTCTTTTCAGTTCCCTTGAAACCAACCATCATAAGCTGTCCGATTTTTTCTTCAAGCGTCATTTCTTTCAGCAATTTTTCTATTTTTTCATGACTATCCACATCGGCATCTTTCCCTTTTTCCGCTCTGGAATTCACATCCATATTCAACTGAATGAACACCACTGAAAAAGCGAGGATTGCGATAAGGAACAGACCCCAATATATTTTTTTATTCTTCATGCTTTGACCTTCATTGACATTTTCTCTGTCCTTCCTTGTTTGTCCTTTTATTGATTTCGTTGCACACTTCTTAATCATGTTCAAAAACGGACAATTCTATATCATCATTGCGTATTTTTTTGCATAAAGCATTAGCCACGTACCATACTACAAACAAAGCCTAATTAAAAGGAGACCCCCCATGAACGGAATCTTGAAGAATATTGCTGTCACCTTCAGTCATGCAGTCGACTATGCAAAAGAAAAAATAACAGCCATTACAGGAACAACCTCTGTTACGATAGCGGAATTGAGTGAGCGAATCATCAATCAGCCTGAAACAAAACTAATCAGCAAGGACCTTTTAGGAATACCTTTTTCTTTTTATCATTTACAAAAAGAAGACGTTACGTATTATTTGGAAATGAAAAGCTCACAGGTTCTCCAGTTGGATGTTCAAGCGCATAACCATACGATTGTGTCTTACAGGTCTTATCGAGATAATTCCAACTTGCCCACGGCCATTAGATTTCCTAAAACCCTTCTATCCGAATGACTCTGGTACAAAAAATAAAAAAGCTGATATCCCCGGCATATGGGGTTATCAGCTTTTTTTAATCTATAAGGAGAAAAAACGGTCTCTTTCGCTTGAAATCCATTTCTCGGCATCTTCTTCATCCTTTTTAACCAAGCGGTTAACGAGGATATCATGTCAAATGTAATTTTCGAGAAAATTGATATGAATGGGATCATCTGTGTTAAACGCCGTTTCACTGAAAGCATTACACCAAAGTGACTCTATATTCCCCCGGTTTTCGCAAAAAATGCCTCCATGGATATGGCAAAAAAAAAGAGGGAGCATAATGCCCCCTCTTTTCGCTTTCATCATTCAGCGTCAAAAACTTCTACTTTTTCCATTTTGTCGCCATTTTTCATAGCTTTGGCTGTTTCAAGTCCAGATGTCACTTTACCGAATACTGTGTGAACACCGTTAAGATGCGGTTGTGGTTCGTGCACGATAAAGAATTGGCTTGAGCCCGTATCTTTTCCGGCATGTGCCATCGATAGGCTTCCTGCCTCATGTTTGTGAGGGTTGCCTTCTGTTTCACATTTGATTTGCTTGCCGCTTCCGCCTGCACCTGTACCTGTTGGATCTCCGCCTTGGCTTACGAAACCAGGGATGACACGGTGAAAGACTACACCATTATAAAAGCCTGTATTTGCTAAGTTTTCGAAGTTAGCCACTGTGTTCGGTGCTTCGTTCGGGAAAAGGTCGAATTCGATCTTTTCTCCATTTGCCATAAGTATGTATCCTTTTTTAGCCATGTAAAACATCTCCTTTAATATGAACTGAATCAAATCTAATAGTACCATTTTTAGTAGCAGAAAGAAAAGCAAGCGCTACTTATTTAGAATTGTATCATTATACATTCCGATATTTTTTCTTTTATAATGGGATAGATACATTATTAAAAGGGGGAAAGAACCATGATACAGCAATTTGATGCATTAGTCGTGAACAAGCAAGATGATCAATTCACCGTTAACATTCAGCAACTATCACTTGATGATCTACCTCAAGGCGAAGTGCTCATCCGTGTCCATTATTCCGGTGTGAACTATAAAGATAGCCTTGCCAGCATTCCTAATGGAAACATTGTCAGCAGCTATCCTATCGTTCCGGGAATTGATATGGCTGGTGTCGTCGTTTCATCTGAGGATTCGCGCTTTAAAGAAGGGGACGAAGTCATTGCGACCTCCTATGGGATTGGCGTTTCGCAATCCGGCGGCTACAGTCAATTTGCCCGTGTTCCGGCTGAGTGGATCGTCCCGCTTCCTGATGGCCTTACAATGAAGGAGGCAATGATCATCGGTACGGCCGGTTTCACTGCAGCCTTATCGGTTCTGAGATTGGAAGAAAATAACCTCACCCCTGAGCAAGGGAGCATTCTCGTCACTGGTGCAACTGGCGGGGTTGGCAGTTTCGCTGTCTCGATCCTTTCCAAACTTGGCTATTCCGTGGAAGCGAGTACTGGAAAAGAATCGGAACATGGTTACTTGAAGGAAATCGGTGCGAAGACTATTGTCTCGCGGGAAGATGTATATGATGGCAAGCTGCGGGCACTGGGCAAACAGAAGTGGAGCGGTGCGGTGGATCCCGTCGGCGGTGAACCGCTAGCGTCGGTCCTTAGCCAAATCAAGTATGGCGGAGCTGTTGCGGTCAGTGGATTAACGGCTGGTACAAGCCTTCCTGCCACTGTCTTTCCATTCATCCTAAGGGGTGTTAATCTACTTGGGATCGATTCGGTCAATTGCCCGATGGATACAAGATTGAAAGTTTGGCATCGCCTTGCTACCGACTTTAAACTCGATCATTTAGAACAGCTCGTTCAACAGGAAATTACACTTAAAGAATTGCCTGACGTCCTTCCTACCCTATTAAAAGGGGAAGCTAGAGGCAGAACGATCGTTAAGCTATAAACCAAAAAGTGACGAGAGCATGGCTTCTCGTCACTTTTCATTGTGAACTTTCATTGATAGGGAGACTGATATCTACAATCGTCCCTTCTCCCACTTCGCTGCTGAAATGAATTTCCCCATTATGCTCATGGATTATTTTAGTACTGACCATGAGCCCAAACCCAGTTCCTTTTTCAGAGGTGCTATAAAAAGGCTGCCCTAGATGCTTCATGCGCTCAGTTGAGATTCCGCAGCCTTGATCAATGAATCGGATCATTGCAGAGTCTCCTTCATGGTTTAACTGTATATGAAGTTTGCCGCCATTCGGCATGGCTTCTATCGCATTATTGACGACATTCGTGAATACTTGTTTTAACTGATTCGGTTCGCCAAAGACAGATGCCGAATCCATATTATATTCCTTGATGATTTCAACATCATTCAAAATCGCTTGAAACTCGGCTACCGTAATCACACTATCCAATATATCGTTAAGCTGAATGAATTCACAAACCTTCACTTCAGGCTCTGCTAAACTTAAAAATTCATTGGCAAGGGTTTCGATTTTTTCAACTTCACTGACCGTCATTTCAAGATAGTCCTTTTGCTCAGGGTCTTCTCTTAATAATTGTAAAAATCCTTTGACCGCAGTTAATGGATTTCTAATTTCATGTGCGATGCCTGCAGCCATCTGTCCTACCGCCGATAACATATTGGATTTACAGAGCAGCTCTTCGGTCTTTTTACGCTCCGTAATATCCCTACAGAATACCTGTATGGCTGGTTGACCTTTATAAATAATCGGAAGACCGAGTGTTTCTCCATAAAATACTTGTCCGTCAAGCCGAATGAACTTTTGTTCCAGTAAACCAACCGCCTGATGATCGTCCCTCATGATCTCGATTCTTTTTTGTACACTTTCCCGGGACTCCAGGTGAACGAACTGAAAAACCGATTTACCGATAATATCTTCCACACTATCCATCCCAAGCATTTTTGCCCCCATGGGATTCATATACTCGATGATCCCATTGCGATGTACAAAAATCGCTTCAGGTGACACCTCCACTAAACTGCGATACCTTTGCTCACTTTCCTTCAAGGCAGCTTCAGCAAGTTTTTGATTCGTGATATCCCGATAAACGAAAACCAATGCACACGGTTCATTTTCATTATCGCGGATATTAAACAGGGAGATGCTTACATCGATTAACTGTCCATCCTTCTTTATCCTGACCGTTTCAAAGCCTTTCTTTTGTACCCCTGACTTAATTTGGTCATGCAATTCATTGACTGACTCCTTCAAGAAATCAGGAATAATTGGAAACGGCATGCCTATGAGCTCATCATTCGTCCAACCGAAAAACTCTTCAAAAGCTGCATTCACTTGAAGGGTCTTTCCTTCCAGATCAACAATGGAAATGGCGTCCGGGTTGTTCTCCATGAAAGACTTAAATTTCTCGGTATTATCCTCCGGCTGTTCCCCCATTTGCCCTTGTCCATAATTAATAAGCCTTTTACTCATCTATATTTTTATTCCTTTCTTATCCGGAAATTTACAGTCTCAATTTTACAGTATCAGTAAATCATTTGCCAGTTTTATCATATGATTTCTCCAAGTTAAGGATTGATGCACAAAGAGGCCAAACCCCATAAGGTTCAGCCTCTTCCTTAAAATGTATTATAAATATTTGGACATTCTGTACCTGTTGGTTCATAAAAGCAATGGAGCTTGAAACGCCCAACCAGGGGCTGATTATACCAGGTTGCCGGACAATCTCCCGGTGGTCTGAAGTACCATAGGCTAAATTTCGAGGGCCATATCCTTTCACCATTTACACTGCGGCGTGCAAGTCTTTTTTCCCTGTCCCTTGCTCGCTGATAAAAATACCCCTTCTGTACTGCTTCAAAGGCATGCTCCTGATAAATCATGTCTGGAATCGTCCTCAACCCTTTGAAATCGGAACAATTCGACCTAATCCGATTGACTCCTACATTACCGATCATCAACATGCCTTGATCCCCTTCACCTTCGCCTTCCGCTCTAAGCAATCTTGCCAATAAGGCAATATCGGCATCAGTGTGCTTTACAACGGCCATCCCATCACCCCCATTTTTTTTATCCTATGCCTCGGGGATGGAAAAATACTCCGTTTATTAACAAAATCTTCATATGGAGTACACGTCCTATCAATAAAACAATCCTATACTTAAGTAAGGCTGGATAGCACGCGTGGCTATCATGGTATTTGGCGAAGGCGGGGCTAATACTTTCTTTATACATATAAAAAAGACGGCACAAATTGTGCCGTCTTTTATCTTGTCATTCTTTCGCTTCAAATGCCGCTTCAAACGCCAATGATACCTTTTCGAACTCTTCATCCGATTGGATATCGAGCAGTTCACCTTCGCCTTCGACCCTGAAAAAGAAAATATCGATATCTTCATCTGTATCCTCTTCAATATCTTCAAGCAAACCTACTGCAACATATTCCGTTCCTTCTACATCCAATGATCCTAAAACCTCAACTTCATGGCCTTCATCACTGTCATCAGTAAGGGTGAAAACCTCACCTTCACGAATTTTTCCCATACTACCTCTCCTTTCATATCCATTAATAATGGAGTTGTTTCCATAGTATATCGACTATTCGATTTATAAACAAATTTTAGCCCTGGAAAATTATAATACCATTCTTTCCAAGAAAAGAATCAATCAAGAGATATTATGGAAGAAAAGTATTATCCCATAAGCCACTTGTCATTTTTTCATTATTTACCAATACTTTCCCTTTTTTAACATCATTTAAAAAATTATCTAATAACGGCTATAAAAATGTGATTTAATTCCGAATAATCTTATATATACTAATATTAGCGTATTGCACCTGGATATAATGAAGGAGGAAGATTTCTTGGCTGCGAAAAGGGTCGATCACATTGGCGTTGTTGTAAGAGATCTTGAAAAATCCATCGCTTTTTATCAAGATGTGCTGGATTTAAAATTAAAAGCACGCATGACTCATACTAATGGGGTAATCGAACTGGCATTCCTCGGTTACGAAGAGTCGGACGAAACGGAAATAGAATTGATTCAGGGATATAGCGACACACTGCCATCCGAAGCAACGATCCACCATTTTGCCATTACCGTGGATGATATCGAAGAAGAATATGCCCGGATCAAAAGCTTGGATAACACCGAGCTGATTGATGAAGAGATAGTCACCCTTCCAAATGGTTATCGCTATTTCTACGTATATGGACCGGAAAAAGAGTGGATTGAATTTTTCCAAAGGTAAAAAGCATACTAAAAAAAGCAGAGTCTTAAAGACTTCTGCTTTTTTACGTTCACTCTAAAGGCCGCTTCTTGAATGTTCAACAAAATTTACAGATAAAAAACCTTTCTTTACTTAACTGAAGTAATTTCTTAATACACTGCATTTATCCTAATATGTAATAATTATATTTTTTTTGTAAAGGGCTACTTTTCACTATTATCCTTAAATCCCCTTTCTTCTCCCTGCATCACCAGCTTGACTTTTTAACACCCGGCAGTTGCCCTTTATGAGCAAGTTCCCTAAAAACGATACGTGACATGTTGAATTTGCGCATATATCCACGGGGCCTCCCCGTTACTCCACAACGATTGTGGACCCTTGTCGGTGAGGAATCACGAGGGATTTTGGCTAATGCTGCATAATCCCCTTTCTCCTTCAATTCCTTTCTAAGTTCTGCATACTTTTCGACCATTGCCAACTGTTTTTCCGCTTTTATTACCTTGGATTTTTTCGCCATTTTAATTCTCCTTTTTTTAAAGATGTTGATTTAATAAATTCTATAAACTATTCACAATTCGTTCCGCTGCCTGTCTTGCTCCCGATATATTCCTGGATATCGGCCCCATTTCAAGTTCAGCCAATGCTCCCGTGACATATAAACCAGGACTCCACTGCAACGACTGCGATACAATCGGATAACCACATTCCGCGCAGCGTAAATCATCCGACCGGATGACTGGCGTTAGCCAATCCTTCCCCTGGCATATGACTTAAAGCCGGTCTCTGAAAGGATTGTCCCTGTTTGTTGAATGACCTTTTAGTTTTTATCTTTGAGGCTAATATGCCCGTCCCTCCACACAGCGCTTATCACTTCAACATCCATGAAACGCAATAATCCCTGTTTAACTTAATTCATCAGCGCTTTATGTAAGTCAGGTGGGATGGATCCCTTATTCCGGGCCTGGATAAGACTTAAGTAAAAATGCAGCCATCGTCATACCTTGAATGCCTCCGCCAATAATGATCCATTCCAACATGAAAACATGAACTTACCTCCTTTTACATCCATCCTCTTCAATAAAACATAATCATTACGATTTAAATCTCAAAATTACTTCGTTTCACGGTGAAGCGTGTGTTTCTTTAATCTCGGGCAGTACTTTTTCAATTCGATCCTGTCCGGATTATTCCGCTTGTTTTTTGTCGTGATATAATTTCGGTCCCCTGATTCTGTGCATGCTAAAGTAATGTTTACTCTCATTTTTGTTTCCTCCTAAAGTTTTTTAATGAACGATTTCCGAAAATGCAGGCAATCGATCTTCATACAGAGACCAATCTTGCTGCAACTCAATTTCCGTCAATAAGCATTGATCTAATTCATTTTCGATTTCCTGTTGATTCATTTGAATGCCAATCATCACCAGCTCCGTCATCCTGTCACCGTATACTGCATTCCACCGTTCCAATAATTCAGGTGCTTCCTTTAAAATTTGGCGCTGTTCTTCCTCAGGGTAAGCTGCAATCCATTTACCGGCTGCTTGTAAAGTTAATGACGGTCCTGCCTGCGATAGCAAGCCTGCCGTATCATTTCTCGATGCCAGCCAAAGGAAGCCCTTTGCCCTCACCACTTGTACGGGCCAGTTTTCTAACCACGCCATCAGCCTCTCGGGATGAAAGGGTATTTTCCTTCTGTAAACGAAGGAAGAAATCCCGTACTCCAGGGTCTCCGGGATATGCTCTTCATTCAATTCCTTTATCCAGCCAGCTCCTTGGCTTGCCTCTTCAAAATCAAATAAATGTGTATTCAATACATCCTTTAGCGGCACCTTGGAATGGTTTGTTTCGATGATCCTCGCATCCGCATTCATCTTATGAAGAACCGCTTTCAATTCCTCAACGGCGTCAGCATCCATTAGATCGATTTTATTTAACAAGATGACATTGGCGAACTCTATCTGATCTATTAATAGATCGACCACTTCCCTGTCATCCGCGGTATCAGTTGCCTGCATCCTGTCGATAAGTGTTTCTCCGGAAGTGAAGTCTTGCCAAAAGTTATACCCATCAACAACGGTAACCATCGTATCAAGCCGGCAATATTCCGATAAATCAATTCCCATGCTTTCATCGACATAAGAGAAGGTTTGGGCTACAGGTACCGGTTCGCTTATCCCAGTCGATTCAATCACGATGTAATCAATATCCCCTTGTTTCGCCAATTTCTCCACTTCAATCATCAAATCCTCACGAAGCGTACAGCAAATGCAGCCATTCTGCATTTCCACCAGTTTTTCATCCGTCCGGGTAAACCCTCCCTGTTTGACCAGCGAGGCATCAATATTGATCTCACTCATATCATTAACGATTACGGCAACCTTCAGATCATTCCGATTTTCAAGAATATGATTCAAAAGCGTCGTCTTTCCCGCACCAAGGTATCCACTCAATACCGTAACCGGAATTTTCTTCATCTCCATCCTTACCACTCCTTTGCCTGATTTCTTCGCTGCACATAAATCAAAATCATTACGATTTAAATACCAAAGCTATCACCCATGTAAAAACACTCTTTAATAATAAAACGTAATCATTACTATTTGCAAGTTTTTTTCAAAATTACCTCCGAATACTTTTCCCGATCGAATGTTATCACGATTGCTCCAATACTGCTGCATGGGCAATCACGGATAAATGAAAGGTGCTGACATTCTTCATAAAACTAAAAACAAAAATTAAATGGAAGCCAATTACACATAACATCACGTGTAATGAACCTCCATTGCTGTTTTATCATGTATTGTACTCCATATTGACAAGCAGCTGATCATCAACAACGTTTCATAATCCAATACATTTTTCTTTTTCTTTGTTGCAAATCGAGAAAAAAATTATTGGTTACTATGCTTATTCCGCCATTTCCCACCCTGAAGATTTTACTGTCTCTTGTTCAAAAGTTTCAATCTCTCTCTGTTTCGCCAATTTAGAAGCTTGTGACACGGACCACGTTAAATTCCCAAAGGCAATCACTGTCCCGATCGAGATAACTAACACCTTTTTACAAAGTATTTTCTTCAATAGCTTCCTCCTGAGAATGTATTGGAATACTCTAAATATAAACCAACATTGTTAACCTAATATGGAGCAGCTGTAAATGTACGAAATTGTTTTTGTACATATGTAAACTTAAGTTTGCACACAAAAAAGCTGAGTGCATATGCAGTCAGCTTTTCATAGGTACTTCTTATTTATAAAACACTTTGTCGACGTTGTATTTAGCATGAAGGTTATTGATCATGTACGTTTCATAGATTTCACGTTCCATAGCGTCTTCGACTAAAAGAATGTCAATTTTCTTGACTTCATTACGATGCTCTTTAATCGGCGAAACATTATCCTCGAAATGCTTCTTGACCCTTGGTCTTAATTTACGAGCTTTACCGACAAAAATCAGCTCATCGTTTTCATTGTAAAACAAGATGATGCCGCCTTTATCACGGGGAATCAAATGAAAATCGATAAACCCGTAAATTTCAGGAATGACAGCTTCGTCTCCTTCTATAACTTGCTTTCTTTGTTTGATGCTTATATCCGCTGCAGGGATTTCAATTTTAATCATTACAATTCACGTCCTCTATTTGTATAAGGTGAAACTTCAATCGGAATCAAAACTCCGGTTTCACGCCAGGCTCATCGCTTTAGTCTTAAAGGTAAATGGTATCATAATTATGAATGAAAAGCCATGTATGCCTTGATCGGTTTAGATGATTCTGGATTAAATATAAAGAAGAAGGCTCGCTGAGAGCCTCCTTCTTTATCGGAAATATCCGTTACCACCTGTGAGCCTTTGCATTGCTTCTTAGTATAATGTTTGTTTGCGATTCTTGCGTATGGCCATTAACTTGAGAATTTGAACGCTTAGGTCTTGTCCAATTATGGTGAAACTTTTGAGAATGTGGATCTAATTGACCTTTATAGCTCATTCTGTGTCACCTCATCATTAGGATTTGGATATTCCGTTCAGTGATAGAAATCCCTATCACTTGTACTAGTATTTTATTTTTCCAAAGCATTTATACATATTCTTTAAAAAGCGAATTCAGCTGACTTGCCTTTTGCAAGGCCTTCCCCTTCTTCATCCACCGCATCACTTGTCATGAGGGATATGCCCTTTATGTTTCCATCATTTAGAATGAAACCAATGTTTCCGCTTTTTGAACCGTTTCCTTCTATCTCACCAGTAAGTTCTTCTAAGTAGATCTCATCTTCCCATGTCAGATGTTCTCCGCTGTCCGTTTCAAGGAAAGCAACTGGGGAAAACTTAATTTTTTTATCCGTATTGTTTTTGATTTCCACTTTCACTTTTACGATATCGAAATCTTCATCATGCGTATAGCCGTGGAAGAAATCAATCATGCTGTAATCCGGAGTGGCATGCATCACTTTCATTTCTTTGACTTCAACCTCGATCGGGCCAACATTCAACGTTTCATTCACTTTTTTATAGGCCTTCAAAGTTAATTCGCCTTTTGCATCGGAAACGTCCTGACCGATCTGCTTCAAGTTTATATCATCAGGAAGCTGTGGATTCGGAACATAGACATCCTTTTTTTCCAGTGGTCGGGCAATTTCCTCTGTTTTTTCTTTAGCTGTCGTTTCTTCTTCGTAAGCTGGTTGGGTATTAAGAGCACCAAATGCCGTCAATAACAGGGCACCAATCATCAGTCTGTTCATTGAATCCCTCCCTGAAGTGTTATTACTTCTTTAATAGATCAAAGATGATTTTGGCATGATCCGTGTTATCGACCTGACCGGCAAAACGTTCTTTATATGGCCCGTATGCATAGACCGGAACATCTTCACCCGTATGTCCCCCGGTAGTCCATGCAGTATTGGTCCGATTGTCGAATATGGCTTCAATGGCATTATCGACGTTCGTCACATTTTTTGATTTGGCAGCTTCTGTTACCGTTTTGATTTCATCGTCAGTTAGCTTCACTTCATTTTGGTTAATATATTGCTTTAAAGTCTTTTCAACATCGGCCCCTTTGACGATGGCATCCGCCATGAAGTCAGGGGTGCGTTTGGCTGCCTTGATCGGTTCACCATACCAGTTATATATTCCTTTGGCTCCGATCGAGAATCCTCCTGTAGAGTGATCCGCAGTAGCCACCACTAAGGTATGTTTGTCTTTCTTCGCGAATTCGATGGCTGCTTTGTATGCTTTTTCAAAGTCCTCCATTTCACTCATTGCACCTACGATATCATTATCATGTCCTGCCCAATCGACCTGGCTTCCCTCGACCATAAGGAAGAATCCATCTTTATTTTTATTCAAACGCTTAATCGCCGAACTTGTCATGTCTTCCAAAGAAGGCGTTTCACTTGGGCGATCAATCATTTTCGGGAGTCCTTCAGAAGCGAATAAACCAAGGACCTGTTCATTTTTGTCCTTAAGCATTTGATTTTTATCAGTCACATAACTGTAACCGTCTTTTTCGAAGGCTTTCGCCAAATTGACATCAGGCCGGACAAAATTGGATTTCCCACCGCCCAATAGGACGTCGATTTTATGTTTGCCCTTGATTAAGTCATTATAATAATCGTCTGCGATTGAATTCATGTTTTTCCGATTTTCATCATGGGCGCCAAAAGATGCAGGTGTAGCATGAGTGATTTCTGAAGTGGCAACCAATCCCGTCGCTTTTCCTTTTTCCTTTGCTGCTTCCAATACGGTTTTGACTTCAGATTTATCATTATCCACTGCAATGGCAGCATTATAAGTCTTCACCCCGGAAGACATTGCCGTTGCGGCCGAAGCTGAATCCGTTATATTTTGAGCAGAGTCCTCAGGGTAAGTCATCTGCTGGCCAACCAAGTATTTATCAAACTCTGTCCGTTCTGCCACCTTCGTACCAGGGTTATCTTTTAAATACCGGTAAGCGGAGGTATAGGAAACACCCATGCCGTCACCGATCAGAAAAATCACGTTATTAATTTCTGGTTCTTTTTTTGCATTCCCCTTTGCCGAAACACGATCCGCAGCGGACCATGATAAACTTCCAAATGCTAATGCAGAAACGAGCGTGATGGGTAAAACCTTTTTACTCCATGTGCGATTCAAATGAATGACCTCCCATTAATGTTTTCTCTTTAATTAAACTATAAGTGAAGAAAATGAACTCAATGTCAAGGCTATGTAAAAATGCAGTAGGATAATTGTTAAGACAAGGTAAAGGCAGCATGACTCGGAATTGTATGCCACTTTTATGAAGTTGTTGGTTATTCAGGAGAATCATCAGTAGTGGGGTCATATTACAGGTTTTAGAGGAATGAAAAAGATTTAGTTAACACCAGCGAGGTAAGTGATCTTGAACAAAGTTCTTTTCATTCAACGTCTTCAAATCGGGGTAATTTGTTAGGAGTTTGAAAGTGCTAAAGAATTAATGGAGAAAAGAAAAAAAATTCCGGTTGTTTTCAGAAATCCGCTCCCTTTCCGCCAACTGTCTACCAAGCGTCTAGCGGAGTCTCGGCTAGCCAGTTATTCGGCAGGAGTGTCGTAAATTTCTTCAAACTAGTGAGGGTTTCATAAAACAAGAAAAAACCATAAAGTCCAACCTTCTTAAACATGGTTCGGGATGGGACCCTTCCGAATCCCCTATTGTCGATAAACTGAAGCATTCAATCAGGATGCTTTATTTTCGCTTATAGAACTCTGTCGGGGGCCTGGTTATGGAGGTCATGCTATATTAAAAAGCGCTCCATTCAAAGAGCGCTTTTTTCACTATTATTTCTCTACAACTAAGCATTCCAAAGCACGGGCCGCATTCACTCTCGCCAACTCGATTGAATCGGCAGACGACAGGGCGACTGCGACCCTTCTACCTGCCTTTGTTACAGGTTTTCCGAAAAGACGCACTTGTGTATTCGGTAAAGCCAAAGCTTGTTCAACACCGACTATAGAATATTCCGATAACTCATCTTGCGCTTTTAATGGACGGCTGGCACCTGGGCTGATCAGCTTGATTTCCGGGATGGGAAATCCTAGAATCGCACGAATATGAAGGGCAAACTCGGACAAATTCTGAGTCACTAATGTCACTAGCCCCGTATCATGCGGACGTGGGGAAACTTCACTGAAATAGACTTTATCCCCTGAGAGGAAAAGCTCAACCCCGAATAATCCGTACCCTCCAAGTTCATCTGTAATGGCATGGGCAATTCTTTTCGCTTCCATTATTTGCGCTTCTGTCATATTATGCGGCTGCCAAGATTCAATATAATCCCCGCCCTGCTGAATGTGACCGATTGGAGCACAAAACATGGTACCATTTACGGCCCGGACAGTAAGCAGCGTAATTTCCGAATCAAAACGGATAAATTCTTCAATGATCACCCGTCCATTTTGAACCCGGCCGCCTTCCATCGCGATTTTCCAGCAATCCTCCAGGTCACCTTCCGTTCGGCACACACTTTGCCCTTTACCTGAGGAACTCATCAGCGGTTTTACGACATTGGGAAAACCAACTTCCTTGGCAGCTTGGACAAATTCTTCATATGTATCGGCGAATTTGTAGGCTGCGGTCGGAATCTCCAGGGTTTCAGAAGCCAACCTCCTGATTCCTTCACGATCCATAGTCAATTTAGCCGCTCTTGCCGTCGGAATGACATGAAAGCCTTCCTCTTCCAATTTGACTAGTTCAGATGTAGCGATGGCTTCGATTTCCGGTACAATCAAATCGGGTTGTTCTTTTTCTACAACTCCCCTTAGTTGCTCCGCATCCAGCATATCGATCACATAACTGCGGTGAGCGACTTGCATGGCAGGGGCATGTTCATAGCGGTCTACAGCAACGGTCTCCACACCCAGTCGCTGTGCTTCAAGTATGACCTCTTTCCCCAATTCACCCGAGCCCAATAATAAAATCTTTTTCGATTTATACATTCAGTCTCTCCTCCTTAATACTTCAAAATCATTATATACGAACTATAAACGAATAAACATAAATATTTATTCGTATTTTCATTTAAAATCACACTGAAAACTGGAAATGAATATATTCATTTTAGTTTTCGAATACCAACTTGACAAATGGGATTAATATACTTTATACTACTTTTATATAAAGTATATATATAAGCTGACTAGTTCACTGGAGGCTCTCTATTCAATAGGAATAGGGGGTTTTTTCGTTTTTATCAATGAGGGAGGAGTTTACTATGCAAAAGGAAATGCTACGGACCATTTCCCCTGTCATGAATGAGAAGCAAAATGGGGGCTTAGAAGATATGGAGTACCTTAATCTTCCTGACAGACTATTTTTCCACTGGTGCCAGCAGAAATATAGACTGAATAGAGGGGTTTACAACACGATCGATCATTGGTTCTATGAATATGGCATTGTCCATATTCTTCACCGCCGGATCAACCTTTTAGCCTTTTTGGATTTCGCTTCTACCTCGGAACAAGAAGCCGGAAAGACAAAGTTCATTAAATTCGGCAATGGTGGCCTAAGGCAAAAGTTACAGGAATTCATTGCAAATTGACCTGAATCTTATAGGGCCCTTATCAGTAATATGCCCATTCTCCACCTACTGGTAAGGGACACTTATATGAATGTCGAAATTTGCATTACGATTATTTTTGTAAATGTAAGCGCTTTCTATTATAATGAAATTAGGTTGGATGGCATGCGTGGCCGTCAAAGTATATGGCGTAGGTGGGGCCAATACTAGCGCTAAGGAAGTCAAAGAACTTCTTTACTGCAAAACTATCAGAATACCTTTTGGTAGGGGCTGCAACATTACTGGGACATGGAGAATGTCCGTTAATTTTAGGCTAAAAGGCGAGTTAATCATGCAATCGATAAGTAAAGCATAACTTTACTTATTTTTTGCAGCAGCCCTCATCGTTTCAAGTCTAAGAGTTTATAAGACTAAAAAGCTCTTCCCCATGGTAACGGAGTTGAGCTTTTTCATTTGGTCAAAATTCACATATATAACCCAGCTAAGAAAATCCCAAGCGACTTCTGATAAATCTCATCGAACTGTGATATAGGCAGGGGATTGGTTCCTTTGCCCAGCTCCACGGTAAACCCCGGCCTTCGCCAATCCTGAATGTACCAATCCTTATACCCTGCATAACTATTGGCGGATTTGACAGGCTCATAACCACTGACCCTCGCAAACTCATTGACTATCGTTTCCGACTCGGGTGGTTCCAAATCTTCAAACCCCCAATAAATGACCTCTCCTTGGGTATGGAAAGCAAGAACTTTGCCAAAATCACGTTTTTTTGTCAACTCTGACATTGCAATAGCTTCTGGCTGTGTAAGCGGCCCTTCCCCGGAATAATTTGCCGGACCTGGATCCGTTACATTATTGCGTGCTTGTTCCAGTTCCCATTTGGCTGGAAATTGATCATTCAGATCCACCCCGTTAATATTGGCTTTCCAGCCAGAGAAGTCTTCGCTGCCATTATTCCATTCGACGAGCCGTCTTCTCAATGACTCATCTGCAGGAGGGCCTTTCAGAACCAACTCCACTCCGTCCGGATTCACCATTGGGACGATCGACAGCATCGTCTGTTGATAAAAGGGAAACATAGATAGACCGCGGATGTCAGCCTGATTCGTGATTGCGAGTAAATAATCATTTAAAAAGGTCATGATCACAGGCGTCGTTATCCACTCATTCGCATGAAAGGAACCATTATAGTGAACTCGTTTGTTACCATTTCCAATCAGCACTTCGGGGATATCCCTTTCAAGCACCGAGTCCCCGATGGGGGAGTTTTTAATAAATGGATAGATATTTTTCAAACGTCTTACATCGGTCATCATCGTCTCATAATCATATTCTCGGTTTCCTTGAATTAGCCTCCACGTAATCCTTAATGGCACAGAAATTGTCTGGCCAATTTGCAGGGCATTCGGGTTGAGATTGGGATTAACCAAAAATAGGGCATCCAATGAAAGATTACGTGACCTGGCAATTGCCCATAACGAATCACCTTGCTTAATGCTATAACTGGTAGTCGTAAAGCCAGGAATTTTGATTTGTTGACCAAGCATAAGTGCAAGTGGATCAATCCCATTATTGGAATCAATGATAAGTTGGTAATTCACCTTGAATAATTGGCTATAATACCACAAGGAATCATTCTGCCGCACAAAAACGTCCATACTGCACCTCCTCTTAACCAAATGTATGCTGATTCGATTTAATTATTGCCAAAGCACCCTGTTCTGGACTACATGATTATTGAAAAGTCACTCCTCAAAATGAACCAAAGTGGGGCATCATCCAGAATGCTTAGATATGCTCAGTACTTCCAAACTTACCCTCAGGTTCTAATTTTCGATATCTTTTGAATTTCGCCATCCGATCTTTTTCTTTAATCCAGCCCAGATGCTTCAAGCGAATGTCGGATAACTTGTGAGGCAATTCAAAGACATTTTCTGCAAATCTCCCACAATGCTGAGGCCTATCGTTCCATTTGCATTCATATCCCTCCCGATACCTGACCAGGAACGGCCAGTCATACCGGTGAGCGCACCAGCGTTCATCCTCCCTGTAATGGGTTTCATTCCAAAAGTCATATAACCGGATTTTCTTGATCGCTCACCTTCATTTCATCAATTAAGAAAATGCTAAGCTCATTCCCTACATCCAATCTTTTAAGAACTTTTGTAAAATATGTGGTTTCTGGTAAATTGGACTGCCTACTAAATCCCGATTCTTTTACCAGTCATTAATTCCAGCCTTTACCGATAATCTAAGTAACTGGCCCCCCATTAATCTGACAGCATGACTTCCTTTCAAACTTTTATAACTATATATTCTTACCGAACTTGTCGGGTGTCATTTATATAACGGTGCCCTCCATAAACAAACAAAACAGGCATCCATTCATGAATGGATGCCTGTTTGCATTTTAATAGATTGGGAGTCCCCTATTTTACGCTTCTTGCGGTACGGGCAAACCTAAACCTTCGGCTATGCGCGTTCCGTATTCTGGATCGGCTTTGTAAAAATGACCGATTTGACGAAGCTTGATTTCTTCCAATTCCACAGGTTTCATTGCGCCCACGATCGTGTCAACAAGGCGAGTTTTCTCTTCGGCACTCAATAGACGGTATAAGTCACCCGCTTGAGTGTAGTGATCATCACTATTATGACCAACTTGTTCAGCTTGCCCAGTCACCTCGAAAGGAGTGACTTTATTTTCCGTTGATTCGGCAGGGCCGCCAAAACTATTCGGCTCATAATAAACAGATCCCTTGCCATTGTCGTCTGCACGCATGAAGCCATCACGCTGATAGTTGTTCGCTTCCACTTTCGGACGGTTCACCGGAAGCTGGTTATGATTCGAGCCCACACGGTAACGGTGTGCATCTCCATATGCGAATAGACGTCCTTGAAGCATCTTGTCTGGAGAAGCTTCAATCCCTGGTACGAATGTTCCCGGTGAGAACGTGGCTTGCTCTACTTCAGCAAAGTAGTTTTCAGGATTTCTGTTCAATTCCATACGGCCAAGCTCGATCAGCGGATAATCTTTTTGAGACCATACCTTCGTCACATCGAATGGATCGAAACGGTATGTATCCGCATCTTCCAGAGGCATGATCTGAACATATAATTTCCATGCAGGGAAGTCCCCTTTTTCAATGGCATTGAAAAGATCTTCCGTATGGTAATCAGGGTTTTCACCTGCTAGTTTTGCAGCTAGATCCACATCAAGGTTTTTGATGCCTTGTTCTGTTTTGAAGTGGTATTTCACCCAAACTCCTTTTCCTTCAGCATTCACCCATTTAAATGTGTGGCTTCCGAAGCCATGTGTATGACGAAGTGTAGCAGGAATGCCCCGGTCGGACATCAGGATCGTTACTTGGTGCAAAGATTCCGGTGAATGTGACCAGAAATCCCAAACTGCCGTAGGGTTTTTCAAATGTGTTCTTGGATCTCTTTTTTGTGTATGGATGAAGTCGGGGAATTTAATCGCATCGCGAATAAAGAATACAGGCGTATTATTACCGACGATATCGTAGTTTCCTTCTTCCGTGTAGAATTTAACAGCAAATCCACGCGGGTCACGGACTGTATCAGCAGAACCCAATTCACCTGCAACTGTGGAGAAACGGATAAAAAGATCTGTCTTCTTGCCCACACCATTGAAAAGTTTAGCTTTCGTGTACTGAGAAAGGTCGTTCGTTACTTCGAAAGTTCCGAATGCACCGGCACCCTTCGCATGAACTACACGTTCAGGCACACGTTCACGGTTGAAGTGGGCTAGCTTTTCCAATAAGTGTACATCTTGAATGAGTACCGGGCCTCGTTCGCCGGCAGTGATCGAGTTCTGATTATCTCCAACTGGCGCTCCCCAGCTTGTAGTAAGGTTTTTTTTATTCGACATAATTGAACCACCTTTTCATTATTATTTATGTATATAATGATAAAGCTTCTCAAAAGCTTCTCAGAAAAAAATCAATACTTATTTATAATAATTTTAATATAATAATTAATTCATTGTTTTTTGTTTGATGATATAATTCCTCACTCATCCATAATGTGGTTAATCTAATAGATATAAACGTTGACGGAACAGCATATTGACATAATTTAATTCCTAATAATGGTATACGACCCTTATAACCAATATTCCTTCATGACAAGTGATTTTATCATTTCTCCTACTAATGGGATAGTAATCGAGAATGATTACGAATATTCATAGTTACTTTGCGCTACTTCTCCTATTTCCTTCTATCTTATAACAAACCGAATTGTTCTCCTGTGACTTTGTTCACTTCATCAGCCTTTATTTACATGACAATAGAAGGATGCATAGAAACTGATTTTTTCATTGCTTTTGTGAACCCTATCTTCAGCAGAACTCTCCATAAATTGAATGAAACAAAAGGCATTCACCCTAATTTCGCTAGAGAAATTGTAAACATGCTGGTTTGTGTTCGTATAGAAAATAAGATACTATTACGTTAAAATGACCGTCCAATAAGAGTAAGGGTGATATATATGAATGAGCGCAAACAACTGGTAGTAAAATATGCACACCAATTATTTATTGAAAAGGGTTATCAAGCAACTTCCATTCAGGATATTTTAGATTATAGCGGCATTTCAAAAGGAACATTTTATAACTATTTTTCTTCTAAAAGCGAATTGCTTAAGGCAGTCTTCCTAACTTCGCAAGAAAAATTCGAAAAAGAGCGGAATGAATTGCTGATTGGGCAAAACCTTGCAGATATTGAAATATTCATCAAACAATCCGAATTACAAATGCACTCCAACAAAAATAATAAAATCTTTTTCTTATATGAAGAAGTAATGATTTCAAATGATACCGAACTTAAGAGCTTCATAACACATGCTAAATTCCAGCATATCCATTGGCTATCAAAACGGTTTCTCGACATTTTCGGTGCTGATAAAAAACCTTATATTTTGGACTGTGCCATTCTTTACTCGGGGATGATGCATCAAACGATTCATTTTAATGCCTTGGCTAAAGAGCCAGATTTCAACCCTACTGAAATTATCCGTTATTGTGTCGATAGGATTAAATCGATTTTCGAAGATGTCAGCACGTCAAAAGCACAGCTTTTGGAACCAGATCTCATCAAGCAATGGCTGCCTGAGTGCTTCCATACACAGCAGGATTTTCATACAGCACTCCTGCACTCTGCAAATGACCTAAAAAAATTGATCTTGAGGCTCTGCCAAGATGATGAAGCGGAACGGGTTAAAAACTTAAAATTGATTCACTTTATTCAAGAGGAATTATTACAAAACGTTGAACCGCGAATCTTTCTCATCGAAAGTGCCCTGCTTTCCTTAAACACCAATCCAAAATTGAAAAACACATTGGAATTAGGTGAATTCGAAAAGATCATCGCCAACAACTAAATAGAACCTAATGGGTCCCGTTTTGTAGACAAATGGGGTTCTTTCGGCGGAAAGGGAGCGAATTTCTGAAACAACTGGAACGTTTTTAATAGAAAAAAACTGCTCTGAGACCCTTAAATGGGTCTTTATCCAATCTGGAGGAATACATATCGTATTCCTCTTTTTTTTGTGACAATTCTGCAACATATAACTGAAATTCATGAAACTTTAGTATAATGACTTGTAGTAAAGTGACTGCAGGAGGAGTTTTTCATGAACATAATAATGCGTTTTCTTACCAACGGGCTGGTATTGCTCGTTATTGACTGGCTTCTCGACTCCATCACGATTAAATCTTACGGAACTGCCCTGCTGGCGGTTTTAATATTATCGATCATGAACTTGCTTGTTAGACCCATTCTCCAACTTATCACATTGCCGATCACCATCCTGACGTTCGGGTTGTTTTCTTTCATTATAAATGCCTTCACATTCCAAATTACTTCCTATGCCGTCAGTGGCTTTGTAATAGATTCATTTTGGGGAGCTTTAATCGGATCATTGTTATTGAGTTTCATTCAAAGTCTTCTTATAAAACAGAGTAAAAAAAACCGTCAGTAGCATGCTGACGGTTTTTCGTATCCATTTCATTTCCATAACAGCCTTCGATATTTCCCGGGCTATTTCCCTAAATTCCGCCAAGCTTCACTAGCTGTTTTCTCTCATTTTTGACATTTCAGAAGGAGACAGCGCCTAATATCCATAACTTTACATATACATGCCGATTTCTCTGGAAATGGGTATGAATCGATTTATGGAGGAATGACATGTTCACAAAACATGAACCAAGATTTGCTCTGCCCATTTTACTCGTGCTCGCTTTCTTTATTTCCGCTCTTTTCATCACCCCATCACTAGCCGCGGCTGGCGATGGCAGCTTGTCATCTCCTTACTCCGTTTCCCAAGCCATTGCGAATCAAAACAGCACGATTAAAACGGTCAGTGGATATGTGACGGGGCAGCCCACGTCAGCCAATACCGTCGTCACGAGCAGCTATCCGAATGATTATGCCCTAGCATTGGCAGACAGCTCTTCGGAAACAAACATTGCCAATATGGTATATGTTCAGATTCCAACCTCCTTCCGCTCTGAATTTGGGTTAAAAACACATCCTTCTTTGAAAGGAAAAAAAGTCACCGTAACCTGTACACTGAGTGCGTATTTCACCCATCCAGGCTTGAAAGATATATCTGCCATGTTTTCAGGGAATGATTCACCAGAACCGGAGACACCAGGGGGTGACTCATACTATGATTCAGCCGTTGGAAAATCAGGGTCTTCGCTAAAGAATGCCCTCCATGAAATCATCGATGACCATTCGGAAATATCGTATTCAAATGTCTGGGAAGCTTTACGAAAAACCGATGAGGACCCGAATAACGCCAATAATGTCATTCTTCTTTATACAGGGCGTTCTCAAGGAAAAACGATGAACGGATCTGGTGTTAATGATTGGAATCGTGAGCATGTATGGGCGAAATCACATGGTGATTTTGGTACCACTTTAGGACCCGGCACCGATCTGCATCACCTTCGGCCGACTGATGCTTCTGTCAACAGTACAAGAAACAACCTGGACTTTGATAATGGAGGTTCTGAACATACCGAAGCGATAGGAAATTACTATGACTCCGATTCGTGGGAACCTCGCGATAGTGTCAAAGGTGATGTCGCCCGGATGCTGTTTTATATGGCGGTTCGTTACGAGGGTGATGCAGGGGAAGTGGATTTAGAGTTAAATAATCAAGTGAACAATGGTACCGCCCCTTATCATGGTAAATTGGCTGTCTTACTTGAATGGAATGAACAGGATCCTGTAGATGCCTTCGAGCGTAATCGAAATGAGATCATTTATAATCAATATCAGCATAATCGCAACCCTTTCATAGATCATCCTGAATGGGCCTCCGCCATCTGGCGATGATAAAACGAAAAAGCTGTTCCTTTTTATGAGGACAGCTTTTCATCATTTAAAAGTCTAAATTTTTAGAAAAATCACATAATTATATTTTGTTTAAATAGCATTACAATTAGTTTTGGAAGATTATTATTTGATGAAAACAGATGGGATCACTTCCATAGTAAGCGTTTTCATTTTTTTCTTTACATTCTTTCTATTAAAATATATTATTTAGTTGTAATATTATGTGAAAAATCAATAAATAATATGTATTCTCCTCTACTAGTGATAAAATGCTAGATAGAGAAAATTAAACTCCAACATAGAAAAGGGGAAAATTATGCAAAACTCCAAAGAATCTCAACTACATAGAGGTTTGGAAGAAAGACATATCGCATTAATGTCTCTTGGCGCAGCCATTGGAGTCGGTTTATTTCTCGGCTCGGCATCTGCAATTAAATTAGCTGGTCCAGCCATCATCATTTCTTATGCCATTGGCGGGCTTATGATCTATCTTATCATGCGTGCACTTGGTGAAATGGCGATAAAAAATCCAGTCGCAGGCTCTTTCAGTCGCTACGCAAGCGAATTTGTCGGTCCTCTTGCCGGATATATAACCGGATGGAATTACTGGTTCGTTTGGATTGCCACCTGTATGGCTGAAATTACGGCAGTCGGAATCTATATGCAATTTTGGTTCCCTGATACTCCGCAATGGGCTTGGGCGTTAGCCGCACTTGCCATCATGACAACGGTTAACTTTCTTGCTGTAAAAGCTTACGGTGAATTGGAGTTTTGGTTCGCCCTAATTAAAATCGTTACGATCATCCTTATGATCGTCCTTGGCTTCGGAATGATCATCTTTGGTCTGGGGAACGGCGGAATCGCGGTCGGTTTCGGCAACCTTGTTGAAAATGGAGGATTTTTCCCTAATGGGATTTCCGGTGTCATCCTCTCGTTCCAAATGGTCATGTTCGCTTATTTGGGAATTGAAATGCTCGGTGTAACCGCAGGTGAAGTTAAAAATCCTGAAAAATCTTTAAAAAGAGCCATCGATACCGTTTTTTATCGGATTTTACTTTTTTACGTTTTGGCTCTGACAGTCATTTTATCGATCACTCCATGGGATGAAATGAATGGAGAAAACAGCCCATTCGTTATGATGTTTGATAAAATCGGTATTCCAGGAGCAGCAGGAATCATTCAGTTTGTCGTACTGACAGCGGCCCTTTCATCTTGTAACAGCGGGATCTTCAGTACAGGAAGAATGTTATTCAACCTAGCGCAGCAAGGTGAATCACCAAAAAGTTTCGAGCGTACAACAAAGTCAGGCGTTCCTGGCGTTGCCATTATCGTTTCGGCTGTCGTGCTTCTTTTCGGTGTTTACCTTAACTACATGGAAGCCGATAAAGTTTTCACTTACGTCACAAGTGTCGCTACATTCGGTGCCCTCTGGACATGGGGAACCATACTTGTCACACAGATTATGTCTAGACGGAAAATGAGTCAGGGAGAAAAACAAGGCTTGTCTTACAAAATGCCTCTTTTCCCATTCACTTCTTATTTCACTTTAGCCTTTTTAGTATTCGTAATGGTAGTACTCGGTTTTTCAGCAGATACAAGAATCGCTCTAATCGTTGGTCCGATTTGGATCTTACTGCTGGTAGCCCTGTATTATGTGACCGGCTTGCATAAACGGAATAGATAAATGTCAGAGGGTGTCCAATCTAATTGGCACCCTCTAATTCTGCCTTCACCTTTTACCCCTTCTTTTGATCACCCAATGGACCACCGCACCAGCTCCGCCTAAAATAATGAGGATAGGCAAGTTTCCTATTATAAAAACAATGATTCCTGAACCAGCTTTAAGTAATAGATTCGCACTCGTTGCAAGTTGTTTCTTCGTTCTCTCCCATGTATTCAATTCCTTATTATCAATGCCCGGCACAACTATCCGGTCCTGTGATAACGTGATGGTAACCGTCGAATATGAGGTCTGGTTTTCAAGATACTTCATTTGCCCGGTCAGCTGCTCTATTTCTTCTTGCACCACGGCAAGATCGGATGATATTTTCAGCAAATCTTCCGTCTTCTCAGCATCCTTCATGAATGCAAGTAACCTTTCCTCTACTGCCCTCTTTGACTTCAATCTTGCTTTTAAATCTACATATTGTTCCGTTACATCCTGCCCTGTCACATTCCTTCCGACCACTTCTGAAGCCTCGCCCTCGCTATCGGCTAAAAAATCCTGGAAATGGGCTTCAGGGACCCGAACAGTGATCGTTCCTTCCACCAGTTCTTCATCTTCCCTGTATACATTGGACTCGACAACATATCCGCCATATTCAGCCACCTTATTCTCAATCTTTATTTGTGCCTTTTCAAGGTTCTTCACCTTCAACTCAAGCTGGGCTTGATGGATGACCTTTCTTTCATCCGTCATCCCTTCCTTTTCCGCTACTTCTTCCTGCACTTTATTCCCAGAAATTGAAGCGTCCATTTTACTCTCCGCCTTTTCATCCTGTACTTTAGATGCTGAATCATCCTTTTCATTACTGCTGCATCCAGCAAGTAAAAGGTACAGACTGAACATAAGCATCATTATTTTACGGTTCATCGGTATCCCCCCTTTTCTTAATAGTACCGACGTAAAGTTTGGAAGAAAGTTACACTTCTTGATTAAAGGGCATGTTTTATTTTCAGATGAAAAGGTAAAGGTATAAGAACATCCAAATTATGAAGAAAGAAGTGTATCCATAATGAACTACGGAAAATTAGCTAAAAGTGTATTGGTACCTGTGGTCGGAGGTTCACTTGTGGGGATATTCGCCACAAGGAATTCAAAAGAAATTTATGACAAACTCAAGAAACCTGCTTTTGCTCCTCCTTCCTGGACTTTCCCCGTTGCTTGGACCAGCCTTTATACGATTATGGGCATAGCGAAATATCGCATTGCATCCAAAGAAAAAGAATCGAAGTCCGCTGAACTCCTCTACGATACTCAACTGGGGTTGAATTTCTTATGGTCTTTTTTATTCTTCAAATGGGGCCTGCGCGGAACAGCATTTATTGAAATGGCTGCACTGCTGACTTTGATTACATTAGCGGCATTCGAGTTTTATAAAATAGACCGTACATCAGGTTTAGCGATGATTCCCTATATCGCATGGGTCACCATGCTATTTGGATTAAACTTTTCCATCTTCAGAAACAATTAATCACAAAAAGAAGCGCCCCTTGTACTAAGGAGCGCTCTCTTTTATAGTTTCACGAGTAAACCTCAATTAATTATTGATATTCGTAATTCTGCCTTCAATTTCTGCCGTGATCTTCCCGCCTTTAAACGTTTCTTTCACATAGTTAACGAAAGCTTCCAGATCAGCATGCCCAAACACACGCTCTTTTCCTTTCAGGACGGTATAGTTATCACCGCCGCTTGCCATGAAATCATTGACGGCCACCGTATATGTTTCGGTATCCTTGATCAGTGTTCCATCCGCTTTCTTCAATAAAGTGACACGTTCCGTGACAGGTTTACTGAAGTCGGCTGTATAGCTCAGTCCAGAAATTTGCAAAGTTTTCGGAGATCCTTCAACGATCCATTGCTGTTGCAGCAGCGTTTTCACTTCGGCTCCAGTCAGTTCCAGCTTAACCAATACGTTTCCGAACGGCTGGATTTTCGCTAAGTCGGAAAAAGTGACTTCTCCCTTTGGAATATCTGCACGAATTCCACCTGGATTCATGAAGGCAAAATCGGAATTCAAATCTGCCTTCATCGAATCGGCAATTAAATTCCCAAGGCCCGTTTCCTGTGTATAGGCATTGGTTCTTAAAATTTTCTCATCCGTTGTCCCAAGCGGGGCCTTCAACTCGGGAAACATGTCTAGGTAGTCGTTAATGAATTTCGTCGTCCCGGCATCCGGTGTGATGCCGTCTTGTGTAACCGTGACAATCTCAGCTGACCGTTTGACAATATCCTTTGTGTTTGGATCGATTTCCAAATCCACATCTTCAAAAGCAGTTCCATAAGAGTAAGCCTGTACAATTAATTTATTATCCACATAGTTGTTGACCTTTGCATGATTATCTCCGGCTAAGATCACATCTACTTCATCATCCACGGCATTAGCAAGATCAGCTACTTCGCCTGTGATGACCCCATCCTTTTCAGTTCCTGGGTCATGGGAGATGATCACAATCGATTTGACGCCCTTTTCTTTCAACTCATTAACCGCCTTATTTACGGCAGGTGCCTGTTCTATGAATTCCACATTCTTAATGCCATCCGGACTTACTTTTTGAGGTGTGGCATTCGTGACTACACCTATGAACCCAATATCAATCCCGCCGACCTTTTTTATGACGTAAGGGTCCAAAATCGGTTTTTTCGTGTCTTTATATACGACATTGGCTACTACATACGGAAAGTTCAATTTATCGAATACCACATCGGATGTTGGCGACTTTCCGCCATTGATTTGAGCCATCAGGGTTTCTACCCCTTTGTCGAATTCATGGTTCCCGACAGTTCCAACATCGAATTTCATATTATTCAAAAACTGAAGCGTCGGTTTGTCCTGAATCAAAGAAGAAACGGGAGCACTTGCCCCAACAGCATCCCCTGCCGAAAGTAAAAGTGTATTTTCAGGGTTTTCAGCTTTACGCTGCTTCAAGTGCGCAGCTAAATAATCAGCACGCCCTTGTTTGATACCGCCAAAATCGGAAGTGGTATCAAGCTGACCGTGAAGATCATTGATTCCGAGCAGTTGCACCTTAACGTTTTCTTTCCCCAAATTGAATTTGTAAATGCCAAAGCCTTTATCATCCTTTTTGCCTGTATAGGAAATCGGGCTGTCTTCATTTAAATACTCAGCACCTTTTGGTGATGAGGTGAAAGTAACGTTCACCTTGCCTGAAATCGGGGCGATCGACCAGTTATTATCAGCGGTTGGATTGATTTCACCCTCTTGTGTGATGTAATCCATCAAGATCTGGCGATTTTCATCCGCAGAGTCGACTATATATTCGCTGCCCTTGACTCCCGGGAAGTTCCCTCCGCCCGAAGCACGGTAATTATTCGTCACGACGATGAAATCTTGATTCGGGTCCACTGGTTCACCATTATATTTCAAATCTGCAATCCTGCTTGAATCCGACACTTTTATCCCTTTTTCATCATAGCGCGGAGCCTTGGTGACATCGATTTGATACGTAACGCCGTCAATCACATCAAAATTATAGACGGCAAACTTTCCATTAAGCAGCTCCTGTTCCTCAGACTTGGCAGGATCGATTGTATTATATTTTCCTGCAGACATCTCAAGCCACTCTTTAACCACGGACCCTTTGATCTTGATTGCCTTCAAGGTATTATCGTATAAATATAAATCACCGGCGCTGCGAATGGTCAGTCCGCCTTCCTTGATTTCGGTGAATTCCTCGACTCCATTGCGACCCGCTTTGAAAGGGGCTCCTACAGAGAGAATGGGCAAGACTTTGTATTCAGGGCGGTTGCTTTGGATGTATTTTTCTACATACCATTTCTGTGCGCTCGTCACGACCTGTACGGAAGGATCGTCTTGCACAAGGGCGAAATAACTATGAATTGGAGCTGTAGTCGTTCCTATTGGCGTGTTAACATACTTGATCGTTCCTTCGTGATCCCTCTTCACGGCTTTGACGACAGATGCATCTTCAGCTGCTTTTTTTCCTGTTATTTTGTCGTTGATTGCCCGTGTTGATGAATCGGAGTTGACGACTTTCCATTTCCCCTTGATATTCTGGATATCAAGATCGATGATCCCGAGATTACTGCCGCCATATCCTGCTTGAACGGCTGGTACACCATTGATGGTACCCTTTTTATTATCCACGCCTTTAAGGATTTTTCCTTGGCTATCCTTAAATAGGCTGTCTAAAGAAGCTTCATCTTGTGCCGGAAAGACCTTATGCGTGTGGGAGAACGTGATGGCATCGATGCCGGACACCTTGCTTAATGAATAGATGACATCCTCGGTATTCTTGGTATCGCCATTAAACCCGGAATGTGTGAGCGCCACGATGACATCCGCGCCCTTTTTCTTCATTTCAGGTACATATTTTTTTGCAGTCGTGACGATTTCTTTTGTAATGACCTTCCCGTCAAGATTCGCTTTATCCCAATCCATGATTTGCGGTGGGGCAAATCCAATGTAACCTATTTTCACTGATTTTTCTTTTCCATTGATGTCCTTTACTTTCTTCGTGACGATTTTATAAGGAGTATATTTATTTTTATCATTCTTTGGATTATTGTCTTTATCTTTTTTATAAACATTGGCATTGACATAAGGGAAGTTCGCATCGTTGGTGGCCTCGTCCAAATAAGATAAACCATAATTGAATTCATGATTTCCGAAAGTGGCCACATCATAGTCAAGCAAGTTCATCGCTTTATAAACGGGATGGACTTCACCTTTTTTCAGAGGCGCTATTTTCGCTTTGTACGTACCTAGGGGGGTCCCTTGAATAAGGTCGCCGTTATCCACTAAAACGCTATTTTTCACTTCTTTTCGTGCCTGTTTGATTAAAGATGCCGTACGAGAAAAACCGACGGAGTCCGAAACGGCATCCTTATAATAATCATAGCTCACCAGATTAGTGTGTATATCTGTCGTTTCCATGATCCTTAGTTCAAATGGTGCATCCGAAACGGAGGCTGCCAAGCTGTTGCCGAAATTACTCGTATTGCCGTTATACTTGGAGACAACCGATACTTTTACCCAATAACCAGATTTGTATGTGTTAAAGTACGCAGAGAACTTTTGGGCCGATTTAATATCCGCCTCAACGGCTGATTGTGAAATGACCTTCGTCCCACTCATTAATTGGAAGACAACGGTTTCATTTCCTTTGTTCCCTTTTTTCGGGGTGACCGTTACAGTCGCTTTGGTGCCTTTTGTGTAATTAACAGTAGGAGCTGAAATGATAAATGGTTTAGTCGTGACCGGTTTCTTATTAGCCTCTTTGGCGGATGTCTCCCCCGGTACGGTAAATGGGGCTGTAATCAAACTCACAGCAAGAATCGGGGCGAGCATCTTATTAACATGCATCTTGAAAGACATACTTCACAACCCTTCTATTTTTGTAAAATGCTAGAATAATATATCATGATTTTGTCGAATAATCCCCAATATTTACCTTAATATTACGAATTTTGAATAAATGGTACTTTTTATCTATTTTCATACAGTACACATAGCTCGATATACCTTCAATTATGTATATAATCATTATCTAATCTCATTGAATCCTTAGGGAGAAAGTTTAATAAAAAAAAAAAGCTGGCCCATTTAAATGAACCAGCCTGCTAACATCGTATGGATTTCAAAGATCGTTCCTTACGCTCTTTATTTCAGGGTAACCTTTTTGAAAACTGCAAATCTATAAATCCCGATCTATTAAACTGGCGGATACCGGTTCGATACCCATCTCCCTAGACCAGATGGACAGCTGGCCTATATGGTGAATTTCGTGCGCTATCAGATGGCGCAGTATCCTGCCTTTTTCGTATTTTCCCTCTATCCAAGATGGCTGAATCATTCCATTCTCATCATCAATTGAATGCGAGTTCAAATAGTCCATGGCCTCAGACTGATAACAGTTAGATAAATCTTCCACTTTTTCGATCGTATCATAAGCGTCCAAATCGATCGCGACATCAGGCTTCCCTTGTATGGCCCTGATCCAGCTGCATTCGACATCGATAATATGGGCAAGTGTCTTCAATATATTGCCCATCCCTCCTGTGCGCTGCCGTTTCAGCTCCTCACTCGGTAAGGACCGGCACCACTTGAACCACTCACTTCGCACCTGCCAGTTATAATTGAATAATGTCAACATCCACCCCAGCCCCCTAACACTCAATGTCGTCGAAGTATCCTTTAGCACTGTCCTCCTTTGTATTGATAATAATCTTGTCTTTGAATGGTTTTGAATCCACAAGATTCATAGAGTCTTAAAGCATGCTCATTAGTCGCCTCAACCTCGAGAAAAATATCATATCCCAGCTGGCATTGTTCGGCTACAACCTTTTTCAATGCCTTTCTGCCAAGTCCTTTTCCCTGGTATTTTGGCAAAATGGAAAATCCATAAATCCACGCTTCCCGGTCTGAGTGATCAACACGGATCTTACCGACCGCTCGGCCATCCTTTTCAATCATCATGGTTTTCAGAGTATCCTCATATAGGATGCGCTGATAATAATCCTTCGCCTCTTGTTTCGTAAATTGGAAACATTGAATATCCAGCTGAATTTCCGTTTCCTCATCATCTCTCCGTGAAGGGCGAACGACTGCATCAACATAATTATCAAGCTCCGTTTCGGACCATTTCATTTGAAACTCAGAAAAAGCAAACTCACATGGGAGCTGTTTCAAAAATTCTGTCCCTGAATGGGATTGAGCAGGTGAGTTCAAGAGAATCAACTTATAGTTGCGCTCCACGGCACTCCTTATAGCATCTTCCAGCAGCTTTGTAAAAATGCCTTGCCTCCGGTAATCAGGATGCACCATCCCGCACATCTCCACTTTGTTTCCAAAATCGTAAAGACCAAGAAAACCAACAAGTTTTAATCCATCATAGTGAAGAAAGTCATTCTTATTCACACCGTTTCGACTGCGAAGCGTTTCCCAGTTCAGCTTTAAAGTAAATCCTTCCCGTTCACATTCTTGCTGTAGGATCCGAATATCTTCTAGCTGTTTATCCTTCAAATTCGCCACCCCTTTTCCATATTATCAGTTTATTACCAAAAAATAAGAAAAGCAGCACCCTTTTTTTACTCGGATGCCGCATACTATTCATAAGTTTTTTAATGAAGTTGTTTTTTTAAAAGTATTTTCACTTTAATCTATAAAACTAAAATCGTACGAGGGGAGGATTTCCTATCTAATTCCATTGGCGGATGAATTATAGTAGTAAAATGATTCCAAATGACGATTATTTTTTACCTATTTTGTGCTATATTCCAAATAATGGTTTATCATTATTTTATTTGAGTTTAAGGGAGGGATTTAACAAAGTCTTGATTTTCAGATAGTACCCATTTCTTTATACCCGAATTCCGGACCCTTTTTAGAATAGAATCCGAAATTCGGTGTTTAACACCTGGCGGCACATTACGTCCTGAGGTTATCGTTTTTTCGTTTTATGAGCGGACTTTTTTAAGTTCTCTACGTCCGTTGTCAGTTCTTTTAATTGTTTACCGAAGCGGAAGAGCAAAAACATAGAAACGACGAATGGATAGCCAAATTCGCTAACTAATGAAACCCACATAGTAGCATCCTCAATCATCATCCTCTTCACCCCTTTTCTTGTATCTGATATCTAAAGTGAAACTTGTTTTAAAAAATCAATCTAGCACTATTGATTTATGGAAAAAAGAACGAATGTTCCTATATAATTGATTTATTCCCCTTGTCTATCACTTTATTAATTAAAGGAGGGATAACAATGAACCAATTAACTTCTCATTTTTTTTCTCATTCATTGGAGTTTCTGCAACAACAGTACTCATCTTTCTTTGAACAACCGATCATTCAAGTATTTTTACAGAACCCAGAGCATTTAAAGATTTTCACTGAAACTCTTGATTCCCCTTCTCCCCACAACATTTGTCATCTCAACGAGACTTTCAAAATTTTCTATTACCGGGCTAAAGTATATAAATACATGTGCTCCTTAATTTACTTTTTCTCTGTTGACTTTGATAAAAGGGCACGGAAGCAGCGGGAACGCTATCGAATGGTACTTGATGCGACACCAAGGGATACTGGCGGATTGTTCGATCGAATCGGCACTTTGGACGTTCACCTTGAAAAGATGGGGGAAACGAATGAACTCGCTTCACACATAAGTGATGAAGAGATGATAAAAGCCTTGAAGAAGTTAACAGCCAAACAAAACCTGGTGCTGACCATGAACTTTTCCTACGGCCTATCCAACAAGGAAATTGCTGCCTATTTCCATGAGTCGCCACAGAATATCTCAAGCATCCGTAAACAAGCTCTAAAAAAACTTCGAAAGCACTATATGGATGAGGTATATGTTAGAAAGGAGAAAAGCCATTGTGGATAAAAAACTGTCAAAAGAAGAATTGATGGATCTAATCGACTCTTTGAATCCTAAAATAAAAAAATCGTTAAAAAACACGAACTATCAAGACCGGAATGATCTGGAGCAAGAAATTAAACTCAAGATCATTGAATCATATGAAAAAATCGCAGCAATCGAGGCCCCTAATTTCGAGGAGTTCCTTGCAGAATTCTTTACTAAGCAAAAACAATGAAAAAGTACCAAGTCCAGAGCAAGGATGCTGGACTTGGTACTTTTTTTCTGAATATCAGTATGATGGTTTCAATGTCAGCTTATCACCTTTTGGATCGTCCAATGTGGTTTTGTGATAAGTACCTTCTGCCCAATCATCAAGCTGATCATGGTACCACTCACTTTTAACGTTACCTGATTGACCCGGGCCAACGAGGTGATACCCTTGATTCATGTCGGCTAGGTCGATGACAAATCTCCAGGAGCCACCATGATTAACGGTTCCATCATCTAAAAATGCCGCCGCTTGTACGGTGACACTGCTACCGCCTACCGGCATTCCGCCGCCGCTGTTAAATAAATAATTTAACGGGGCGACACTCGATAGCGGGTGGTTAAACCTGACTTGATGAAAGTCTCCCCATTCCCAATCAGCTATATCGTTACCTTGTGATTCTTCAAGTTCCGTTAACGTCTCCTGTAACGACTTGGCAAGCACCTGCTCAAGTCCGCCTGCCTCTTCAATCCAAGGGCCTGGCTTACCGTCCAGTGCCCGCCTTAGTAGTTCATCAACGGCCGAACGCCTTCCATTAAAGAGGTTGAGGGTTTCCTCCGGTATTTCTTCTGTAAGCAGAACATCCCCTATTTTTCGCATCCAGACATTAAAAATCATCGGTGCCGCTTCATCAACGGAATCAATATGATTCCATTTCTTCAGAATCGTTAGTGCCTGGTCTTCCCGTTTCCCGGATGGACCTTTCAATACATCCACGAATTGAGGAACAAACTCCTTAGCTTGCAAATTTACTTTATCCATCTGCAGGCTTTGCATATCCTCGGCCGTAAGCTTTTTATTGGCTTTTAAAAACTCCTGTATCCTCATCTGACGGTACGGCTGTGCCCAGTTATTGCTGATGTGGTAAGGATAATCATCTGAGATGACTTTATTATTCGCTGTCGAAATGAATCCCTCTTCCGGATTCACCGTTTTCGGAAGTTCATCATAGGGAATATAACCTTTCCACTCAAATTCATCCGTCCAGCCAGGTACTGGCAGCATACTATCGCCTTTTTTCCGGATTGGGATTTTCCCATTCGCCTTATAGGCAATAGTCCCATCGACTGAGGCAAAGACGAAATTCTGTGCCGGCGTTTCGAATTTCAAGAGGGCCTTTTCGAATTCTTTCCAGCTTCCCGCTTTATTCATATTCAGTACCGCTTCAAGCTCGGCAGATGGATCAAGTGCTGTCCATCTTAATGCAAGTACGGTATCTTTTCCGCTTTTCCCGGCAAACTCGGAGACAACAGGTCCATGTCGGGTAACCGTCACTTGATAGTCAAGTGTTTTACCATCCTTCACCTTGATAGGTTCGTCCAGGATTTCAGCTTTTTCCCATTTACCTTTGTAGGAGAATTCTTTCTCGTTTTCCGGATTTCTCCTCTCAATATACAGATCCTGAACATCCGGACCGGTATTGGTCACACCCCAAGCGACCTTTTCGTTATGACCTAGTATGATTCCCGGAATCCCGGCAAAAATAACACCGCTAACATTGACTAACGGGGCCTCCAAATGCATTTGATACCAAACGGACGGTGTTGCTAATCCCAGATGGGGATCATCCGCCAATAACGGCTTTCCGGAATCCGTTTTCTTGCCTGAAACGACCCAGTTATTGCTGCCGTTGAATTCATAAGGAATAACGGCGCCAGCAAAACTTTTTTCAATATCCAGTTCTTCTTTGCTGATGATATATGGAGCGCTCTTTGGATAATTAGGAAATAAATCATATGCTTTTTCCTTTGGGAACGTTTGCAGCAAATACTGCCTAAACGCCTGATCTTCCCAGTTCCCGCCTAAATCAAAGGCCATATATTTACCGATGGTCAGCGAATCGATGGGTGTCCACGGCTCTGGTTCGTAACCAAGCAGAGTGAACTCCGCCGGCCATTTCCCATTCGCCTTCAATTCATCGATATAAAGATTTACCCCCTCGGCAAACACATCCAAGGCTTCTTTCCCGTCACTTGTATATGCTGCATAAGAGGCTTCAGCCGCCCGCCTCAACCCAAGTGTGCGGAAATACTTATCGTTTTTGACGGTTTTCTCACCAATCACTTCACTCAATCTTCCTGACGCCTGACGCCTGCTTAAATCCATTTGAAATAAACGGTCCTGTGCTTGGATATACCCTTGAGCTAAATACAAATCATGATCATTCGCTGCGTTGATATGCGGGACCCCACTTGAATCCCTCACCACCGTAACCGGTTTCAAAAGACCTGGAAGCGATATTTCCCCCTTTGTTTCCGGCAAGGATCTTGAAAGAAATACATTTGCAGCAATCAAGACAGACAGCAAAAGTATAATCAGGATTCCAAAACTCCATAGAGCACGCTTTCTCCACTTCCGTTTTGGCTTTTGCTGAGGTACGGCAACTTCCATCGATTCATCTTCCTCTCCCCTTAAAACTCTCTTTCTCTTTCTAATTAAGATATTCCGCGTTTCTCCCCATCTTTCCTACCAACTTCCTTACTTTCTCTCTTTTTATTTCAAGAAGGTAGAAAGGTGCAAGGACGGATTTTACTCGCACAAGGTCGGATTATTCCGAGCAAGGTCGAATTGCAACGCACAAGGTCGAATTATTTCCGCTTAAAGTCGAATCATCCCGCTCAAGGACGGATTATTTCCGTGAAATTGCTGCGATAAACCTTAACTCAAATGCAAAAACACCGATACAATGTATCGATGTGGCAGGGGATGCTAGCTATTTGCAATAATGTATTCAATCACTTTATCTGCATCGTCTGTATAAAAGAGAGCTTTATCAAAGTCATGGGCCGCCTTCGTCTCGGCTTCCATGTATTCAATCGGTGAGAGGAGACCAAAGAGCCTCTTCCATTTATGAGTTTTCTCCAGAAGTTTTCTTTCCTTTTTTATATCCTCTGGTATGAATTCATTAATGATAAAACATGGGTCGGAAAATGAAGGGTCCTGAAAACGTTCGTTCAAGGCTCGCAATTTATCCATATCCCATTCCACCCTTACCAAGTCCGATATGACCGATACATTTTGGACCGAGTCGAGAATGCGTTTGGACAAAATATCATATTCTTCATCCTCCAGCCCATTATCCGTCATGATTCCTACACAATACCATTTTTCGTTATGATCAAGTTCTTCATTTTTCTTGAAAAACACTCTTCATCCACCTTCCTTACACGCTTTACATGTCCTATTTAATTTAAATGAAAATCAACATGTCCGCCGACGTCATTTCACTATAACATGGAGAAATATCGATGGGCGAAAAATATGAAAGTTGCAGGAATGGTAGGCTGACATAGAAAAAAAGATACCCTGAAAAAGGATACCTCCATCATACTGGCTGAAGAGCCAGCCCTCTTTGTTTAAACAAATATTCCAGGGCCTGTCTGAACGATAGAAAGGATTTTACCTGATTTGCGAAATCAAGTTTGACGATCTCTTTCACGACATCAGGGGTAAAACCGACAAACATCGTTTCCGTTCCCATCAGCGCCAGTGCCCCCACTAATTGATCCAACAGGGAGAGCATATTGCTTTCCTTCGTAAAGGTAATTCCCGAGAAATCCATGATCAATACTTCCGCATGCAGATCTGCACATTTACGCAGTACCGTCGATTGCATCGACTCCATTCTCCAATCGTCAATGCGTCCAATCAATGGTAAGAGCAGCACATCCTTTAATATGGTCTGAACAATCGGGGTGGACAATTCTTCCATGACTTCTTGGTTTTCTTTTATCTTCTGCAAAGAATCGTTTGCCATTTTCGCCATTTCTTTATAATGATTCACGTAACTGATACTCACACAGTGTATGAACTGGTCCAGGATTGCATCAATTATCGAGCTTGCCTTTAACAGAATTTCAATGGAGTAATAGCGATTGCTTACCTCTTCTTCAATGAAACTCCAGAAAAGGTTACGCACAAGCTGTGCTTCCTCAATATTCTTATCTAAAGGAATACCCATATCCACGATGCGCTTACCTATTTCCATACCCGTTATTTTCATACTTTCCATCGCTTGTGCCTTTCCATGAATCAAGGCATCTGCATGAATTTGAATAAGCTTTGACCGTACCTCTTTACTGGTTTCAAAATCATAGAGCGGTTCCTCTTCTTCAAACAACTCGATATGCTCCACTAAGATATATTTAAATTTTTCAATTTTTTCACCGATCATTCTTAATTCTTCCATATGGACCTCCCATACAGGGCTTTTATCATATTTTATCAAAAAATTAATGGTTAAGGATATAAAATCCTTCTATTACCAATATGATAATAGACGTTTACCCTTTTCAATATAAGGGTATTATGATATATGACTTGGAGGGATTACCATGAAAAAAGATCAAAAAGACTTCGAATCTGAAAACATGAGCGATTTAGTCGAACTCATAAACAGTAAAAATAACAGCCGCAGAATCTTGGATGTACTTCGGCGTAATAAAAAGGATAAAAGTAAAAGCAAAGATAAAAAATGAAAAAACCCAGTCCAAAACGGCCTGGGTTTTTTCATCGATAAAATAAAAGAGCTGAGTTTGTTTATTAAGTAAACTCAGCTCTTTCGTCATTAAATATTGATTGCCACTATCTTTTTCTCCGGATTTCCTTCACATGGTTCCCTTCAGTAGTAATATAGACTGTTTCATCAATTTTGTATGTTAAATAACGGTCACAATCAATTTCCAACGTTTTCCCATTGTTGAATTTCATTGCGCAATTGGATCCCTCTTCGGTTTCCGTCACATCAATGACTTCGTTCGTCTTAAAACCGACTGCCTTGCCATCGGAGAAATGAGGATAGTATTTTTCAACAATCTCCACCTTTTTCAATCTGCTTGGACTTGTTAAGTATACAACGAATAATATAATTAAAACGGCTATTAACCCAATGAGAATTACAGCTTTTCGTTTCACTCTATCTATTACCCTCTTCTCTTATCAATCTATTATTCAATCTCCATTTTCACTAGATTATATTCAGGATTCCGGAAAAACATGATAGAAAAGATCATTTTATTTAACGATTTTCACTTTTTCAACCATCATCGCACAAGCGGCAGCCAGGAGGATGAGAATGGATACAGCCGAGATGACCCCTCCCCATCCGAACTTCATCAGGAATAAACCGCCTGATGCCCCCACTACACTTGATCCTGCATAGTAAAACAGGAGATATAATGCGGATGCTTGAGCCTTTTCACTCTTATCAGCCAACCTTCCGACCCAGCTGCTCGCAATTGAATGGGCTCCAAAAAAGCCAAATGTAAACAAGGCAAGCCCCATTATTTTCAGCAAAAGCGGATCCAATAAGGTTAAAAGGGCGCCCATCAGCATGATTGCAATTCCGATAAGAAGTACAAGCCTCCGACTATATTGATCAGCAAGCTTCCCCATCCATGTAGAACTAAATGTCCCCACAAGATAGATAATGAAAATGAAGCCAATCAATGTTTGTGATAAATGATATGGTGGTCCCATTAAAGGTATACCCACAAAGTTATAAATGGTAACAAACGAGCCCATTAATAAGAAAGCCATACCGAATAAGAGTACTAGTCTGCCATTCCTAAAGTTATTGATAAGGGAGGTTTTGATTCTCGACAATGAGACTCCTACGCGGACGGTATGCTGTGAAGCCGGAAGCATCCACCAAAAAGCCAGACTGATGATCAAACTTAAAGCCCCAAGGCTTCCAATCGCTATGTTCCATGAGAAATGGTCGGTCAGCACCCCGACAATCAGCCTGCCAGCCAATCCGCCGATACTTGAACCACTCACATAGATCCCCATTACATAGCCTAGGCTTTTCGGATGAAATTCTTCATTGATATAAGCCATCGCAATTGCCGGGAAACCTGCAAGCACCGCTCCTTGAATCGCCCGTATTGCGATAAGGATGTATAAATCATCCTGGATGAAGCTGACACATATGGATAACAATGCAGACAGAGTGAGCGCCGTCCCCATTATTTTTTTCCTATCGATATTTTCTGAGAAAAAGGAAACAAGCAATAAACAGATGGCAAGCGTTCCAGTTGCGAAAGATAATGTAAGACTTGCCATTGCAGGAGAGACTCCGAATTGCTTTGCGAAAACCGGAATGACCGGTTGGGTACTATACAGATCCGCAAACGTTACAAAGCTACCAAGAAATAAAGCCAAGATTGTTTTCCTGAATGATTTACCAGCAGGCTCAATATAATTCACTTTTGTTCAGACCCTTCACTATTTAACTTTCCCCCTATGTTAATACGAACTTCCCGAGTTGTCTATTTCGCAGTCCAAAGGAAAATTTCATTCCAGCAATTTATAAAAAAAACCCTTCACTGCATGCAGTGAAGGGTTTTTCATTATTATGAACGTTTATCATCCCGCTCACTTTTTTTAAGGAGCCAGTATACTGGCATACCTATAATGAGGATGATCACAGAGTACAAGGCATTTAAAGGTGTATCGATTAATGTGCTTACAACAATGTATATTGCGCCAGCAATCGCGACGATGGGGATGAATGGGTAAAACGGCACTTTATAAGTCTTCGCATCCGGATCTTTTCTGCGTAAGATGAAGACCGCATAGAAGGCCAATCCATAAAAACAGAAGACAGAGAATACAGCCATATTGGTAAGTTTGTCAGGGTCTGTTGCAACCATCATGATGATTGCAATGATCACTTGCAATATCGTAGCATTTATTGGCGTTTTAAACTTAGGTGATATTTTCCCGATTTGTTTATGGCCTGGCATCATTTTATCAGTCGCCATCGCCAAGGTAATGCGCGGAAAGGTCAGAAGCTTTCCGTTCAAGCAACCGAAGATTGAAATCGCTATTCCGATTGAAATCAATTTCCCGCCCAATTCACCGAATAGCATCGTTGCCGCAACATTCGCTGCATTCGTACCATGGGCTATGACTCCCTCCGCCCCCAATACATGAAGCATGGCAAGGTTCACAGCCAAGTAAGCGACCATGACCACGACTAATCCCGTTATGATTGCTCGCGGCAACGTTTTCTGCGGGTTTTTCATTTCCCCTGCCATGAAGCCGACATTCATCCAGCCATCATACGCCCAGAGCGTAGCCAAAATCGCACCGGCCATACTGATTTTCATTGAACTTTCACTTTGGATATTGAATACAGGCATATCACCTTGTGCGATACCGAAAACCGCTATGAAAATGATGGGAATCAATTTAGCAACGGTCGATAAGGTTTGGATGATACCGCCGTATTTTGTCCCCAGAAGATTCATGCCTGCTATAAATACGATCGTAAGAATCCCTATCGCCAAAGTGTAGCCTGAAGGGATATTAAATATTCCTGCAACTAATAACCCGAAGTATAAACTGAGTGCGCCCATGACTGCAGGCCCATATACCAATGTTTGAACCCAGCCGCATAGGAATCCCCATGCTTTTCCGTACACTTCTTCCATATAGACATATAAGCCTCCAGTTTTAGGAATCCGTGTACTCACTTCCGCAATCGTCAACCCGCTTGCAAGGGTAATCAGACCACCTATCAGCCAAGCTAACATGGCCATGGTTGAATTACCGCTTAATTCAAGCACGTCTCCAGGTCTCATGAAAATTCCAGAACCGATAACTGTACCAACTACAATAGATGTTCCAACCCAAAAGCCAACCGTTTTCTTCAATTGGTCATTTCCCATGTTGTCCTCCCCAGGTGTACACATGTACTTTATTTATACTAAAATTATATCATATAAATTATACGAGAATAGTTTATGTAATCATTTGAATATTTAAATAACTACCAAAACTCATTGGTATCACTACGCTCAGGGAGCTTTATTACATTTATATTTTTTTTACTAATTATGTCTGAAACTGCATCAAAAACCGAATATTTTTTTATTACAAAAGGATTTATTGATAATTACCTCGATAATGACGAATTAAAAACAATAAAACTCAATTATCATTCGTGATGAATTTTCTGGGATTCCAGCTTTTTTTCGGCCACAAAAAAAGCCACCCCGAATCAACGGGGTGGCTCCTCTCCAATTTCAACGCTTCATTTCGTATTACCAAATAATGAATAGAAGCACAATCGCCAAGACGATCCGGTAAATGGCAAAAGGAGTCAATTTAACTTTATTGATTAAAATCAAGAAAAAGCGGATACAGAATAACGCAAAGATAAATGCACTGATGAAACCTGCAATAAAGAATGGCAGAACTTCAGGCGTGAAGAACTCCCAGTATTTCACGATTTTCAAGAGACTGGCACCAGCCATGATCGGCACTGCCATGATGAACGTGAAATCGGAAGCAGCGCGATAGCTCATTCCTAAAAGCACTCCTCCGGAAATGGTTGAACCTGAACGCGAGAATCCCGGCCACAGTGACAAACATTGAATTAACCCTACACCGAAAGCTTGTTTATAAGTGATTTGGTCAACCGTTTCTGCAGTCAGTTTTGGACGGAATTTATCCGCAGCAATCATCAATAACGCGCCAAGGAACAATCCGACGATGACCGTCTTCATCGTAAATAAATGTTCATCAATGTAATCTTCGAATAATAGACCTAAAACGCCAGCCGGCAGCAATCCGATGAATATCTGCAATAGGTTAAGCTTTGGTCCCTTCACAGCACCTGTATCTTTCAACTTCCTTAACCCAAGCAAGTCCATGAACCGTCCCCAGAAGAGCACGACGACGGCGAGTATCGAACCAAGCTGGATGACCACCTTAAAGGCATTGGCTACTTCACTCCCGAAGATCTCGGTCGATTTCAACCATAAATCATCGACGATGATCATATGCCCTGTAGACGATACAGGAGCAAATTCAGTTAATCCTTCTACAAGACCAAGGATAACTGCAACAAAAATTTCCCACATATTCATTTTATTCACCTCATATTTCGAACACCTATTTATGGAAATACCATATGTATTTTACTCGTTGTTTAAAATATTGTCTATTAAACATTGCTGAAACAATTCATTGATACATGTATGATAGGGTTCAAGATAAAGTTTAAAGGGGATGTGATGATTTTGCAAAACATACTGATTTTTGCCCATAGGGGGTCCAAGGGGACGCATCCTGAAAATACCATGGCTGCATTTCAAAAGGCGGCAGAAATTGGGGCCGAAGGGATCGAGTTCGATGTCCATCTCAGTTCTGATGGGGAATTGGTCATCATCCATGACGAAACACTTGATCGAACGACCACCCTTACTGGTTATGTAAAAGAGCATTCAGCACAAAGGCTGAAAACGGCTGATGCCGGGAGCAAATTTTCCAGTGAATTCCTTGGGGAGCGGATTCCTTTTTTAATGGACGTTTTCGACTGGGCTAAGGGAAATGCTTTATTGATGAACATCGAAATCAAGACGGATAAACTCGCTTACGAAGGAATTGAACAGAAGATCATTGATTTAATTCGTCAATATCAAATGGAAAATCGGGTGATCCTCTCTTCCTTCAACCATCAATCCATTGAAAAAGTGAAGATGCTTGCCCCAGACCTTGAACGTGCATTATTGTTCGAGGGGCTTCCTGAAAACTTCGAAGAAATCTTACGTGATAAAAAAGAGGCCGGTTTCCATCCAGATAAAAACAGCCTGACTCCAGCAGTTAATGAAAAAGCGAAAGAACTTGGATATAAAATCCGGCCTTGGGTCGCCAATGATGAAGCCGACATCGTCAAGCTCGCTAAGTTGGGAGTCGACGTTATCATGACCGATTTCCCTGAAAAGGCAATCAAGGTTTTAAAGGCTTGGCAGGCAACTAGCTGAACAATGCGAAAGAGAAGGAGCGATGCTCCTTCTCTTTCTAATCCATTTTTATTCAGTTAATTAACGAGCATACCCGCCTAATTGTTGCTCAGCCATTTGCACTAAACGTTTTGTGATTTCCCCACCAACAGATCCGTTAGCGCGAGAAGTAGTGTCAGCACCTAGGTTTACACCAAATTCACTAGCGATTTCATTCTTCATTTGTTGTAGAGCTTGCTCTGCACCAGCTACTACTAGTTGATTGCTGTTATTGTTGTTTGCCATGTATTTTCACCTCCTACTAATATTAATTAGCATTTTAGGCTTAAATTATTATTGCCAATTTATTGAATTTTTTCGTTTGGGGTTCTCTCAATTCTAAGCTCTTTATCATGAATTTCTTTTTATGCTCATAAACTGTTAGGAAACTTTCAGTAGGAGGGAATAGAATTGCAAATTCATGTGGTTAGGCCAGGCCAGACGTTATATGGCATCGCCCAGACGTACAGCGTAACCGTTGACAGGCTCGTGGAATCAAATAAGATCCCTAACCCAAATAATCTTGTTTCGGGGCAGGCCCTTGTCATTCCAATCGTCGGCAGTTATTATTTCGTTCAACCGGGTGATAGTCTTTATTCCATTTCCCAAAGGGTTGATGTCCCTGTTCAAGAATTGGCAAATATAAATGGCATTTCCGAAAATCAAATCCTATCGGTTGGATACCGGCTCTATATTCCGGCACGGAAGAAAAGGACCGCCGAATTCAACGGTTATGTCGAGCCGCGGGGTACGACGGTTGCACCGGCCCTTGAAACGGCTGCCAGGGAAGCTGCGCCCTATTTAACCTACTTAGCCCCTTTCAGCTTCCAGGCGCTACGAGACGGCTCCTTAAAAGAGCCATTACTCAATGAATTCCCTGCCATCGCCAGAGAAAATAAAAATGTCCTGATGATGGTGATCACGAATCAGGAGAATGACCAATTCAGCGATGAGCTCGGGCGAATCATCTTAACGAATACTTCCGTTCAGAATAAGTTCCTGAACAATATCGTTACAACGGCAAAGAAATATGGATTCCGGGATATCCACTTTGACTTTGAGTTTTTAAGGCCGGCAGATAAAGAAGCCTATAATCAATTTCTCCGAAAAGCCAGGGACCGTTTCAAGAAAGAAGGATGGTTCATTTCCACGGCACTTGCCCCTAAAACAAGTGCTGAGCAAAAAGGCCGTTGGTATGAGGCACATGACTATAAAGCACATGGTGAAATCGTCGACTTCGTTATCATCATGACTTATGAATGGGGATATAGCGGCGGACCCCCAATGGCAGTGTCACCTATTGGACCTGTTCGGGAAGTTCTCGAATATGCCGTCACCGATATTCCTTCCAACAAGATCCTGATGGGGCAAAATCTATATGGCTATGATTGGACCCTGCCTTTTGTCCAGGGATCCACTGCCAGGGCCGTGAGTCCGCAGCAGGCCATCCAGATTGCGGCGGACAATGATGTTTCCATCGAGTATGATGAAACCGCACAGGCCCCGCACTTCAATTATACCGATATTGAGGATAGGCAGCATGAGGTGTGGTTTGAAGATGCCAGATCCATTCAGGCAAAATTCGATTTACTCAAAGAATTGAATCTAAGGGGAATGAGTTATTGGAAGCTCGGCTTAGCCTTCCCCCAAAACTGGCTGCTTATCAGTGATAACTTTAACGTGCGGAGAAGAGTCTAAAAAAAAGATTGAGCCCTTGGAATCCCGAAACTCAAACGGACATATAATCAATTATCGAGCATGAAGTCCAGTTCAGGATACGTGACTCAGAGCACTAAAAGCCTTCCGACATCATCCGGAAGGCTTTTATCATTTACCCTAAATCGACTGGCAGCTTTCCAGGTAATATGCCGAATTCATTCAAAGTTTGTCTGTCTGAACCCTTATGAGCCAAGCCTTTTTTGAACATACTAAAAGGAACAGCTTAAGGGGTGTGAAAAACATGATTCGAATCGGTCCATACATGAGCACCGTTCCCAGATTTCCGCGTTTCATCAGATTGCTTTCTATAATCGCATTATTTTTACTCTCATTCGGGGTCTTGATCCACATTGTGGAGCCGAAGAGATTCCCTACTTTACTTGATGGCATCTGGTGGGCAATCGTCACTATGTCAACGGTGGGTTACGGAGATTTCACTCCCGTTACTAATCTTGGAAAAGTCATTGGGATGGTCCTCATTTTGTCGGGAGCCGGTCTGATTACCTCTTATTTTGCGCACATTGCTAAAATTTCCATTTCCAATGAACAGCAATTTCTAACAGGAAAGAAAGTATTCGGCGGCGGCGGTCATATTATCATTGTAGGCTGGAATGGCCGGTCAAAGAGAATCATCCAAAACATTCATGATCGTAAACATCATCTATCCATTGTCCTTATAGATGATACACTGCAAAAGCACCCGCTTCCAAGAACGAATATCCACTTTGTCCAAGGAAAAGCTACATTGGATTCCGTTTTGCAGAAAGCCAATATTAAACAAGCCATGCGCGTCCTTATTACGGCTGACCTTAAGCAAGACGAGCTACAAACGGATATGTTCTCGATATTAACGTTACTGGCCGTCAAAGGGCTGAATCCGCATGTATATTGTCTTGTGGAAATATTAACGCATGAACAAAAGGAAAATGCTTTACGGGCTGGAGCGGACGGTATAGTGGAAACGAATAAATTTGCAAGTGAATATATGCAGGATTGCTTATCGAAGGGGATTCTTGCGGAAACCGAAGAGCAAAAAGAGCGTAATGGATTGAACATCAAACAGCTGCCCATCCAGGATGACTGGGTTGAATTGGCGTTTAAACAGTTGAGCGTTAAGCTATTCGATCAAGACATTTTATTGGTCGGCATCATTTCAGGAGGCAAGACATTAATCAAGCCCCCTGGAGATGTAATCATACAACGTGATGACACCTTGCTCATCATTGAAGATTAATGTAATAAAAGCTTTTCCAAATCACGGACAAGCGTTTTTCCATATGAAATATAGTTTTCCGGAAATTCGGCATCCGGATTTTCAGGCTCAGCAAACTGATTGAAGGAAGCGGAGAGGTTTCCGATATTTCCTTCATCGTCATTCCCGTCCTCGTACTTATGAGATAACAAAAACGGTTGTAAAAGTTCAACCATTACCCCATCCTTATCCAGTGAACCATCAACGGCCTTGAAAGGGACTCGCAGGAATTGGTATCCATCACTGTCATCAATCTTATAATCAAAAGAACCATGGTCGTAATCCCATCCTCCGCCTATCACATAGCCTTCCGGTTTTAACTTCGTCTCCAGATCGAACAAACCGAACGTTTTCCCTTCCAACTGAGAAGAAATTTTAATCATTGTATAAAACCTCTTTCGCTAATTTTTCTATTAGCTTAACCAAAGTGTCTTAAAAAAAACCTGGAATGACTCTATTGTTCCCTCGATTGGCAAAAGGAATTTGGCTTCCGCATTGTTTTCCAAGCTATCCCTTATGCTTTTGTGAAGTTTCTTTCTCTTCGCCGCTTCCTTGATGGCACTACTATAGCTTTCAACAAAAAAAGCCATCAAGCTGGATATTATTCCAGCTTGATGACTTTAATATTATAAGCGCTGTTCGAGCTCCGCTTTTTTCTTTTCATAACCTGGCTTGCCTAAAAGAGCAAACATGTTCACCTTATAGGCTTCCACTCCAGGCTGATCAAATGGATTTACACCCAGTAAGTATCCGCTCATTGCACAAGCTTTCTCGAAGAAATATACAAGGTAGCCAAAAGTATAAGCATCGAGCTGAGGAACCGTTACGATCAGGTTAGGAACGCCACCGTCCGTATGGGCTAACAGCGTACCCTCAAATGCTTTATTATTCACGAATTGCACCGTTTCACCTGTTAGGTAATTCAGGCCATCCAAGTCATTGGCCGCTTCCTCAATCAAGATTTCATGACGGGCCTTTTCCACTTTGATGACTGTTTCAAAAAGATCACGCCGCCCTTCCTGAACATACTGCCCTAATGAATGCAGGTCAGTCGAGAAGTTAGCCGATGAAGGGAATATCCCTTTTTGATCCTTTCCTTCACTTTCTCCAAATAATTGTTTCCACCACTCAGAGAAGTATTGAAGTCCAGGCTCATAGTTTATCAGCATTTCAATCGTTTTCCCTTTATTGTAAAGGATATTCCGAACCGCCGCATATTGGTACGCTTGATTCTCACCTAGCTCGGAAGAACTGAAGTCCACCCTAGCACGCTCGGCTCCCTCCATAATTTGATCGATATCCGCCCCACTGACCGCAATCGGAAGCAACCCTACAGCCGTTAAGACCGAGTAACGTCCTCCAACATCATCAGGAATGACGAAAGTTTGGAAACCTTCCTCCGTCGCTACCGTTTTTAATGCGCCCTTCTCTTTATCAGTGGTGGCATAAATGCGGCCCTTAGCTTCTTCAACGCCGTATTTTTGTTCCAGCAGTTTCCTGAAAATCCTGAAGGCCAGTGCAGGCTCCGTGGTCGTACCGGATTTAGAGATAACATTGATCGAGAAATCCCTATTTTCCAATAGGTCCATTACGTCCTGCATATATGTAGAGCTTATATTATTACCCACAAATAAAATTTGCGGTGCATTTCTTTTATCCGACGGTAAAATGTTATAAAAACTATGTTGAAGCATCTCAACTGCTGCTCGTGCTCCCAGATATGATCCACCGATTCCGATAACCAGCAGCACTTCTGAATCTTCTTTTATTTTCGCGGCCGCTTTTTTGATTCTTGAGAACTCTTCTTTATCATAATTGGCCGGTAAATCAAGCCAGCCAAGATATTCATTGCCTGCCCCTGTCTGCTCATGCAGGGAATGGTGTGCCACTTTTACAGCATCCTGTAAATAAGTAATTTCATGCTCCCCGAAAAACGGCAGGGCTTTTGAATAATCGAAACGAATATGGGCCATTCAAATTCCTCCTTGAATTCTTTAGTCTCCCTTTCACTTTATCTGATGTAATTCTCATAATCAAGAAATCGATTAAGTAAATAACGAATTATGCATATAAAGTAATCTCCCACCTGACAAGGTAGGAGAATGGATCATATCACTTGTTTATAATGAAGCCCGTAAAATGGCAAGGACATCTTCACGGTTCAGGACTTTGAATCGTCCAAATTCCCCTCTGCTCATCGCTTTATCAGCCATGACTTCCAATTGTGAGTCATCGATGCCATAATCTGAAAGATTGGTCGGCGCCCCTAAGCTGCTCCAAAATGACCTAAGTCTTTCAATACCTTCAAGGGCCGCTTTCTCATCCGTTTTACCTTCCGGATCTACATGGAATACACGGACTGCAACTTGTTTAAAGCGTGCGACATTTTCATGGAGCACATGCTTCATCCAATTTGGGAATAAGATGGCCAATCCTCCTGCATGCGGGATGTCATAAACAGCTGAAACGGCATGTTCAATGTTATGCGTTGCCCAATCTCCGCTGTAACCGACCCCAAGCGACCCATTCAAGGCTAGGTTCCCGGCATACAGGATAGTAGCCCGGTGCTCATAATCCTCCAGGTCTTCCAATAGTTTAGGTGCCGTTTCAATCACCGTCAATAACAGCGATTCACAAAAACGGTCTTGAAGCGGCGCATGCGTTTCCGGATGGAAGTACGTTTCGAACACATGTGACATCATATCGACCATTCCGTATACCGTTTGGTCTTTTGGTACTGAAAAAGTATTTTCAGGATCCAAAATGGAGAATTGCGGAAATACCAATGGACTTCCCCATCCATATTTCTCTTTTGTTTCCCAGTTTGTTATGACAGATCCGGAATTCGCCTCAGAGCCGGTTGCAGCTAAAGTCAGCACCGTTCCGAATGGAAGGGCCCCTTCGACTGGTGCCTTCTTAATGACGAGATCCCATGGATCTCCCTCGTATTTAGCACCCGCAACGATGGCCTTTGTAGCATCTATAACGCTTCCTCCTCCAACAGCAAGGACAAAGTCGATACCATGTTCTTTACAAAGATCAACACCTTTTCGGACTGTTGAGATGCGTGGATTCGGTTCAACTCCGGAAAGTTCGTGCACCTCTGCATCGATATCTTTCAAGGCATTGACCACTTTTTCATATAAGCCATTTTTCTTTATGCTTCCTCCACCGTATACAAGTAAAACTTTATCGCCATAAGCAGGAATTTCAGTTTTTAAGCTTTCAAGCTGATTTTTCCCGAAAATTACTTTTGTAGGATTTTTATAAGTGAAATTCTCCAATGGATATCTCTCCTTTAATGCCACATTGACTCCGTTTTTGGAATTGTCCACAGTGCCAATGGATAGTTTTTCTTTTATTCATTATGACCAATGTTCCATTTAAATACAAAGTATCCGCCCGGAACTTTTGTAGTGATGTATATTTTCATGATGAAAAAGCATGATAAGTAAAGAACTGATTTTTTCAAAAAAAGGAGGCTTCACATTGAGTGGAATACAAAGAACTGCACTTGTTCTTACAATAATCGGGGCAATCAACTGGGGTTTAATAGGTTTTTTCCAATTTGACTTGGTCGCTTCGATTTTCGGAGGGCAAGATGCTGGATTGGCCCGTATCGTTTATGGATTGGTCGGAATCGCCGGTCTCATTAATCTTGGTCTTCTCTTTAAACCAAGCCCTGAAATTTCCAGAGAGCCTGAAACCAAACCGACTCGTTGATGTCATGCCATTGACATTGTTTATGTTCTATAAAATAAAGCCGGACCATGGATAAACACATGACCCGGCTTTATTTCATTCATATGCCCCTGAACAAAAAAAACCGGCTGATCGAAGGATCTGCCGGTTTCCAAAATTATTTTTTGATTAAGTCTTCGCGTTGAGATTGTTCAATCCACTCTTGAAGTTTGTCTTTCAATGTGTTGAAACCTTCAGTAGATTCGATGTGAGATGTCGCTTTAACAGATGCTTGGCGTTTTTTCGGAGCTTTTTTCGGAGCTTCAGTACGCTCAGGAGCTTCTTCTGTAGCGCGGATCGATAAGCCGATTTTTCCAGCAGCTGAATCGATGGAAAGCACTTTAACTTTCACTTCATCGCCCACTTTTAAATGTTCGTTGATATCTTTAACGAAGCCGTGAGTAATTTCAGAAATATGAACTAAACCTTGAGTTGAATCATCTAGAGCAACAAATGCACCGTATGGTTGAATACCAGTTACTTTACCAGCAACTACCGCACCAATTTCGAATTTTTCAGACATGGTAACACTCCTATTTTATATATATTTTTTCGTCTTTTCACGCAATAAAAAATTATATCACATAATTGGAAAATAATCAAAGTTAAGTATACCATACTTTTTGGGATTTTACTCATTAAAAATGTTTGTTTTTTGGAAATAATAAATATTATAAGATCTTTATTTATAACTTATCCTAAAAATTTGCAAATAACCTCTATTTCCCTTAAATATTCACTCATTTTTCTAAAGATTGTAATATTAAAACACTATCCAATCCCTCATAATCATAGTAAGATGAGAAAATATTTTAACAAAAGTAATATACAGCTAGATATTCTTTACATCTAAAGGAGTTTTACCATCATGTCAAAACAAGATCAATGGACTTCAAAACTTGGGTTCATACTGGCAGCCGCGGGATCCGCTATTGGATTGGGTGCCATCTGGAAGCTCCCATATATGACTGGGGCAAATGGTGGAGGGGTCTTTTTCCTGCTCTTCATTTTATTCACCCTACTTATCGGTGCACCGATATTAATAGCGGAATTCACGATTGGCCGCAACGCACAGAAAGATGCCATTAGCGCATATAAACATATCGCCCCGGGAAAACCTTGGGCATTGATTGGATATGGCGGTGTCGTCGCTTCAATCATTCTGCTTTCCTTCTTCAGTGTTGTAGGAGGCTGGATCATCTCTTATTTAGCAAGAAGCTTTACAGGTTCCCTTTCAAACTTGACTCAAGAGGAATATGGGAACTTCTTCAATACGATAATCAGTAATCCTTATGAAACGGTTATCGCTCAGTTATTATTCATGGTCTTTACCATTTGGGTCGTGCAAGGCGGCGTTTCAAAGGGAATTGAAAAGGCGAATAAATATATGATGCCTTCCTTGTTCATTCTTTTCATCATTCTTCTGATCCGTTCCTTGACTCTGGATGGAGCAATCGAGGGTGTTAAATTCTTCTTGAAGCCGGACTTTTCCGCATTAACTGGGGAAACGATCCTATTGGCACTGGGCCAATCCTTCTTTGCGCTAAGTGTCGGTGTTTCCGTGATGGTAACCTACGCATCCTATTTAAGTAAAAAAGAAGATATTACAAAATCGGCCTTTTCAGTAGTTGGCCTGAATATCTTCATTTCCTTGCTGGCAGGTTTGGTCATCTTCCCGGCTGTTTTCGCACTAGGTTTCAGCCCTTCAAGCGGGCCTGGACTAGTTTTTGTCGTGTTGCCTGCCGTCTTCAATGAAATGGCGCTTGGCGGGATCTTCATGTTCATTTTCTTCATATTATTATTATTTGCCACCCTAACGACGGCATTCTCCATTCTCGAAATCGTCGTTGCAGCCATGATCAAGGGTGATGCTGCAAAGCGGAAGAAGGCTTCTTGGATAGCTGGTATCACCGTTTTCCTGATTGGGATTCCAAGCGCATTATCCTTTGGGGTGCTTTCGGATGTGAAGATTTTCAATTTATCCATATTCGATTTCGCTGATTATCTGACAAGCAATATCGCGCTGCCCGTCGGTGCCTTGTTCATATCCCTTTTCATCGGCTATCAAATGAAAAGGATCGAGGTACAAAAGGAGTTCGAATCTGGCGCTGATACCGGCCGATCACTTTTTAAACTTTGGTACTTCCTGATTCGCTACATCGTGCCGATCATGATCATACTCGTATTCCTTAAGTCAACTAACCTCATTTAACATTCATCGTGCCGTTTCGATATTTCTCGATGCGGCATTTTTTTTCACAAAACCTACATATTCTGTTACTTTCCTTAAGTAATAATATGGTAAAATAATTACATAAAGAAAATATATTTCCTGAAAAAGGAGTGTCTCACTATGTCAAATATCGCGAAGAATATCCGGCAATACCGAGAAAATCACAACCTCACTCAACAGGAACTGGCTTTAAAATTACGAATCGGCACGAAGAAAATTGAAAAATATGAATCGGGTGAATCGGTTCCTGATACACAAACCATTTTACGGCTTTCCACCGTTCTTGACATTCCAGCTTCAGAATTCCTGAAGGATGCCCAAACTGGGAACGCCGCTGGTATCGACGAGGACATAAAAAAACTGATTGAAGAAATCGGAACCAAAAAAGCGGAGCTCATTCTAAGAACAGCTAAGGACTTTAGCGAAGAACAAATTCTGAATGTTATGCATACTTTATATAATACACAAGCTTAATTCAAAAAATGGGTCGTAGTATGTGTATTTTTCTTCAGGATACTGGATATACTATGATTAACACTTTCTATGTTAATCCATTAGATTAACTCTTTTTTCTAATTCCCCCTATGGAAAGGGATCCGGCTGCTTAAAACGGCCGGATCCCTATTTTTTTGCTTTTATTGGCAATGATTCTTCATGAAACGTTCCATCCTTCTAAGCGCTTCTTGAAGCTGTTCCATGGAGGATGCATACGAACATCGGATATGCCCTTCACCGCTTTCCCCGAACACATCACCCGGTACAACGGCCACAAGTTCTTCCGTCAGAAGTTTTTCAGCAAATTCCATTGAAGTCATCCCCGTTTTCTCAATTGAAGGAAAAGCATAAAAAGCCCCGCCAGGATTATGACAATCAAGACCCATCTCATTAAATGATTTCACGATATAATTTCGCCTTCTCCGATAACTCCGACGCATTTCTTCCACATCCTGCATACCGTGCTTTAAAGCTTCCAATGCAGCATGTTGCGCAACGGTCGGCGCACACATCATCGCATATTGATGAAGCTTAAGCATCGCTTCGGAAATTTCCTTAGGTGCACAAACGAACCCAAGACGCCATCCAGTCATCGCAAACCCTTTCGAAAACCCATTGATGACAATTGTCCGCTCAAGCATGCCGTCAATGGCAGCAAAAGAAGTGAATTTCTCATCATAAGCAAGTTCGGCATAGATTTCATCGGAAATCACCAGCAAGTCATGCTTTTTAACGATGTCAGCAAGCATCACTAATTCTTCATGCCCAAGCTGTGTTCCCGTCGGGTTATTCGGTGAACAGATTAAAACTGCCTTCGTTTTAGGCGTGATCGCCGCTTCAAGCTGTTGGGGAGTCAACTTAAAGTCATCTTCCTTGGATGTTTGGACCGTGACCGGTATTCCCCCTGCCATGGTCACAAGCGGTGCATAGGCGACGAAACAAGGTTCGACGACAATGACTTCCTCACCTGGATTCAAGATGGTCCTCAGGGCAATATCGAGGGCCTGGCTTGCTCCGACCGTGACAATGATTTGATCCTCTGGCCTATAAGAAACATGGAACTGCTTCTCCATATACCCGCTGATTTCCGACCTCAATTCATATAATCCGGCATTGGCCGTATATGAGGTATATCCTTCCTCCAAGGAGTTGATCGCCGCTTCCCTTACTGCCCAAGACGTAACGAAATCCGGTTCACCCACACCAAGAGAGACTACCCCTTCCAAATTGGCAGCCAAGTCAAAAAAGCGGCGGATGCCTGATGGTTTAAGCTCTGCAATCGTTTTTGAAACATAACTCGTTTTAATCATGGTGACACCACTATCCGCTTATCTTCTTCAGTTTGATCAAAAATGGTGCCATCATGCTTGTATTTTTTCATAATGAAGTGAGTCGTCGTAGAAATGACGGAATCCAGTGTCGAAAGCTTTTCCGAAACAAAGCTTGCTACTTCGTTCATCGAACGTCCTTCGACAATGACTGAAAGATCATAAGCCCCAGACATTAAATAAACGGACTCGACTTCTTTGAATTTGTAAATTCTTTTTGCGACCTCATCGAAACCGACGCCGCGTTTTGGAGTGACTTTTACATCGATCATCGCTGTGACACCATGGTATTCATCCACTTTTGCCCAGTTAATGACCGTTAAGTAACGTACAATAACCCGCATATCTTCTAATTTCTTCAATGTTATTTCAATGTCCGAATCTGATTGATCGGTCATTTTAGCCAAATCCTTCAGATCAATCCGGCTGTTATTTTCAATGATTCTCAAGACTTCCAATTCCTCTTCATTCAAGTGCATTGGAAAACCCCCCTTTTGGAATTCACTAATTTTTAGATGTGATGGTTTGGCTGGCAGATAGTCTCACGAATTACCTTATTAGACTTTTAAAAAAACCTATATGACAATATAATTTAATAAGTCCTATTCTGTCAGGATAAACTTACACTATTATATCAAAATTGGTCGGTGACCTGTTATAGTAATTGTCTTTTTTCATCGTTATTATTACAATTACTGTTATGCAACAGTATTAAAGGACCTTTTTTGGAATATTCAGGGTAGCATGGGTTTTTATCATTGACCAATAACGGAGGTGGAGCTTTTATGGAAAGTCATACAATCAAAGGTGTCGAACGGGTGGGTAATATGGAAATCTATTTTGAATATGACCGAATCGATGATTCCCTCCCCACCCTTGTCCTGCTTCATGGATTTTTGTCATCGAGCTTCAGTTTCCGTAAATTAGTGCCCTATTTAATCAAGGAGTTCAATGTGATCTCAGTAGACCTCCCCCCATTCGGGCAAAGCGGAAAAGAATATCGATATACATATTCATTCCGGAACATCGCTAAATCCGTCGTTATGTTCTTAGAAGGAAAAGGCATCAGGAAATTCAGTACCATCGGCCATTCCATGGGCGGGCAGATTTCCCTGCAGCTCATCAAATCATATCCTGATCTTGTCGACCATGCCATTCTTCTTGCAGGTTCAGGCTATCAGCCCGGATATTCGGAAAAAATGAAGATGGTCAGTTACCTGCCTTTCTTTTCATTCGGGATAAAGCGGTATCTACAAAAATCAGGTATCGAAAAGAACTTGAAAAATGTCGTCCATGACCCGGCCATGATTGACGATGAAATGCGACAGGGATATCTAGGACCATTCATAAAGAAGCATGATATTTTCCGGGCATTGGGGAGGATGCTTCGAGATAAGGAAGTCGATTTGTTGAAGGAGGACCTAAGTGATATTCATACACCATGCCTGCTTATTTGGGGAAGGCATGACCGAGTGGTGCCATTGAATATTGGCCAAAGGCTCCATGAAGACCTGCCTAATTCCGAGCTTGTTGTCATTGAGGATTCCGGGCACCTTCTTCCAGAGGAGAAACCGGCAGAAGTGTATCAATTAATCAAGGGGTTTATTGGAGTAGCCACCCCAACGTAAAAAAGGTGCCCCTGATGGGTACACCCTTTTACACCTTTAGATCGAACAGCTGGCATCATTTTTAATGATGAGCAGCTGTTGTGCAACTTCCAGGCACTTTTCCATCTGAACGGATTCATCGAACGCGAACTCGTAAATGGATTTTATTTTTTCCGCCAGTTCCTTTGGGTCATCTAGATCCCGGATTGCTACGACCGTATCTGCAATTTCCGGCTCATATAGATCCCATCCTATCTTGAATGGGTCCCATTCTTGTAAAACGGCAACCAACGCTAAATTCATTTGCTGTGTATCCATATAATCATCACCTGCTCAATATTTTCAAAGAACATGATTTCATAGTATCATAACAACAGGCTTTTCGCGAAGACGACAAATTTTTATTCGGCGGTGGATATTTTGAACAAGTCAATATTTGAAGAACAAATAAACAGGGAAAATTCAGGGTCTGCAAAATGGGATAAAAACTCGCTCACATCATTGTATGGGCGCGAAGATGTTCTGCCAATGTGGGTTGCCGATATGGACTTCCCATCTCCTGAGGGCATTCAAAAGGCATTGATGGAACGCTTGAACCATCCAATTTTCGGCTATACCGTCCCTTCTGAAAAGGTATTCACAGAAATTCAAAGCTGGCTTAGAGACCGGCACTCCTGGCAAATCGATAAAGAGTGGATCTCATTCAGTTCCGGCGTCGTTTCCGCAATCGGTACAACGATCCAAGCATTCACGAACCCGGGCGATAAAATATTGTTACAATCTCCAGTCTATACCCCATTTTTTGATATGATCAAAAATAATGACCGGGAAGTGGTCAATAGTCCCCTTATCATGGAAAAGGACCGCTTCGAGATTGATTTCACCGATTTTGAGGACAAGCTGAAAAGCGGAGTGAAACTATTCCTTTTTTGCAGTCCGCATAACCCTGGCGGACGCGTTTGGACAAAGGACGAACTCTTGCGAATCGGTGAGCTATGTGAAAAATATGATGTTGTCATCGTCAGTGATGAGATACATGCTGACTTATTCCATACAACATCAAGGCATTATCCGATCGGCTCGCTTTCAGAAAAATTAGCGGACATAACCGTTACATTGATGGCGCCAAGCAAAACATTCAATATTGCCGGCCTTCAGGCTTCATTCCTGATCGCCAGTAATGAAAAATTGCAGAAGCAACTGCAAAAGGCGCAAACGAAACTGGCCTTCCATGGTCTTAATATCTTTGCCTTAACAGCAATGGAGGCCGCTTATCGAGAGGGCCTGGAATGGCTTGAAGACATGATTGTCTACATTGAGGAAAATATAAAAGTGGCAGAGGAATTCATTGCTGCTGAAATTCCTTCACTGCATGTCATGCATCCGGAAGCCTCTTACCTTTTATGGATTGACTGTCGAGACCTTGGATTGACCGACAAGGAAATTAAGGATCGACTGATCCATCAAGGGAAGCTCGCATTGGAGCCTGGTTCAAAATATGGACCCGGAGGAGAAGGTTTCGTTCGAATGAATCTCGGTTGTTCACGCAGCGTCATGATGGAAGGGCTAAACCGTTTGAAATTGGCTTTTTCATAATAAAAAAAGAACCAGGTTTAGAATCCTGGTTCTTCTTTTTCAATCTTTCTCTTCATCAACATAAGGATCATGCTCATATCGTGGCAAGTCCCCAAACGAGGTTTGAATATTTTCTTCAAAAAGTTCTTCCTTTAATTCTTCATATTGGGAATTCGGATAAACCGTTATCTCTTTACCGTATATATCCACACCAACGAAATTTTCATAATCTTCGACATATCCGATATTTTCTTCGGACTCGACATACATATCTTCGTAATCGTTTGGCGGATTTACAAAATCGGAAGGCGATTCAGATGTTCCATAACTGGCAACATCTTGCCAAGAATCCTCCGCATCGTATGCAACTGATTCGTGCCGGTCATCATAATCAAACTTTCCAAATGGGGGTCCCAGCACTTCCTCTTCCACCGGCCGATTGTTCGAAGTTTCCTGTGATGGGGTATGCTCGACACAATAAGTCGTGGTAGGGACGGCTTTCAAACGTTCAAGAGGTATTTCCTTTGAACAAACCTCGCACTTTCCATACTCACCTGCCTCGATGGCAGAAAGCGCTCGTTCAATATCCCTTATTTCATCCCGATCATGTTCGGAAAGGGCCAAATCCTTTTCCCGTTCATATAACTCGGTTCCTTCATCTCCGGGATGATTATCGTAACTCGATAACTCACCTGTCGAATCCTCCAAGCTTCTTCTTAAATCGTGGTTGCCTGAATCATTTAATCGCTCTTCCAACTCTTGCTTCGTTTGCTGCAATTGCTGTTGAAATTCTTTAAGCTGCTGATTGGATAGCATGTGCAACATCCTTTCAAAATCGTTCTTCCCTCTAGTATTTCTCTCATCCCGCCATTCCATAAAGGTACTTTTTACCTTAGGAATAAATTAATTCAGATAACAGAGGCTAACTTAGAAATAATAATTTAAGGGGGCTTCCATTTGTATTTCTATAAAGAAGACTTAATCAATATGATCGTTCCCGATAAGCCTGATCCGAGTGCGGCAAAAGTACTTCAAGAAGCTCTTGGAGGGCAATTCGGTGAAATGCGGACGATGATGCAGTATTCTTTCCAAAGCGCCAATTTCCGCGGCAAGGCTAAACAATATCGTGATTTAATCCGTGGAGTCTTCTTGGAGGAGCTTAGCCACGTTGAACTTGTCCAATCAACCATCAACCAGCTGCTGAATGGTGCTGGCGGGAATATGCCTGGAGATTCCGCTATCGATGGCGCCCCATTGGATGAAGTCATCAAAGGCGGCGCAAACCCCCATCACTTCATCATCGGTGCGAAAGCATCCCTGCCCGTCGATGCTGGCGGCAATCCATGGAATGGATCATGGGTTTATGATCACGGTAATCTTGTGGCGAACCTTTTGAACAATGTCGTGCTTGAATCTACGGGAGTCCTGCAAAAGTCCAGGATTTATGAAATGAGTTCCAATAAATCAATGCGCGAAACACTGGCATTTTTAATGGTTCGCGACAATGCCCACCAAAATGCATTTGCCAAGGCATTGGAAACTCTTGGGGTTGACTGGGGGAAAATCTTCCCTGTACCTAATTATGATTTGAACAAATATCCTGAATGCCGCAAATATGTGGATTTAGGCTACCATAATGCCCAATTCAATTTCAGGTTGGATCAAACTCAAATCGGCGAAGTTTTCCAAGGGGAGACACCGAGCCGAAATGGCGGAAACCTTGCTGTTACAGAGCCGCCAAAAGGATTCCCTGTCCCTGAAATGCCGGATATGCCAAATGAACATAGCCCTGGCTTGAGTGATTTGAACAATTAAAAAAGAAGGCGGACACATCATTCTGTGTCCGCCTTCTTTTTTAATTATTGATATATTTCTCAAAAACATAGCCAAAATCTTTAACATGGTACTTTTTCCGGCTGTCCATCAACCATTCGAAAGCTGCCGAATTAATTTCCTTGAAACTTGCAGCCATTTGGCTTCCGTCAGTGCGAACCTGGTTCAAAGTGGAAGAAGCAAGGTTTACGCTTTGCTGGGCATATTGAAGGGCAAACTCATTCTCATGGCAAATTTCTGATATTTTCACGAGTGATTTGAACAAGTCCTTTAATTCTTCAATGAATTTCTTATGGACATCAATGGAGAAAGTCTTTGCACCGATCGAAAATTTAATTTCCGCATCTAAATCCACGGTCCCCGCGGTTTCAAGTGTGGCGTTGGAAATAGTATACTGGCTGTAGCTATATCTTGTAAGTGTACGCTTTTTACTTATGGCACTTGTGCCGTCCAAATGTATGAATGCTTGATTCGTGAAACAGTACTCATCGGTTTTCGATTTAATCAGGAAATAAATTTTTTCCCCATCCTCATGCATGATATAGTCATCTGCATCCACCTTGTCATAATCGGCAGGACTAATCACACTTCCAATATCACTAAGACCAAGGGCATCAGCCGCAATTTTCTTGAACATCCCTATTCCCCCTATCAAAATTCAGGTGAATTACACCTTATTATAAGTATTTCTCCAATATTATCTCGTCTCGGATCGGAATTCCATCAAAACTGTAAAATGGTATTTCAGGCTTGATTTTCCTTGATTCTTCCACGGCGTTTTTAACGATTTCCGAAATGACATAACCACGCTTTTGAAAAAATTTCATTGCCTGTAAATTATCGTTCGTTGTAATCGCTTTAATAGTATGGCAATTTTTTTCCTTAGCGATATTTTCCATCACATAAAGCAATGAAGAGCCCACCCCTTGATTCTCATGCTCACTATTCAAAGAGATGATCTGACATACATGGTCGGATATTTTGTATGTTCCCAGCCCCGTGATTTTTTCATTCTCGTTCATCACCCCAAAACCTTCAAGTTCCGCATAATGAAACAAGCCTCTTGAAAAAACGACTTGAGTCGTCTCCCAGTGCTGAATGAAAAACTCCTTAACCGTATCTGCCGCAATCATTCTTTTCGCTACGATTTGCATAACCAATTACGCCCCCAAAGTTTCTATCTCTATGCTTATAGTATAAAATGCTTATGCTGATAAGGGAACATTTTATTCTTTACGACCTTCTAACAAAACATAATACCATTCATATTCAGATAATCAATATTAAAAAACGGGGTCTCGTGATGCACATCATCTTCCGGGATCAAGAAATAGTATCATCCTTTATGCGCTGGTTCCTTTTGGTGACCTCATCTTCGAATTGCTTGGTTTTCATTTCTTCCTTCTTTGAATATCTTATAATTGCCCTCATCGTAAAAACGGCTGCCACTAAAAAAATGAAGCAAGTTATACCAGCCGAGATATATTCAGTCTTGTCTTCTGGAAAGTAAAGAAACAAACCCAGTAAAGCATGATTGAGAAAGTCCATCCGATACATCCTTCCTGATAGGGAATTAAACTGCATTATCCCATTATATCAATTACCAGAACAATCCACTAGTGGGCCTAATCGACTAAAACCTAAAAAAAACGAGAGGCACTGAGCCCCTCGCTTCTCTTTTATTTATAAAATGGTGATCCCTTTAATGACTACGTCCACTGCAGGTTTGTCTCCCGCAACTGTCTCTACGTTAGCAATCGTATCGACAACTTCCATGCCTTCGACCACTTGTCCAAAAACAGAGTGTTTATGATCCAGCCATGGTGTGCCTCCTTGTTCCATATAAGCACTGATGATTTCTTCCGGATAACCGGCTTGCTTCATTTGCTCACCCATCCTGCTGTCCACATGCTGGGCTTGCACGACGAAGAATTGGCTCCCGTTTGTTCCCGGGCCTGCATTTGCCATGGAAAGAGCTCCGCGCAAATTGAATAATTGCATGGAGAACTCATCCTCAAATGGAGTTCCCCAGATACTTTCTCCACCCATTCCAGTCCCTGTCGGATCTCCGCCTTGAAGCATGAAATCCTTGATGACACGGTGGAAGATGATTCCTTCGTAGTAACCGTTCTCAGCATGTGTCAAGAAATTTTCCACTGTCTTTGGAGCCAGTTCAGGGAAAAGTTTAATTTTAATATCGCCCATCGTCGTCTGCATGATGACCGCTTTTTCATTTTCCAAAACTTCACTTGTTAATTGTGGAAAGTTTGTCATTGTACATAACCTCTTTCTTTTTAAAATAAAATGGCATGAAACACCATTTTCCATCTTCATTTGTACACTTTACACGATTTTCTTAAAAAAAGCATCTTTACGAAATTGAACAAATTCGCTGTGAAAAATCGTTGTTCTTATGTATCATGAAGGAAGTTAAAAGAAAGGTGGTAGTGGAATGTCAGAACAGGATTTTAAAATCGGCGATAAGGTTACCGCCATATATAAAACTGGAAAATACATCGGGGAAGTCACCGATATCAGACCTGCTGCATATCTTGTTAAAGTGTTGGCTGTCTTGAAGCATCCCATGCAGGGAGATCTTCATAACCCTAAGCAAACGGAAGTGTCCATGTTCCATCAGCGGCGTGCTCTTGCATTCCGGGAGCAAACCAAAGTACCAAAGAATATGGTAAGGACCTTTGATGAGGAGATTCCTGAGTATAAGGAATCCTTAAGAGAAGCTGTTGAGAAAATGAAAGGCACTTTAAGCGAAGCCCAAACAGAGTGGAATGACAAAAGCTTACAGTTGCTGGAAGATCTAGCGGCGGATTATTTCAAATAAAGCATGATAAAAGCCAAATCAGTAGTATATGATTTGGCTTTTATAACGCTAAATGATTCAATACCTTTGATAAATCAATGCGATCGCCAATTGTCGTCGGTTCATGATTTTTCATATAACTTTTATCTTTCTCTACTAACTTAAAGATATTATATGTCGTAATCGCATCATCCAGTGCCCTGTGATGCTTGCCTGTCCCTTCTTTGCCATAGGCCTGTACAGCTTTCCAAAGCCCGGTTTGATTTTGATCACCGAAAAAGCGTTTATACTCCAGGCAAAGATCACTTTGTTTCCCTGAAAAAGGGAAATCCAATCCTGCTTTCTGACAGTTCTGGCGAAGCACCTTCATGTCCATATTTCCCCAGGTTACAATCGTCGTCGGGTGCTGCTCATCTATTTTCTTCAATAAAGTAACCAGCTCTTCAAATGAAATCCCCCTGTCCACCTGATCCTGGGTAATGTTCAAGAACTTCTTGCATCTTCCCGTTAAAACTTGAAATTTCGATGGGTTAACAAAAGATGAGAATTGTTCCTGAATGGTCTCATTAATGACGGTGACTAAACCAACCTCAATGATTTCCGGATAAAACCCTACTGGATTGGCTTTTCCTTCCGGCATCGTAAATTCAAAATCAATGAATACAAATTGCTGTTGTTCCTCCATTTTTATGACCCCCTTCATATTCCTGACATCAACATATAAACAAAAAATGGTTTTTTTCTCACGAGAATATTATAACAGAAGATTTAGAAAGTTTTTTTAGGATCGTTACACACCATTCAGATATGGCTCCTGCAGTCATACCTAATTTACCCAAAACTCTTTATTGTCTACCTTATTTGGATTATGATGGATGAATGAACCAAAAGTACCATTTTTTCATCCCTTCATTCCAAGGACATACTAAAAATATATTAGTTAGGAAGTTGAACTATGCGCACGTATGTTGGTTATATCACGATTTTCCTCTTAGTTCCCGTATTGATCCTTTTCATTTTCCTTTCCTATCAGGAGTGGTCCTTAGCGCAATCTCCCTATCATGTACTCGACGAGCGAATTCCCATTGAATCGATAGAACTGGCTCAGAATAGTTACATGAAGGCAGCAAATGGAAAGGTCATCAGTGAAATTTCCACTGGTGGGAAACGGACTTACCTAAAACTTGAAGACATCCCCCTTTTCCTGGAAAATCTGTTCATCGTTACGGAGGATCAGAAATTTTATGATCATGCAGGCGTTGACCTATCCGGCATAAGCAGGGCGCTTCTTATCAATTCACAAAATAAAACAATCGAACAAGGCGGCAGTACCATAACCCAGCAACTTGCCAGGAATGTTTATCTTTCACATGATAGAACGTATAACCGAAAACTCAGTGAACTAATTTACGCCTATCAAATAGAGCGAAAAAAATCAAAACCGGAAATCATGGAGCTGTATTTGAATGCCATATATTTCAGTAATGGAGCTTATGGAATCGAAGCTGCTTCCCAATATTATTTCAGTAAACCGACTGGAGAGTTATCCAAGGCGGAACTTGCCTTCCTGGCCGCAATCCCTAATAATCCGGAAAACTATAATCCTCTTAAACATTTCGATGCGACGAAAAAGCGTCAGGAGAGATTACTGAAACAAATGGTGGCCGAAGGTGATTTAGGACAGGCCGAGTACGAAAAGCTTATCAAAAGTACGATTAAATTAGACTTGTCCACCCCGGTCGACTTATATCCCGATTACGTGACGTATGTTCATCAGGAATTGAAAAACCTGGTGGCATCCTCCGAGGGTCTTGACAAATCCCTGCAAAGCCCTGATGTCGCTATACGTAAGCAGGCGGAAGCTGAGTTGGATATAAAGGTCGAAAAGCTTTTGAATTCCGGTGTAACCATCCATACCGCACTCGATACTAAGCTGCAAACACAGTCAAAGACTGCCGTACAATCAAAAATCGGTGTCAATGATATCGAGGGAGCTTTAGTGGTTATACAGCATCATACGCACGAGCTTGTCTCTTTGATTGGGGGAAAAGATTATAAAAAAAATTCTTTCAATCGGGCCTACCAAGGCTATAGGCAGCCAGGGTCAGCCATTAAGCCACTTCTCGATTATGCTCCCTATTTAGAAGAAACGGATGCTGACATCAATCAGCTCGTTAGCGGAGCAAGCTATTGCAGCAATAGCTATTGTCCAAAGAATTATAGCGGCGACAGCTACGGGATGGTCACACTAAGAACTGCCTTCGCTCAGTCCTATAACACACCCGCCATAAGGATTTTTGAAAAAACGGGGGTGGAAACGAGTTTCAAGTACCTGGATGCTTTCGACTTTAAAAAGGTGAGCAAAAAAGACCACCATACAAGTTCTGCCATAGGCGGATTCGAATATGGCATGAGTCCCCTTGAACTGACAAATGCCTATACTTCCTTCAATGACGGAAACTATCAGCCAGCGCGCGCCATTATTAAAGTCACCGATCAAGAAGGTAAAGTCCTTTATAAATGGAAAGACCGCTCCAAGGAGATATGGAACAAAAGCACCGTAGCCAAGATGCGGCAGCTGCTCCATGAAACAACCCTTTCCGGGACAGCCCGCAAAGCCTACTTTCCTACAGATTATGTCGGCGGTAAAACCGGTACGACCAATGATGTGAAAGACATGTGGTTTGTCGGTCTGACCGCAAACTATACAACGGGGGTTTGGATCGGAAGGGACAAGCCATCCAATCTACAATCCATTTATTCACATACACCCCATGTATTGATTTGGAAAGATATCAGCCAGACTGCCGAGTGAAAAAAGAAGGTGCCGAGATGGCACCTTCTTTTTTGCTATATGGGAAGACTTGCAATAACGCTGTTATAAAGCTTCAATCCCGCATAAGCGACTATTGAAATTAGTGCCGTCCAAACAAAGATTGGAAAGAAAACCAATCCCACTAGCCTCGATAAATTCAAACTCGGGCTTAACTTATTGACAAAATAAATTAAAGCCACAATATTCGTTGCGATAAAGATGGATCCAAGCCCGATGATGAATTGAACACTGAACAATGAACAGGCACCGCCAATCACATATATGACAGATCCCTTTCTTACACTGTTCAGGGCTTTACCCTCCGAATCCTTGGAAAAGAATAATAAAGACAGCTCCAATATCGTATCGGAGATCAGCTTCAATGCGGCAAAAACCATGAAGAATAATAGGAGCAATACGATCAGCAGTGCCAGCTTAATGCCGGTTTCAGAAAAAAACTCCAGCATTCCTTGGTAGATTCCCAAATTCCCAAATAACTTGAGCATTTGCATTTCCCCATAAATGGCAAAGGAGAGGCTAAATAATAGAATTGAAATGATTGGTAAATAGCTAAGTAAATAAGTGTTTTTCATGATTTCTCCATCCATGCGTCTTTTATCCTATATTATGCAAGATAATCCACCATTTCACAATGGATACTCTACTAATTCATCCTTGAAAAACTTTTTTTAATAAATTTTTCAGGATGATTCCCCCTCCTTTTCTACCTATATATAAAACATCATTTAAGTTGGCCTTCACTGTTTTTAAAGCCATGCAAACCCACATAAATTGCGTTATACTTTTAAGCGAGACAAGTATTCGATAAAAAAATACATATTCAACGAAGATTTCCAAACGTCTAGGATTGCGTGAAAAAAGCATAATAAGACGACTGACTTCGTTTTAAAAAGGGGGGGAGTTTATGTCTTTACTTCATTGGGCGGTATTATCACCGTTTCTATTCGCACTTATTGTGCCAATATTGTACAAACTATTTCGACAAATACATACAGGATGGTTTGTATTGATTTTACCGGTTCTCCTTTTCACTTATTTTTCAAGGTTCATTTCCTTGACCAAACAAGGGAATATCATTATGGAAAGGGCAACATGGATTCCTTCTCTCGGAATTCATGTTGATTTCTATGTAGATGGACTAGGGCTTTTGTTCACCTTGCTCATTACAGGTATAGGTTCACTCGTCGTTCTGTATTCAATTTTCTATTTATCGAAGGCGAAAGAAAGGCTGAACCAATTTTACGTCTTCCTTTTGCTTTTCATGGGAGCGATGCTTGGTGTCGTCCTATCCGATAATCTAATTGTCCTTTATTCGTTTTGGGAATTCACGAGTTTATCATCTTTTCTATTGATAGGATATTGGAATGAAAGGGAGCGTTCACGTTATGGAGCGCAGAAATCACTGCTGATCACTGTGCTTGGCGGCTTAGGTATGCTTGGAGGTATCATTCTCCTTTCCATTATGGGGAACACATTCAGCATACGTGAATTGATAGCCCAAAGCGGGGAACTTATGGACCACTCGCTCTTCATTCCTGCACTTTTGCTTGTGCTGCTTGGTGCGTTCACTAAATCCGCACAGTTCCCGTTCCATATCTGGCTTCCTGACGCGATGGAAGCCCCAACACCAGTCAGTGCTTACCTTCATTCGGCCACAATGGTCAAGGCCGGAATTTATTTGGTTGCCCGATTAAGCCCTGTTTTTGCAGAATCGGGATTATGGTTCTGGCTCGTTTCGATCACCGGATTGATCACCCTGTTCTGGGGCTCATTCTCTGCAATCAAGCAGACTGATTTAAAGGGGATTCTAGCTTTTTCCACCATCAGTCAGCTCGGATTGATCATGTCGCTTTTGGGACTTGGTGCGGCGGCACTCCACTATGAAGCTTTAGGGGAAAATATATACTTGGCAGCCACGGTTGCAGCAGTATTCCACTTGATTAATCATGCGACCTTTAAAGGCAGCCTTTTCATGGTTGCAGGCATCATTGATCATGAAACCGGTACGCGTGATATCAGAAAGCTTGGCGGATTGATGCAGTTGATGCCTATCACTTTCACCGTCGCTGTCATAGGTGCTTTTTCAATGGCTGGACTTCCGCCCTTCAATGGTTTTCTCAGCAAGGAAATGTTCTTAGCCAGCATGGTGAATGTATTGGAATTGAATATCTTCAATATGGAGACGTGGGGGGTTTTGTTCCCTGTGGTGGCATGGGTAGCCAGTGTATTCACTTTTATTTATAGCATGATCGTCGTGCTCAAACCCTTTACAGGCAAACTTCAGTTACAACTATTGGAAAAGAAGCCCCATGAGGCACCGATCGGGATGCTGCTATCCCCAATCATCCTTGCTTCGTTGGTCATCGTTTTCGGTATTTTTCCAAACTTGCTATCTTCGTCGATCATTAAACCTGCGGTAGCCGGCATACAGCCAAGCTTGGTGGGTCCGGATTTCCAAGTCCATATCGCCTTCTGGCATGGATTCAATACTGAAGTATGGATGACCGTCGGCATCATAGCATTTGGAATCCTTTTATACAAAACGCTTCCGAAGTGGCAGAAGATCACTCAGTGGATTCCTGAACGCATATCCCTGAATGCTTTGTATGATAACGGGGTAAGAGGGCTCGAACGCTCAGCTTCCTCCGTCATGAAAGTATTAATGACAGGTTCGATTCGGACGTATTTGCTTTCAATCTTCCTTTTCTTCATTCTTTCCTTGGGCTTTACGCTCTATTGGAAGGATGCATTTAAATTGGATACAGTGAATTTTGCCCCGATCGGTATATATGAATTGGTATTGGCTGCGATCATCGTGATTGGCTCGATCGCCATTCTGTTTGCAAGATCCCGTTTAACTTCCATTATCATCTTAGGCGCCGTCGGTTATACGATTTCCTTATTTTTCGTTTTACTGCGGGCACCGGATTTAGCCCTGACTCAACTAGTCATCGAAACTATTTCGGTAGCGCTGTTCTTGCTCTGTTTCTTCCACCTTCCGTTAATGGCAAGCAGAAAGGAAGAACGAATGAAATTCAAGTTGAATAATGCCCTGATATCCATTGGTGTAGGAGTTATCGTGACATTGATTGCCTTATCGGCACACAGCAATAAACTATTTGATTCCATATCCAATTACTATCTTGAAAATGCTTATAAGGAAGCAGGCGGGAAAAACGTCGTAAATGTCATTCTCGTTGATTTCCGCGGACTTGATACGATGTTTGAAATCAGTGTCCTTTCCATCGCTGCGCTCGGAATATTCGCGATGATTAAATTGCGTTTGACAGGGGGGAAAGATAAATCATGAAGCAAAATGACCTGATTCTCCAAACGGTTACGAAAGTCGCCGCCTTTGTTATCCTGCTGTTTGCGGTAGCCATTTTTTTAGGGGGACATTATTCGCCAGGAGGCGGGTTTGTCGGCGGTTTAATGACTTCAGCCGCCATAGTCCTGCTGTTGCTCGCTTTCGACATTAAAACCGTCACCGGCATCTTGCCGATTGACTATAAGCTAATGATCGGTACAGGCTTGTTCATATCAAGCCTGACCGTAGCTGGTGGGCTGGTGTTCGGGGTGCCTCTCATGACACATGTGTATCATTATGTCGATCTACCGCTTCTTGGGCACATCTCACTTCATACCGCGGTACTTTTTGATCTGGGTGTTTATCTTGTGGTTGTTGGTGTAACGATGACCATTATTCAAACGATAGGGGAGAGTGAATAATGGAACTTTTAATGGCCATTGTCATTGGAATACTATTTATGTGTGCGACCTACTTAATGCTTTCCAAAAGCATTTTAAGAATCATAATCGGTACTGGGCTGCTCAGTCACGGCGCCCACCTATTGATTTTGACGATGGGCGGTTTGAAAGGCGGTTCCGTTCCATTGCTAAGTGATAAAGCTGCATCCTATGTCGATCCGCTTCCGCAAGCGCTTATCTTAACGGCAATCGTCATCAGTTTCGGAGTCACATCATTTCTGCTGGTACTTGCTTATCGGACCTACCAGGAACTCGGTACGGATGACATGGAAGAAATGAGAGGTACGGAAGCGAATGAATAATCTTACTTTCATGCCTGTTTTATGGCCGCTTTTCACAGGCATCTTTCTCATTTTCTTTGCAAAAAAAATCAAGCTGCAAAGAGGGATATCCCTTTTTTCCTCTCTTATCGGAATTGCGATTTCCCTTTATCTTGTGTTTACGGTCCATACTCAAGGTATCTTGGCTTTAGGTGTCGGCAGCTGGGATGCGCCATTCGGGATTGTGATCGTCGCAGATATGCTTTCTTCGCTGCTTGTACTGACCACGAATATCATTGGATTGGCTATACTGCTTTACTCGTTTTACTCCATAGGGGAGGAACGTGAAAGACATTATTATTATCCTATATTTCAATTTTTGCTGATTGGTGTAAACGGTGCCTTCCTTACGGGGGATCTTTTCAATCTATTCGTTTTCTTCGAAGTCATGCTGATGGCTTCCTACGTGCTGCTTGTACTGGGAGGGACGAAAATCCAACTGAGGGAATCATTGAAGTATATCATCGTCAATGTGCTTTCCTCTTCCTTTTTCGTCATCATGGTGGCGTATCTTTATTCAGTTCTAGGAACATTGAACATGGCGGACATCAGCCAGAGGATAACGGAAGTCAGCCAGCCTGGAATCATCTCGGTGATAGCGATTGGCTTTCTGATCGTATTCGGTTTGAAGGGTGCCATTTTCCCGCTCTTCCAATGGCTGCCTGGGTCCTATTATGCTCCACCCATTCCTGTGATGGCTTTATTCGGGGCATTGCTGACAAAGGTCGGGATATATTCCATTTTCAGGACCTATACACTCATGTTTTACCATGACCAGGATTTCACCCATACTTTCCTTGCGATACTTGCAATCTTGACCATCATCATCGGTGTCATTGGTGCGATAGCTTATTGGGATGTAAAAAAAATCATCATTTACAATATCATCATCGCCGTCGGGGTTATCCTATTCGGCATCTCCGTCATGAATGAACAGGCCTTATCGGGCTCCATTCTATATATCATTCATGACATGCTGATCAAGGCTGCTCTCTTCCTGCTAGTTGGCATCATGATCAAAATCAGCGGATCGGATGATTTGCGGGAAATGGGCGGCTTGATCAAGCAATATCCGGCCGTTGCATGGACCTTCTTCATAGCTGCCATATCATTGGCCGGAATTCCGCCGTTCAGCGGTTTTGCCGGCAAGCTCCTGATTCTTCAGGGAGCTGCAGAAAAAGGAGCCTACTTTGGAATGGCCGTTGTCTTGCTTTCAAGCTTAATGGTCCTTTATTCCGTCATGAAAATATTCATGAATGGCTTTTGGGGAACTCCAAAAGCTGATTATGCCTTAACTAATGAAACGGTTAATAAAATGCTGGTTCCTGCCGTCCTCCTTGTCATCATTTCCGTTTTATTCGGAGTAGGAACAGAATCGATTTACCCATTCATTACACAAGCTGTAGATTCATTAATGAATCCAGAAATCTATAACAAAGCGGTTTTAAAGGAGTAGTGCCTGATGTCATTCCAAATTTTACTGAATGTGTTCCTTGCGGTTATCTGGATGTTTTTGAAAAATGAGTTTAACGGGAGCACTTTTATCATCGGATATTTATTGGGGCTCGGCATCATGTTCGTCTTCCGTCATTTTTTCAATGATCGTTTTTACTTGAACAGGGTGAATGCCGTCGTTCTATTACTGCTCATATTCGCAAGGGAACTCATACTTTCCAACATTAGCGTCCTTAAGGTTGTGCTTAAACCGAGTCTGGATATGAGACCTGGCATATTCGCATTTGAAACCGTGCTGACTAAGGATTGGGAAATTACGATACTATCGAATTTAATTACACTGACACCAGGGACACTTGTCGTTGAAGTATCGGAAGATAATCGGATTCTTTATATCCATGCGATGGATATTGCCGACAAAGATGAGGCCGTGGACAGCATTAAAAATACATTTGAAAAGGCGATTATGGAGGTGAGCAAATAATGTTCGATCTAATGCTTAAAATCGCGTTGCTCGGTGTTTCGCTTTCCATGATTGGATTCTTATACCGTTTAATCAAAGGGCCTTCCGTACCGGATCGGGTCATCGCACTCGATGCGATGGGAATCAATCTTATCGCAATCGTTGCACTTGCCTCCATTGTCATGGATACAAGCGCATATCTGGAAGCCATTCTTCTGCTCGGAATCCTATCATTCATCGGAACGGTCGCTTTCGCCAAATTCCTTGAGAAAGGGGAGATTATCGAAGATGACCGCAATCGTTGAAATCCTATCCGCCCTATTCCTATTAATGGGGGTCTTTCTCTTTTTAGTCTCGGCTTTCGGCATCATCCGGCTACCCGACGTCTATACAAGAAATCACGCTGCCTCAAAAAGCTCGACACTTGGGATCATGTTCATCCTGATCGGCACCTTGTTATATTTTTATTATAAACATAGTCATTTCGATTTCCGGGTCGTGCTCGCGATCATCTTTATCTTCATGACCAGCCCTGTTGCCGGACATTTAATCATTCGCTCGGCTTATCATACTGGCGTAAAAATGTGGGATCGGAGTGTCCAGGATGATTTAAAGAAAACCCGGTGATCCATGCCATTGCAAAAGAGCTGCCCTGATTACAGGTGCAGCTCTTTTCTGTCTCAATCCTTTAAAAATACTTGGTCGCCCACTCTGATTTCACCCGTTTGCATGACCGATGCATATACGCCAAAATGATTTTTCCTTTCCTTGACGACAGTTTTCAGGAGTGATGGATCTCTATGGGAATCGCTTGGATCGACAGTTATGATCATACAACGCTCACAATACCTTTTGATTTCCAATTCCACTTCATTTCCGATTAGAATCCTTTTTCCGAACCATCGCTCTTCTAAAAAAGGCGTTTTGTTCACTAAGGATAGCACCAAATTTTGCCTGAATCTCCTGCCATCCAGTTCTTTTCCCCAAAGCTTTGTCAATTCGCCAATCGAGGCATCACTGACAAGCAGGATGTTTTCTTCTTCAATCGCACCTAAAGGAATATGTGCAGGGTGATAAACAACGGGTGCTGCCTCCTGTTTTAACAACCGTTCCATTTCCTCCTGAAAGGCTTCCTCTCCCCATGTCAGCACGTTTCCTGAAGGGGTCTTCACTTTAATTTCCGGATATTGATCAAGGGTTTCCTCACCAGAAAAAACAGCTTGATAACGGACCATTTCCGGTACTTGGGTTATCGTCAGGAACTTCCCATTTTTGTCTTTAAAGGCATGGCTGCGATCTCCATATAGTCCATAGTCCATCACCTTCGTTTTCTGTACCTGTTCACCAGTGAATGATTTTACAGGATGACGGGTGATTTCTTGTATATGACCCACAAGCATAAAAAACCTCTTTTCATACAATAGTCTACTGCCATATTATACTTAAACCGGACACTGTAGAATTATTACGCCACTTTATTGCATTTGTCCTTTTGATTCACTTTGACTTTGGTAAGTCGATAACGGCCAATGTACAGCGTGAAATGCAGATAAGATGATCCTCTTCATCATGGATTTTCACGTCCCACACCATCGTCGTCTTTCCACGGTGGATGATGTTCCCTTCAGCGGTAACAAAACCGGAACGAACGCCCCTTACATGATTGGCATTGATTTCAAGGCCTACGACAGCTTGTCTTGTGCTATCTACCAGCTGCATTCCGCCAAAGCTTGCAACGGATTCCGCAAGGGCAACGGACGCTCCGCCATGCAATAAACCGTACGGCTGCCTAGTTCGTTCATCCACCGGCATCGTCGCAATGACTTTCCCATCACCGACTTCTTTCATTTCTATCCCAAGCATGCCTATCAATGACCTTTCAATATTTCTCTCCATCCCATTACCCCCAACTCTCATAATTTTTCCACCAAAAAATGAATCACTATTCATAATAGTATACATAAAAAGGATGACCCAAGTCTATCAAGTCATCCGTCATTATGTGAATTCGATTATTTGGAGAGGATTTCTTTTAATTCAAACCAGCTTGTCAGTCTTGGAATATCCAATTCCCTGTTATAGGAGTTATCCATTGCATACACTTTTGTTGGAATATCCAATAAAGTTTCCAGCACTGCCGGTTTATCATCAAAATAATAATCCATTTCCAATTTGCGAATCGTATCAATTTTTTCATGATCCTTCATCCCGCAGTAAAAGTGGTCATCCTTAACCGGAAAGCCGTTTTCAATCAGCCATTTTTTCGTCCGTTCACCATGCTCCGCTTTTCTGGCTGTGATGTAATAGATTTCATGACCATCGCGTTCAAGCTCCTGCAGCGTTTCCACTGCGCCCTCGAAGGCTGGACAGGATGAATAATACACTTCATCGGCAAGGCTGTTCCACATCTTGCCCCCAGCCTCTTTATCAAGCCCGAAAGCTTCATGGATCTCCAACGTCTTTAAAGCTCTGAATTTCGTTAACTCTATGTTCGTATTAAGCTTTTCATTATAAAGATGGAATGCGAACTCCCTCAAGTTAATAAGGGTATCGTCAATATCAAAACCGAATTTCATATCCTTCACTCCTATTCAAACATAAGCGGCGGCAAACTGTGATGCGAAGGAAATTTCCTTGTCCACCTGAATGGCCTGTAATCTTTCAATTTCGGCTTTTCTTTTTGGCTCAGCCATCTTAAGTCCAAGGAAGCCAGTATCCCCCTGCAGGATGCATCCAGAAATAAGCTTGGCTAATATATCGGCATCCTTCATGGCACAATTGAGTCCGAACGCACCTGTAGGCGTCATCGTATGTGCTGCATCACCCAATAAAGCAACGCCATCCTTTGTCCACGTTTCACAATAGCTGCTGTAAACATCCAATAAAATGAAGTCCTGCCAAGAGCGGATATTTTCACACACAACCTTTTTTAATTCAGGAAAGGCAAAAAGCAAATCTTCAATGAACGGATCAAAATGCTGTTTTCGCAAATGGGGAAATGAACCATGTTCTATATTCCAGCCAATTTGGATGAAACCTCCAGCCTGAGTGAAGAGGGCAACCTGTGAGCCATTGACCAATGCCATCTTGATCGAAGGCTTCCACCCCTCCGGAGCAGGAATTTTTGCCCACAGTAAATCATAGCCATGATCTTTAATCACGGCCGGTATTCCCGCTTTTTTTCGAACGATGGAAAATCTGCCGTCCGCTCCGATTATCAATGAACTTTGCACTTCCAGGTCATCTCCGCCATTTCGAGCCTTGACACCTGTAAAACGGCCCATTTCATTCTGTATCAAGTCCGTAACCCTCGTATTCATCATCAATTGAAAAGAGTCCAGCTTTTCGGCCTCATTCAATATAGCTGTAAGCAGATGATTTTGAGGGACATGTATCCCAACATGATCGACAGGCCATTCAGGGAGTATCCTTTTAAATATGTGGCCGTCATGCCAATATTCAATTTGTTCCATCATAAGCAAGCCAAGTCTTTCCACACTTTCGAATAAACCGTGCTTTTTAAGAATGGCCTCTCCTTCATCGTTCAAGAACTCGCCCCTGAACTCTCTTGAAACCTCAGAATGCCTTTCAAGCAATACGACTGAAATGTCCTGCTTAGCCAATAGGTAAGCCAGCAGGGCTCCTCCAGGTCCTGATCCGACTATGCATACATCTGATTTAACCACCATGCCTCTTCACCTGTTGTCTATTTTTATTTAGGATAAGCCGTAATGCGTATGTCCTCACCAAACGTTTCCACGCCAGAGAAGGAAACATCCATCGCTTCATCCATCGTATCCACATTCATTCCAGTATACGGTGTTAGTGAGTTTCTTCCGCCCAATAGTTTAGGAGCTATATAAATCAAGTATTTATCGATGAGCCCTTCCCTAAGGAAAGAGGCATTCACTTCGCTTCCGCCTTCCAGCAAGACATCCGTAACCCCCTTTTTATACAGCTCTTCCATCAAAGCCCTTAGATTCAGTCCCGTCTCGTTTTTGGGGACGAAAATGAATTCGATCCCTTTTTCACGTAAAAGGTCCATTTTATCAGCAGGTGCATTTTCCTGCGTTACGATCAAGGTTTTCGTATCTGATACTTGTACAACATTGGCATCCAAGGGAACACGTAATTCACTGTCTAATATGATCCGGATCGGACTTTTCCCTCCGCCCCCCGGAAGTCTGGTCGTAAGTGATGGATCATCGGCCAATACAGTCCCGATACCAACAAGAATGGCATCCACCTCATCACGCAGCAAATGAACGGAATGACGTGACTCTTCTCCTGTTATCCATTTTGAATGGCCTGTGTGGGTAGCAAGTTTTCCATCGAGCGTCATTGCATACTTCGATATGACAAATGGACGATTCGTCAGCATATTGTGAATAAAACGCTCATTCAGCCTTTGAGCTTCCTTTTCCAGGACGCCAACTTCCACTTCAATGCCCGCATCCTTTAGGATCGATATCCCTCTGCCGGCTACTTCCGGATTCGGATCTTGAGTAGCCACCACAACTCGCCGGACACCTGATTCTTTCACCAAATTTGCACAAGGAGGTGTCTTTCCATAATGGGAACAGGGCTCAAGAGTCACATATAGCGTTGCACCTTCTGCATACTCACCCGCCATTTTGAAAGCATGTACTTCCGCATGCGGTTCACCCGCTTTACGGTGGATTCCTGTCCCGGCTATCACACCGTCTTTGACTATGACTGCCCCGACCACTGGATTCGGATTCGTCTTTCCTTTAGCACTGGCAGCCAAATCCAGTGCCAGCTTCATGTAATATTGATCATCATTCATACTATAGCTCTCCTTATACAATCAAAGTAGGCTTCTTTTTGGGAATATGTCCAGACTTCTTAACCTTTGTATCCAGATAGAAACTATTATCTTCCGTCAAACCGCCCCAAAGCGGAATATGGTTCTTTGCCGCAAGTCCATGCTTCATGAGGGCGTCCAGCTTTTTGGGGTTGTTCGTGATTAAAGTCACCGGATCCTCGCGCAGTTCCCTCAACACTCGAATGGCTCCCTCGTAAGATCGCGTATCGTCTTCGAATCCTAAAGCCTCATTCGCCTCGACCGTGTCATAACCTTCTTGCTGAAGCAAATAGGCAAGAGATTTGGAAAACAGGCCGATCCCTCTTCCTTCATGGTCCGCAAGGTAAAAAATTGCCCCGCACCCATGCTCGGCTATCATCTTCATCGATTGGTGAAGCTGGTAGCCGCAATCACAGCGTTTACTGCCGAAGATATCACCTGTGTGACAGATGCTATGCATCCGGACAAGTGCATCCTCCGACTTTTTAAAATCACCATACACCAATACGGAGGATTGCTGTCCAAAAGCGAGGTTGGCTTCCGAAAGCGAATCAAGCACCGCTTCCTTGTCATTATCCGCGCCGTCAAGCTGAAGCCATGTATACCATTGGAAAATCGTTGAGAAATCTCCTTGTTCAACAGGCAGGTTCACAGGCCCCACAAGGCATATATCAGCTTTTCCCGGAGTTTTGATTATATTCATTTTATCTATTAAAAGGTTTTTTGTTTCCTGGGTTATTTTCATGTTAACATCACCTATTTTATAATTTATAGTGTGCCTTCTCCTTACTTTAGGTAAGTAAGTATATTACTATACACTATACCTGTCAATGAAGCAGTTTACAAATAATAGTGTGTCTTTGATCATAATTTTCAAGAAGTTATTTTGCAAAAGAAAGCCATTCACAAACCGATATCATATCGGCTAGCCTTTATACATATTTTAACGTATAACGAAAACGTGTCTATAGACAGACTTAAGGAAAGGAAGGAAACCTTTTGGAGGATTTCCCTTATTTTTTATATGACCCTATCCTATTTCCGCCTCATGCCGGGGCAATGAATATGTATCGGGAACGGGAAGGAACATTGCGTCCCTACTCGGCAACCAATCCAGATGTGCTAGTTAAATCGGCAAAGACATCACAATCTATATTGCTTGATGTAAAAAAAGTCATGGATACTTTAGCCACATCCAAGCCCTTCTCGAACCGGTTGATGACTGCTGCCCAAGCATCGCAAACGAGTGTCGTGATCGATATGATCCGAAAGATAGGAATTAAGAACGAACCTGATATCACATATAACCCCGATGGGATCCGTTTTGATTTCTATCCTAAAGCAGAGGAAGAAAATTGTCATATCATCGTCAGCTTGAAATGGAGGGATGTATAACGTCCAACACCTTTTTGGTAAAAAAACCGAAGCCTTTTTTCGGCTTCGGATATTTGGGTTCATCTCGTTTTCGATTCAAAGGTTTCAACCAATAGTGCAAGCGTTCGTGCCATGACACCGGTAGCCCCCGCCGTGCACAATTCGGAGCTGCTCGAGGTTGTGGATGTTCCGGCAATATCCAGATGGACCCACGGAGTATCTTCGGCAAATTCGCCGATGAAGGCCCCGCCCATGATCGCATGTCCTGCCCCTCCAGGTGAATTATTCAAATCTGCTATTTTACTATTGCGTACTCGCTCTTTATCCTTTTCTGTAATCGGCAATCTCCAAATGGGCTCCCCGGCCTCCTCTGAGGCTTTGACCACTTGTTCATAGAATTCCGTGTCATTTGTCATTGCACCCGTCATATCCATGCCTAGCGCCGTTATGACACCACCCGTTAAAGTAGCAACGTCAATAAGATAATCAGCACCATGATGTTTAGCGTAAGTCATGGCATCCGCCAAAACTAGCCTGCCTTCCGCATCCGTATTCAATACCTCTATCGTCTTGCCGCTCATGGCAGTGATCACATCATCCGGTTTGAATGCTTCACCGCTGATCATGTTATCAGTGGAAGGAATGACAGCAACGACATTTTTATCCGGTCCTAATTCGCCGATAATTTCCATTGCACCTAAAACAGCTGCCGCACCGCCCATATCCGTCTTCATTCCAACGATTCCGGCCTTCGTTTTCAAAGAATATCCACCCGTATCGAATGTGATGCCTTTACCGACCAACCCGATAACATCCTTCCATTCATCCTTACCTTGATACTTCAGGACTATCATTTTCGGAGGCTCGACCGAACCTTTATTGACAGCAAGGAGTGCACCCATTCCCAACTTGAGCATATCTTCCTTCTCAAGGATCTCCACTTCAAAACCATAACGTTCGCCCAAGGCAGATGAATAATCCGCCAAATCCGTGGAAGTCAACAAATTGCCTGGTGTGTTGACCAATGTTCTGGCGGAGTTCGTCGCCCTTCCGAAGACTCTCCCTACATGAAGCGCGGCACCGACCTCTTCTTGATCGTATTCACTGTATACCGTAATCGATTCAAGGCTTTTTTCGACCTGGTTCGATTTTTGCTTGTATCCGTCAAATTTATAGGAAGCAAGTTCGAAAGCCTCGGAACAAGCGTGCGCTGCGTCCAATGCATCCAGATTTTCAGTCGTGAATGTATCCAAAGCGATCGAAAGTGTCGTAATCTTGGATTCTTTAACCGTCTTACGCGCTTTTCCCAACGCTTCGCGGAGCGTTTCAAAGGATAGCTCCTTTTCCTTGCCCAACCCTACAAAAATCAATCTCTTTACGCTTAATTTACCTAATGTATGTATTTTGACCACTGATTTTTTCTTGGAAGAGATTTCTCCCGCTTTCACTAACTCTGTTAGCTGGCCGTCCAATCGTTCGTCCGCTTGTTTCCCTATGCCTGTGAATTTTACGGGTCTGTCAAATACGCCTAGAATCAGGCATTCGTCAATCAAATCTATATTCAAGGAATCTTTTACTGTAAACATTCTGCTACCTCCTCCATTCGATTACATTCATTATAACGAAATCTTCAAAAATTTTCGAATAAGGCCCGCAAAAATATTAATAACAAGGGATATTGTTTAGAATGAGTGACTTTAGAGTAATAGTATAAGAAAGATCATATTTATACTTATACCAGCAGGTAATAGACAGGACTGAATGGAACTAATAATAAGTGCCTTATTCCGAGCAGGATGTATTTACCCATATAAGGATTTCATCTTTACTTATAACTAGAAAGAAGGCTGATACTCTTGGAATTATTACTCAACTTCCCTTTAATCGCAGCATTGATTGCCATTTTCTTTGCTCAATTCATTAAAGTGCCTATCCACTTCATAGCATTTCGTAAAGTGAACTGGTCACTTATTAACTCCACAGGCGGTATGCCAAGCTCCCACTCTGCGGCCGTGTCAGCCCTAACCGTGGCGGTAGGGATCGAAAACGGGATGGATTCCCCTGTATTTGCCGTTGCCACCATCTTTGCAGTCATCACGATGTTCGATGCAACAGGAGTGAGACGGCAGGCAGGAGAACAGGCAGCCGTCTTGAACCAGCTCGTTACCGACTTCAATACATTTGTCGAGCAAGCAAAGAACTGGCAGAAAAAAGCAGATAAACAGAAACAGCAACAATTAAAGGAACTGTTGGGCCATAAGCCAATCGAGGTATTTTTCGGAGCCTTGACCGGAGTATTCATTGCGCTGGCACTTCACTTTTTCATCTTTCAAGGGTAGGTGTTCAATTTGAAAATAATCTCTCTTTGCCCCAGCAATACGGAACTTTGCACATATCTAGGGATTGAAGATCAGCTGATCGCCATCGATGACTACTCTGATTGGCCTGAAACCATACAGCACCTTCCTAAGGTGGGGCCCGACTTATCGATTGATATCGATCATGTACAATCACTAAAACCCGATTTGGTGCTGGCTTCACTGAGTGTACCGGGCATGGAAAAAAATATTGAGGGGCTAAAAGAACGGAACATCCCTCATATCATCTTCAACCCGCAATCACTTGAAGATATCGCAAATGATTTACTGACCTTAGGCGAGGCCATGGATCTTAAGGAAAAAGCAGAGGAACAGGCTGCCCAATTCCGTGATGCCATCCTTCAATATAAACACGTCGCCGACAAAATCGAAACAAAGCCGTCCCTGTATTGGGAATGGTGGCCTAATCCCTTATTCAGCCCAGGGGGAGTTAATTGGTTATCCGAGATCAGCACGCTTGCGGGAGGATATAACCTTTTCGAAGATGTCGACATGGCAAGCATTCAAGTCACTACCGAAGAGGTCCAAAAAAAGGATCCCGACCATATTTGCTTAGCTTGGGTCGGTGTCCCTTTACGAAAAGTAAACCCAGAACTGGTCAAGAAACGGAAAGGATGGACCGATATGAAGGCAATCCGGAATAACAATATTCACATCATGGAAGAACCTTTATTCTGCCGGCCTTCCCCGCGGTTACTGGATGGGCTTTCCAAATTGGCAAAGACTCTGCATCCTGAAGCATACAAAAGCATGGCCCAAGGGCGTCCCAAATGAAACAGACAATCAAAAAGGCTGCCTCAATTGAGGCAGCCTTTCACTTTCCTTTTTGCTCATCATTAAAAAGCAAAGGAAGCTACATTCCCGTTCAATGTTTTCTCAGCGATTTTCGGCTTGAATACCTGCCTGATCTTGGTTTCATTCAACTTGCTTAAATGTTCTTCAGATAACTCGCCGCTTCCTTTTTGCACAACATATACTTCAAGGGTTTTCTTTCCCCAGTTCTCGTATACATCTTGTACCGTTTCGTAGTATAGGTCCAGGTGGTTTCCTTTGATCGCACCACCCTTGTCCGCTACAACCCCATATCCATAGCCCGGAATCCAAAGGATGGTTCCGAGAGGGAATACGGCAAGATCGGCGGCAATGGTGGAAAACAGATCCCGTTTCACCTTCACCCCTGAATAAGTGATTCCATAGGATGGGCTTTCCGGGTACTTTCCGGTTGATTCATAACCTGCTGTATATCCTGTAGCCAAAACTTCATGCTTCGGGTATTTCGATAGCTCGATTGCCTCAGCTATCGTCGTGGGACCATTGCTCGCAGATGCCGATGCCATTATCGTTGCCACTTGACCTCCACTATGGATGGCTTTATATTCGAGACCAAGCATTCGATGTTGTCTCATTGCCTCTTCAAAAGGATGATCTTCAGGCACAGCCCCAAAAACATGATTTAAGGTTGAGTCGATGGCCAAGATAAATAATATGATAATAGCAACCCTCAAAAATAATGCCTTTACAATCTTCATATGTATTAGTTCCACTCCTCTCACAAGGATATTTGTTCCCTTTCCAGAGAGAAAGTATTCATAAAGCATGAAAAGATCCAATTTTTCTTACAAAAAAAGGACCGTCCATAAATGACGGCCCTTCCCATTTTCAAAACATTTGATATCCTTTATTCCTTAGAATCCTGATGACCACACCAGCTAAAACCGCGCCAAGCAGCCCGCTTGATAAAATAATGATGTCTGCAGTATGTAAGGATGTAAGGTTCGTTCCAAGATTAGAAAAAGAGATTCCCGGATTTCTAAAATATTCTATTAGCTTTGTTTCATTGACAATGATGATGAAGACGATTGGAAATAAGATGACCATGATCCACGAAGAACGAAAGAGCATATTCAGCAAAAAGCCAATTCCGAAAAACAATATGAAAAATAAGAGTATTGAGATAATTAAAACAGGCAATGGCATGTTATTCTTGACCCTCCTTAAAAGCGACACCTTTAGTTTACTGAAAAAATAATTGCTGCGTCAACGACTTATTCCAAATAATACCGAAGAAAAGATAATTACCCAAATCACATGAATAATTTATATGATGTATATCCAAATTGATCTCCCGGGTTCAACCCGTCAAGCATCGTCTGCATTCTTTCCTTTTTAAAAGCTAAAAGCTGTTCCAATAGTAATGATTGCTTCCCCTCCTGCATGAGTAAATCAGGGTCATAAAATTTAGCTTCATATAATTCATCCAATTGAGCGGTTATTTCAAAACTGATCGGTTTAAGTAAAAATATCAACATATTATCACTTATATCCCCTTTGATGACTCCGCTTCTCACTCCTACAATGCCTTCGATTTCTGTATGAATACCGGTCTCCTCCAACACTTCCCTTACGACAGCTTCATCGACGGTTTCATCATTTTTGACAAAACCTGCCGGAAGCGACCATTGTCCTTTCAATCCGCCATACCTTTTGTTCACGACCAGCCACTCACCTTTATCAGATATCACAAGGCCGGACACTGCCAGCCAAACATTTTTGCATCGTTCCATAAAACCCACTTCCCCACATTCATTATAATTAGTGTAAACTCCAACCAGCAGAAAAACATAAGATGATGCCAAAGGTAACTTTCTTGATTAAACCTCATCATCCCCATTATATTCCACATAATAACAGTGCATACTACACTATGACACACTCATCGATAGATGAGATGCCATTGAAAAAGCCATTCAGGGACAATCCCCAAATGGCTATTATTGATCTATCGAAAAATTATAGGACGTTGAATTTACCTTTTTTAGCAACCAGGGAAGCTCCGCCAATCATTAACAATGCTCTGTTATCAACCATTTTCTTCATGAATGATGCAGTCTTACCTGTAACTTTCTTGCCGAATACAACACCAATCGCGTTATCTTCACCAAGCGAACATACCGTTCCTTTGTTTTCGAAAGTGAACGTTTCAAGGTCGCTTTCGTTACGAACCAATTTAGTCAGGTTCTTCGCAATGACCTCTCCTTGCTGCATCGCGATTTGTGCAGTAGGTGGATATGGACGATTAATTTCCTCGTTGATGATTAAAGCGCAATCCCCTACGATGAAAATATTGTCATGACCCGGTGCCCGCATGTCTAGGTTCACTTTTATACGTCCGCGCATAGCTTCAAAACCGGAAGCCTCTATCACGGAGTTACCACGTACGCCAGCTGCCCATACAACGGTGCCCGCTTTGATTTCTTCCACTTCATCTTCGCCTTTTGCCACGATGATGCCTTCAGGAGTCGCCCCCTTGATCGGTGTACCGATTTTGAATTCCACACCTTTTTTCTCAAGGTAAGATACTGCATAATCCACTAATTCCGGATCGAAGCCAGGGAGGACGGCTGGTGCTGCCTCCACACAGTACATACGAACCTTTTGGAAATCGATGTCGTATTCTTTACAAAGTTCAGGGACACGGTTAGCCAATTCGCCAAGGAATTCGATACCCGTAAACCCTGCTCCTCCAACAACGATTGTCAAGCGGTCTTCATTCTTCTCGACCTCAGTACTGTACGTAGCGAATTGCAATTGGATATGGTCACGGATTTTACGTGCAGTGTTCACGTTAGAGATAGAGAAAGCATATTCTTTCAGCCCTTGGATTCCGAATGTTTCCGATTCAGGTCCAAGTCCAATCACTAAGTAATCATAAGAAATTTCGCCGTTTTCAAGGATGACTTTTTTGTTCTCTGTTTTCACTTCCAAAACAGAAGCCTGGATGAATTTAACTTTGCTGTTAATGACACTTTTGATTGGATAACGCACACGATCATGATGAAGCGTTCCAGCGGATGCTTCATGCAGCCATGTTGTTTCATAGTGGTAATCATTTTTGTTAACTAATACGATTTCTGCTTCATTTTGACCTAATGCCTTCTGTAAGCGAGTAACAGTCATCAATCCACCATAACCTGCTCCTAAAACAACGATTGTTGGCTTTTTCAAAAGTATTCGTCCACCTTTACGATATTTTCTTGTGATGCTTTCCATAACTAAAATATATTGTCTATCTTATTAATTTCCATTATAAAAAGCACTCTTATACATTTGTGACGTTTTTCACGTAACACTTCGTAATTGTCATATAAAATTCATAAAAATTTTACCAAATGATGTCTAAGTAAATATTAGTCTTTTTCCATACCTTTTTCAAGTAACAAACCGAACTTTTTCGGGTTAAAACAAAGCTGAAAAACGTTACTTTTCACCCAGTTTCGAACCATATTTATACGATATGATTAACATTGGTAAAGAGTAATTTTACCCAATTATGAAAGAGGATAAAGAACATTCATCATGGAACCGCCTATATATAGTCAAAACTTTCTCACTTTTCTAACTTTATCCGTTTTTTAAAAGATCATCTATGTTAAAATAAGAGAATAAATTTCAGCAAACCTATATCGGAGGGATAACGTTGGAAGTTAATGAAAAAGTTTATGATATTACCATCATTGGCGGAGGCCCAGTTGGATTATTCACTGCATTTTATGGGGGAATGAGACAGGCATCCGTAAAAATCATCGAGAGCCTACCACAATTAGGCGGACAATTGTCGGCCCTTTATCCTGAGAAATATATCTATGATATTGCTGGTTTCCCCAAAGTGCGCGCTCAGGAGCTAGTGAATAATTTGAAAGAACAAATGGCAAAGTTCGAACAGGATGTTGTCCTGGAGCAAGCCGTTCAAGAGGTGGAAAAGCAAGCCGATGGAGTTTTCAAGTTAACGACTGATAAAGAAATCCATTACTCCAAAACGATTATCATCACAGCTGGAAATGGGGCTTTCCAACCCCGCCGCATCGAAATTGAAGATGCAAAAAAATATGAAAGCGGCAACCTTCACTATTTCATCGACGACCTCAATCATTTTGCAGGCAAAAAAGTGGTGGTCTTCGGAGGTGGGGATTCAGCAGTGGACTGGGCCCTAATGCTAGAGCCGATCGCCGAGAAAGTAAGCATCATTCATAGAAGAGATAAATTCCGTGCCCACGAACATAGTGTAGAAACACTTAAAAATTCAAAAGTTGAAATAAAGACTCCTTACATACCTTCAGAGTTGATTGGTACAGACGGACGGATCCATACAATTGTCATCAAGGATACAAATGGTGAAGATACAGAGACGATGGAGGTAGATGCAGTCATCGTCAATTACGGCTTCGTTTCTTCTCTTGGTCCCATTAAGGAATGGGGACTTGATATCCAGAAGAACAGTATTTTGGTGAATTCCAGAATGGAAACGAATATCCCAGGAATTTATGCAGCAGGTGATATTGCAACATATGATGGCAAAGTAAAATTAATTGCAAGTGGTTTTGGTGAGGCACCCACTGCCGTCAATCACGCCAAACAATATATTGACCCAAAAGCAAAAGTTCAGCCGATGCACAGTTCTTCCATGTTTTAAAATGACGCAAAAAACCGGCTTTCATAGCCGGTTTTTTTGTTGTCCCCAATTCAATGTTGTGGATAACTTTTTTCACATAAGTTATCCACAGTGCTTACCCCTGCCATTCTAAGGGTAAAGAGTAGGAGAAGCCATGAAAGGGGAATGCACCTATATGAATATTTTAATTGCAGGAGCCAATGGAACGACCGGAAAGCAGATCATTGGGGAATTATCAAAAAATCCGCAAATGAATGTATACGGAATGATCAGGAAAGAGGAACAGGCTCAAACGATAAAAGAACTCGGCGGGCATCCAATTCTTGCGGATTTAGAGGGAAATGTGGATAAAGCAGTGGATAACATGGAAGCCATCATTTTTGCCGCCGGATCTGGGCCAAAAACAGGGCCGGATAAAACAACAGCTGTGGATAAGAATGGAGCCATTAAGCTGATTGATGCCGCCAAGAAGAAGGGGATCGAACGTTTTGTCATGTTAAGCTCTGTCGGTACTGATAATTCGGAACAAGCCCAAGCAGGAATGCGCCATTATCTCGAAGCAAAGCATGATGCCGATGAACATTTAAAAGCAAGCGGGCTGACATACACGATTGTCCGGCCGGTTGCTTTGACAAATGAACAAGCCATCGGAAAAATCTTTGCGGATGAGAAAGTGGATCATACTAACAAGTCCATTCCAAGAGCAGATGTCGCCGCCGTTCTTGCCCAATCAGTCACAGAGGATATAACATTCAATAAAACATTCGAGATTTTCAGCGGCAACCTCCCAATCAAGGAGGCCCTGAACAATATTTAAGGCAGCACATAAGCATGAAAAAGGGGGGCACTTGTTAAAGTGAGCCCCCCTTTTCTAAAGTATTAGAGTTTCTTAGCAGTTCTCCGGTGTACCGGCGTTTTTTGCCGTTTTGAAGGAAGACCCGCAACCGCATGAAGCGATAGCATTTGGGTTTTCGATCGTAAAGCCTCCACCCATCATCGTTTGTTTATAATCAATTACCGTTCCATTCAATATATCCGCATCCTCGCCATCAACAAGGATCTTAATTTCAAACTGTTCCAGCTGGCTATCTTTTTCTCCGGGTTCTTGTTCAAAACCCATTCCGTAGGATAATCCACTGCAGCCTCCGCCTTTAACGGCCACTCTTAAAAAGGAACCCTCTTCACCATTTTGTTTCATCATTTCTTTTATCTGAAAAGCGGCAGCTTCCGTTATTTGAACAACATCACTCACAATAAATCCCTCCCTCTTCTGATATGTGAGATAGAACTATTTCTCTTTATAGTATATACCAAAGAAAATCCCGCGCTCAATTTTCCAGCTTGAAAAAATTCATATTCCCGTACCTATTTTACCAAAAAAAATTAGTTTATAATTGTTTGCCCTCACTGCGGCTTTTCTTATTCCGGGGATTCCTCCCGGTACTTCCCCCCTACTACGATGGAAATCATTATGGAAAAAGTCAGCTCCCAGTCGATTCCCCATCATTTTAGCAAGGAGAGATCCATTAAAGACGCAATCAATACATACATGCTGGCGAGTTATTGCGGAGCTTAAAAAAGGAAAAACATATTATCCTTGCTGGAATCTGTTTACGGATAGCCTGGTTATATAGGATCAACCAAACCAAGGAACAAGAAGAAAGATTTTTGAAGTTCGCCCTAAAGGAATATGAAGCATCCTATTCAACAGGGGAATTCAGCGGAACCCAGGTATCCGAAACCAAAATCCTTTATCTCGCTGGCGACATCTCAAGAAGGATAGGAAATGAAAAGGCAGCCATCAAGTATTTTTCATTAGTGTTCGAAAAACAAAAAAATGCCCGGGAAGCCTCAATCATCCAGATGGCCAGGGACCGCTTTCAGGAACTCAAGCAGAAACATGAAACATCCCACCCAATGTTGCTGCACTGATAATAAAAAAGGCTGTTCCTTTCAGGAACAGCCTTTTTATTCCCCGTTGATGATTAAAACATTTCAAATTCATCAATGTACTTATATATTTTATCTACCAATTCATCCGTAGTGTCACCGAAAACCACTTCACCATTCACAAGCGCATATAAGTTACTGGAGCATCTACCGCAATATCCCAGACAACCATATTCTATGATATCTAAATTCGGATCCCGCTCCAATCTTTCCAGAGCCTCCTGAGCGCCGCTGGCCAGATTGCTTACACAAAATTCAATAATCGGGTACATCGTTTCACCTCACAGTTACTAACAAACCATCTTATTACTTTTCCCATTTGCAGTCAATATTTACGCATAAAAAATCAGCCGATTTCAAGATATCGGTTGTGATTTCCTTTTATATTCGTTATACTTTTGTCGGGGTACGTAAAAGAAAGAAAATGATCTAATTTTTTATTCTTACTACTAATTGGGGTATATATATTTAATTAAACTTTAAAGGGGACCATTTGGGGGAATCCTATAGTTAAATGCTAGTCAAATTTTTTCAAGAGATCAAATAAAGGGGAAAAATCATATGAAGAATCTAGTCATACTTGGTGGCGGGTATGGTGGTATGCGCATGTTGCAAAGATTGCTGCCTAATCAGCTTCCTGAAAATGTGAGCATCACGCTTATCGACCGTAATCCTTATCACTGCTTAAAAACGGAATATTATGCTTTAGCAGCAGGTACCATTCCAGATCAGCACATCCGTGTTGCATTTCCTGAACACCCTCGCTTGAAGAACGTATACGGAGAAGTACTTTCCATCGATATGGAAAATAAACAAGTCATTATAGAAAATCAAGATCCTGTCGTTTATGATGATTTAGTCATTGGCCTTGGCTGCGAAGATAAATACCACGATATTCCTGGTGCAGACACACACACTTACAGTATTCAAACTATCGATAAATCACGCCGGACATATTCAGCTTTGAATAATTTAGGTGCCGGTGCAACCGTTTCTATCGTTGGTGGCGGACTGAGTGGTGTTGAGCTTGCAAGTGAATTGATTGAAAGCCGTTCAGATTTAAACGTTAAGCTATTCGACCGTGGCCCGCATATTCTATCTGCTTTCCCAGAAAGATTAAGTACCTTTGTTGAATCATGGTTCGATAAACATACAATCGAAATCGTCCATCATTCAAATATAACGAAAGTTGAACCAAACCTTCTTTATAATGGCGACGAAGCCGTTCAAAGCGACGTCATCGTTTGGACAGCTGGAATTCAGCCAAGTAAGATCATCCGCGATATGAATATTGAAAAAGACCGTCAAGGAAGAGCTGTTCTGACTCCTCAGCATTTCCTTCCTAATGATGACAGCATCTTTGTGGTCGGCGACTGTGCGAGCCTGCCTCATGCACCTAGTGCTCAATTAGCGGAGTCCCAAGCTGAGCAAATCGTCCAAGTTCTTGTGAAGAAATGGGCAAATGAACCACTTCCGGAAAGCTTCCCTACAATGAAATTAAAAGGAACATTAGGTTCTCTTGGGAAAAAACAAGGTTTTGGTCTTGTTGCAAATCGCCCAATCACCGGTAGAGTGGCACGCCTGATGAAATCAGGCATTCTCTGGATGTATAAATACCATAACGGTTGATTCTCATCCATGCTACATTTCATAAACTGGCCCAATGAGCTGCATGCAGCTCATTCATGGGTCAGTTTTTCTTATTTCTTCTATTATATATCACACTCGCATCGTATATCCGTATTTTTCCATCGTTTCCACCACTTTTTTGAGACGCACATTTCCTTCTGCAATGATTTCACCTTCGATGAGGACCAGTGGATAAAATAAATCTTCTTCGATCATCTTCGCAGCAAAGTTCTTTTGCTTCAGCGTTTCTGGGGGATTATACATATCTATGTACGATATTTTGAATTTCTGCTCAGGAAACTTTCTCGTTAAAGCGGCTTCAAGCCACTCACAGGTATCTTTCGAAGAGGGGAGATTCACACAACTCGCGCAAATTTGCTCCGCTCCATACACTTCTATCTCAATTTCTTTCATTACCATACTCTTCCTCCTTCATTTTAGTATATTTGCTTCATTTTGAATAATGTTTAAAAAACTTCACCTGTTTCCATCATACCAGAATAATATAGATTATATTTCCGCAAAGTTACAGTTGGATTTTTTACTACCTTCGCTTTATAATATGATTAGGAAAGGAGTCGATTGCAATGTCTGAACAAACAATGGAAGTTCAAGTTCAAGAAGTCCTAGATAAGCTTCGTCCGTTTCTTCTTCGCGATGGCGGTGACTGTGAACTAGTTGACGTAGAAGATGGAATTGTAAAATTACGATTACTAGGAGCCTGCGGAAGCTGTCCTAGTTCGACCATTACGTTAAAAGCTGGGATTGAGCGTGCCCTTCTTGAAGAAGTTCCTGGTGTAGTGGAAGTGGAACAAGTCTTCTAATAGCCCTTTAAATAACATGCAGCGTATGGATGAAGGATCACTTCATCTATACACGTTCAACTTTTTTCATACAGTCCGGAACTTTTCCTGGTCTGTAATAAAAATAAAGCTGACTCGGCTTTTGCCCTATCAAATGAATTGATACGGCTTGACGCGAGTCAGCTTTTTTATATGGACAGTAAATGAAGCACGGCTCACGATTTCAAAAATTTCAATTCCTTTTTTTCCTGTTCTGAAAGGATTGCCGTATAACTGCCATCATTATCTATTTCCAATTCTTTCACAAGATATTCCGGAAATTTCCCCTTCAATCCAGTGAGCAAACTTTCGCTTACTTCTGCGGATGCCAAGCATAAAACAGTTGGACCTGCTCCGCTTAGGGCTGCACCAAATCCACCTTCATTGAGGACAACTTCTTCAATAAGCGCTAAATGAGGGACCAACTCCGCTCTATATGGTTGATGGAAACGATCACTTTGCATCATTTCACCAACAAGCTTCCAATCTTTAGATAGAACTCCTGCCAGCAAAACATTTGCGGCTGCACTTCCGCTTATAGCATCTTTATAGGAAAGCGAATTCGGAAGGACATTTCTTGAATCCTCCGTAAGCAATTCAAAATCGGGAATGACAGCAATCACCTTAACTCCCTCGATCGGAAACGACACGACATCCGTTCTTTCATCCGTATGAAGGCCCACAACCAATCCACCATACACAGATGCCCCCGCATTATCCGGATGCCCTTCAAAGAGGGACGCATGCCTATTCTTCTCCTCATCGGATAAATGAAGTTCACCAACGATGTTCGCCAATTCAATCCCCGCCACAATGGCAGAGGCACTGCTTCCAAGACCCCGCGCCAGTGGAATTTCGCTAGAGACGAAAAGCCGGCATGGGGAAAGTTCCTTTCCATAGGAAGCCGCCGTTTCCTTGGCAATTTGGACGATATAATTACGATCATCCCTTGGAAAAACAGACATTTCCTCTGAAAGTGGAACGACTTCCCAATGATCTGATGAAGATCCGTGTATTTCCAAGTAAAGTCCTAGCGCCAAGCCGATGGAATCGAATCCTGGTCCTAAGTTGGCCGTACTTGCTGGTACACGGATCAAGAACATCTCTGATTCCGCACTCATGCCTGTTTCACACCCTGCAGATGTTCTAAAATGACCTCTTCATCCATTGGCAGCAATGTCGGTTGAATCGTGCTTGTATCGACTGCAACATTCGGATCTTTCAATCCATTTCCAGTCAATACAGCAACAATCTTACTTCCTTTTTTGATTTCACCGCTTTTTAATTGTTTATAGATTCCTGCAATGGAAGCACATGATGCCGGCTCTGCAAATACCCCTTCTTTTTTAGCGAGGAAATGATAGGCTTCCAGAATTTCTTCGTCTGTCACCTCATCAATTTTGCCTTTGGATTCATTTGCAGCTTCCACAGCAAAGTTCCAACTTGCAGGATTTCCAATCCGGATGGCTGTTGCAATCGTTTCTGGATTTTCAATAATGCTATCCCGGACAATTGCAGCCGCACCTTCAGCTTCGAACCCTCTCATTTCAGGAAGGCCCGTTTGTTTCGATTCGTTATATTCTTTAAACCCTTTCCAGTAAGCAGTTATATTACCAGCATTCCCGACTGGAAGCGCCAAAATATCCGGCGCGGAGCCGAGGGCATCACAAATTTCGAAAGCCGCTGTCTTCTGCCCTTCAATCCGGTATGGGTTGACCGAATTCACAAGAGTTATCGGTGAGCTCTCACTAAGTGAACGGACGATTGTTAAAGCCTGGTCGAAGTTCCCTTCGATTGAGATGATTTCCGCTCCATACATAACGGCTTGGGCAAGCTTGCCCATGGCTATTTTGCCTTCCGGGATGACAACGATACAGCGCAGGTTGGCACGGGCCGCATAAGCGGCTGCAGCTGCTGATGTATTCCCGGTGGAAGCACAGATGATCGTGTCGCTGCCCTCTTCTATCGCTTTGGCGACGGCCATGACCATTCCGCGGTCTTTAAACGACCCAGTTGGATTTGCGCCTTCATATTTTACATGTAAGTCGATTCCCCACTCTTCGGATAATCGATTCAGTCTGATTAAAGGTGTATTACCCTCCAAAAGGGTTAATGCAGGTGTGTTTTCATTAACGGGTAAAAAGTCTTTATACGTGCTTATAAGTCCTTGCCAGCTCATTTGATGTCCTCTCCTTCAACTCTGTATGTGCTTTTCACTTCTCTTACCATATTGTAATCATGTAATTTCTTTATTATTTGCTCAAATGCAGCCTTTGTCGCAGTATGCGTAACTAATACGATTTCGGAAGATTCCTTTTCATCCAGAGGCAATTGAAGGATTTTATCGAATCCTACCCCATGCTCGGCAAATAAATTCGTGATTCTGGCTAAAACGCCAACTTCATCTTGAACATGTAATCGAATAAAGAACTTAGCGAAAATCTCAGTGCCATCCTTTAATTGTTTCGGGTACTGAGGTGAAACGGCACTGCGGCCATTTACTCCCAGCCTCATATTTTTGATGACCGTCACCATATCCGAAACGACTGCAGTCGCAGTAGGAAGACTGCCAGCCCCCGGTCCGTAAAACATCGTTTCCCCTACGGCTTCCCCATAAACGTATACAGCATTATACTCATTATTTACCGATGCTAACGGATGTGCTTCCGGAAGAAGTGCAGGCTGGACACTTACTTCGACCCTATCCCCTGCCCTGGATGCGACGCCGATCAATTTCATTGTATAACCAAGCTTCTTACTATATCTCAAATCCTCTTCGGATATCTCGGTAATGCCCTGTACCTCAACATCATTCAAGCCAATGTTCATTGAGAACCCGAGTGTTGATAGGATCGCCATTTTACGGGCCGCATCCAATCCGCCTACATCGGCTGTCGGATCGGCTTCAGCAAATCCCAGCTCCTGAGCTTCCTTCAATACGTCATCATAAGCTCTGCCTTCCTTGCTCATTTTCGTTAAAATGAAGTTTGTCGTTCCATTGACGATTCCCATCATTTTCGTGATGCGGTCAGAAGATAGTCCATCGACAAGACCGCGTAAAATCGGAATTCCCCCTGCAACACTTGCTTCATAGAATAAATCACATTGATTCTCGGTGGCCAATTCCAGCAGTTCCGGTCCATATAAAGCCATTAGGTCTTTATTGGCCGTAACGATATGCTTTTTATTTTTTATCGCTTCTATCAGATAACCACGTGTTTCTTCGATTCCACCCATCACTTCTATTACAACATCAATCTCGGGATTCGAAAGGATATCCTCAGGATTGTCAGTTAACATTCCTTTATCGACCTCGACAAGCCGCTCCTTCGTCGTGTCTTTGACTAGTATCTTCTTAATGGATATGGAACAGCCCACTTGATGCATGAGCTTGTCCTGATGACTTTCAATGATTTGTACGACTCCTGATCCGACTGTACCTAACCCCAATAAACCGATCGAGATGGCTTTCATATTTGGTTCCCCCTTAAAAACTGTTTGTCTGAAGAAAACATTTGTATTTGTATAGTAGACATTATAAGTTTAATTCATATAATTATCAATAGTTAGAAAAGATGGATGCATGAACTTTTTTCATCCATCCCTTGAACGAGTAAGAACGGGTAAAGCTAATTTTTTTATGGGAAACCATTTTGATGATTATTAATTAACGCTCTTCAATGAATCATTTGTACCCATTACAATATGTGGCTTTTGCACGGGATCCATCCATTTCAGTAAACTGAGGACATTCTTTTCGGCTGTGGCTGTACATCCCGCCGTCGGCTTTGTAGCACCTCTCCATATATGAAGAAAGATTGCACTGCCTTTTCCTTTTTTGATGGGATTCGTATTATAATTGATGACCGCGCCATACCTATAGAGTTCATGATTCATCCTTTCAAAAGACTTCCATTTAACTGCAGGATTTCCTTTATAGGTTTTCCACTTGTTATAATCCTTGGATGTCTGATCATCAATCCAGTAGTCATATTTGGTCGTTTTCTTATAACTCATTTTCATTCCGGCCGGCTTCGTTTCGCTTCCAAAGGCCGTACCAAATGAATAAATACCAACCGGGGATTTCCCATCACCCTCTTTTTTGCTCTTCGTGAAGCCGTTCTTTCCAATGACACCCTCCATCTTCTTCAATGCCCGGCGCCATTCCCCTTGTTTCTTCTCATAAGTTTGGATCGTTACCTTCGTATCACTCATTGATTTACCTGTCACCGATACAACTTGGTTAACGCCTTTTCTCCTATCGAATTTCTTCAGATTAGCTTTTTCATCGGTACTGAAAACCTCTTTTACATCTGCCATATTGATATATGCGCTCTTTTTTGAGTGACAGACTTTATACCAGTTTCCAGTTCTCCCGCTTGCTGATAATTCTTTATTTTTCTTATAAGTTTTTAATGTTTTGCTTGCAGCCGACGCCTTTTCTTTCACATCCGCAGCAGACTTCATGACAATCTTGAATTGAGTTGCTTCGCAACTTGTTTTCGTTTCAGCTTTCGCAAGATTCGTCGTTTGGATGATTAAAAGGACTAAAAGGGCGGCCATCATCAATCTTTTCATGATCCCAACCTTCCGTAGTGATTAAATATCTAATTATTCTAAAAAATCTTGTTATCATCATAACATAGTAAGCAAGGATGAATCATATTTCTTTCCCGTTTTTATCTAAATCCAGTCAATTTTGGGCAAATCATATTGCTTGGCAGGGACCTCTGCCAATTCATAAAAATGTTTGAGGAAGGACTCATATTGTGGGGAGGATTTCGTGATCGAAGATATTTTATCCTCCAATTCATTAGACCTTGATTCCGACGTTTTTGAAAAATACTCTTCCACAGTTTCAAAATAATGAATGGGAAACAGCATCCTCGAATATAACAACCGCGCTGAAAAACTGGAGAGCGGTTCTATGGATTGATATTCGTGAAAGAAATGGCCAATGCCCCGTTGATGGGTATGCACATTTTGAAAATAGTGTTCCCTCACCCATTCCGCAACATCCCTGGTTCCATGGTCGAATACCCAATCGAACGGATTTTTGATCCACTTATTGCTTTTCCAGGTATCATGTAAAAAACGTTCATAACATACGGTTCCACTATCGACAATTTGCGGGGTATCATCAATTTCAGTGTCGACTAAATATTGAATCGCATTTTCACCTAGGACCATATAATAGGGAAAGGTTTCTATAAATAATTTTTCAAACTGGTTATCAGGATGGGCGTTGAGCTTATCCCGCCAAATCTTTTCTAACTGATCGATCCTTTGTTCCCAGAGTTCTTTCCATTTACCGATCCTTGAACATGTTCGAATCGTTTCATTAATATTTCTCCCACGCTGATGAAATCTTGCCAAACGTCTTCCTGGGTTGAAGTTTTTCGGACCTTCCAATGCCTGATTGGCAAGAAGGATGAATAATTGTTCATCCGCTTCCGAAACATAACTTCCATGATTGGCAAGGACAAAGGCGGATACGTGACGATCTCCTTGTGAAATCAGATGTTGAGACATTATATGCCGTTCAACTAATTCTTCCTGCTCCATATTTTCAATGGGAACGATGCTGTAAATCATATTCCCTGAACGGAAGCTTGGAAACCTGTTATTGGCCTCTTCAAGCTCCACCTGTATGCCATAATTATTAAAAATGATTTCTTCTATCATGGAATGGCCCCCTTCATCAAATGGATATAATAGAAATATGGACATCATATACTTATATATATGTGGAATAACCCGTTTTCTGAATGATTATCGAAACCTTATTAGAAATTCGAATCAAAACATCCTTCATGGGTTTTCATTTTAATCAAATCAAACTACCTGCATTAGAACTATCACTTTAAAATATAGAGAAATGGGTGATGACATGGCTAATATTGAACAATCAATGTCTGAAAAAACGGCTCGAAGATGGCTAATTGAACGAGGAGTGAAATTGGAGGATATCGCTGAGCTTGTCATGTATTTACAATCTGGCTACCATGAAAATCTCCAAATGTCCGATTGCCTTCACAATGTCGAACGGGTCCTTTCAAAACGCGAGGTCCAAAATGCCATCCTTACCGGCATTCAGTTGGATATTCTAGCTGAGAAAAAACTGCTCGAGGAGCCTCTGCTGAGCATCATTGAAATAGATGAAGGTCTATATGGGGTCGATGAAATATTGGCTTTTTCAATTGTGAATGTTTATGGATCCATCGGCTTTACCAATTATGGTTTCATCGATAAACAAAAGCCGGGTATCTTAAAATATTTAAACGATAAAAGCACAGGTAAGGTGAACACATTTTTAGATGATATCGTTGGGGCAATTGCAGCTGCCGCTTCAAGCCGGCTTGCCCATAGAACCGAAAATGCGGAATAGTAAACTTATGATATTCACGACATAAAAAAACCAGGGCTGCATTCGCAGGCCTGGTTTTTTTCATTCGAAGCGCCATAAGTCGAGGGTGTTCACCACATACGTCGGCTGCTCCTTATATTGCTTTAAGCGTTCTTTTGTCGTTACGCCAGTATGTACAAGCAGTGTATCAATCCCTGCATTAATGCCGGCAAGGATATCCGTATCATAGTTATCGCCAACCATGATTGTCTCTTCTTTAGGTACCCCTAATACTCTTAGTGCTTGCTCCACTATTACGGATTCAGGTTTTCCAATGAAAATCGGCTGTACCTGCGTCGAAACGGAAACAACGGAGGTCAAGGCACCATTCCCGGGCAAAAGGCCTTGCTCAGTAGGAATGGCAATATCACCATTGGTCGAAATGAAAACAGCGCCATTTCTTACAGCAAGACAGGCTTTTGACAACTTTTCATAATTGACGCCGCGGTCGATGCCCATTACCAGAAAGTCTGGATGCTCTTCCACAAGCGCCATTCCTTTTTCCTTAAGAGCCTCGATGATGCCTTCCTCACCCACCACATAGACCGATGCATCTTTCTTTTGTTCTGCTATGTAATTGGCAGTGGCCATGCTTGTCGTGAAAACCTGGTCATCTTCCGTCGATATGCCGATGCTTCTCAATTTATCCGCTACCTGTGCCGGAGTCCGGGATGAATTATTGGTGACGAATAAATAAGGGATATCCCTTTTCCTTAGGTCATTAATAAACCCTGCCGCTTCCGCAATTTGTTCAGTTCCGCGATACATGGTGCCATCCAAGTCAATTAAATATCCTTTATACGACTTCATTTGAATTCGCCTTCCTAACGCTGCTAGTTTTTAAAAGCTGATACAGGACCCAATTCATTTGTTAAATAGTTCCTTACCAAATCAGGGAATTGCTTGAATGCCTCTATATTTTCCGAAAATACGGCATGCAGTTCTTTGTGATTCACTTCAATGAAGTCTTGTACCAGCATTTTCCTTAATGGCAAAACCTTTTTGAATTGTATCGCTTTTGCTTCTGAAATCACTTTTTCATCTTGAAGGATATCGATAATATCTTCATAACTTCCTGGATCACGCATAATAAAACCATCAATTACCGCATTTCCTACATCCAACACGGAATCGATGGAAGTTTGTATGAGCCTTTCAGCGATAAGTTCCGAAAGGTCTCCATCCCAATTATCATGCCCTTCGAAAAGTCCAAGCTGCTTTTCAAGAAAACCTAATATTTGTTCAATCTTTTGGCGGTCTACAAAGTACATTTTTTTCCAGATCCTTTCTGATCTAAGATGATATAGGGAATCATTGGTTGAATGAGCGGCATAATTAAACCCTGTGCCGAACCAACCTTATTCCTTGATAATACCATAGCTTCTCCCTTACTCTCAATTCCTTCAACCACAACCTTTGTACCATCCAATTACTAACAGGAGCAGAATCTCCAATTCACGATCCCATTTATATTCTTAACCATTTTCACTTAATCGATGAACACCATGGTTGCTGGCGGTTCCTTTAGGATCATAAGGAAGGACGAAGTTCAGCCGGAAGCCCCGAAAAATGTCTGTTCCCCTATTGAAGTCACTTTGTTATGATGGAACTACAAATGTGAAGATAAGAAGGGAATGATAATATGGAAGATCGTTTTTATTTATACAATGACGTCATCGATTCAAAAACCCGGTTCATAAGTTTCATGGGAGAGGAATCAAGATTCGATTTGGCCATTACGACAACCGATCGTTTTTATGGGAAGAAGCTTGTATTAAATATGCAGAGTAATCGTTTCGCGATTATTGGACCTGATGATTTAGAAGAAGAAGGCTATCTTGAGCATGCCTTTCAGTTGTCAGAAGCGGAAGCCAAAGAACTAAGTCACTTTTTAATGGAAATCGTCTGAAAGCTGAAGCTTTTTTTCTTAAAAGGGGAACCTACTGAATGTACGATTACATGAGGGGGGATTACCTTGGGCAAAGAAGAAGAATACCACGATTTTTCCAATGTCGAAAAACAGAGGGATTATTTAATTCCTGAAGAATTTCCCGAAGGACCTTTTGGATCATCCATAGCAAAAGATGCACCAGTTCAGAATAAAAGCACCCCCTGGCAGGAAGGGCAACGATATCAGAGTGCCTTTAATTATGAAAATAAATCGTTACATGAAGGTATACCTCGAAATTATCCTGGTGCTCATCCGACACATGATGATTCAGAAAAAGATGAACAGCCTCCATATAAAGGATATGGAAACTCTTAACATGGAAGGCCAGAGTGAATTCTGGCCTTATTTCTTTATTTTCTTCACGACGAAATATGGACAGCCAAAATTGCAGTATTCATATAAATATTCACTAAGCGTGCTTATTTTCGTATCGAAGGTCGCTTTCTGATTAGAATCATCAAAAAATCCACGCAACCTCAATTGCCCGTAACCCCAATCCCCTACTATATAATCATACTTCGTCAAAATCTCACTGTATCTGGCTTTAAAAGCTTCTTCGTTATAGCCTTCCCTTTCATCCTCGATTATTTCATAGGTCATGTTATTGATGTTAATCATTGTTTTCACCTCTCATATAGACATTCCTTCTTTAAATTATAACTGATTCCCCATCAATTACTAAGCGAAAAATAGAGAAATATGTTCATCCTAAAGTTATGGGGGTGTTATTGATGAAAAAAACGATAATAACGATAGGTTTAAGCTCGATTATTGCACTAACCGGATGTGCTGACAAAGAAGAAGATCAGGGGCTCGGTGCAAAAAACAATGCCGGTAACCCAACAAACGTAAATAATCCAACTCAATATTATGACGAGGATTATCGTAATAAAGACAATAAAAGTGATGATTTCGGTTTTACCCGCACCAATAGTGCAACCATTGACGGCCGTAACATTTCCAACAAAGCTGCTTCCATTGACCGTGAACAACTTTCTGATGTCATTTCTAAACTGAGTGTTCAGATTCCAAATGTCAATGATGCCGCTACCCTCGTTACTGATGAGGAAGTGCTTGTCGTATATGATACCAATACCAAGGATCGGACGGAAACCGCAGACCAAGTTAAACGTACTGCCATGTCTATCGTACCTCGCTACTATCATGTCTACGTCAGTGATGATTATCAAGCCCTTGCCCAAGATGTCGAGAATTTCTCTACATTGAAATCCGGCAGTAAAGGGATCGACTATACGATCGAACAAACCATCAAAAGAATGCTGAAATCGCCTCAAGGATACAAAATGAGTGACGAAGAAAATGAAAACGGAGAAATGGTTAACGATAAAAGAGATCATCACGATAACATCCATCAAAAAATGGATAACCGCTGAATAAAAAAGGACCGAATTTTTTCGGTCCTTTATTTCACTCTATTTCAATAATTCTTCACCTTTGTTTTGCTTATGTTTTGCCGCAGCATTAACCTGTTCGTCTGCATGGTAGGAAGAACGGACAAGCGGACCGGATTCACAATGACTGAAGCCTTTTTCCAATGCACGTTCTTTCAATTCAGCAAATTCCTCAGGCGTGTAGTATTTCAGCACCTTTAAATGCTTTTTAGTCGGCTGCAAATACTGGCCGATCGTCATGATATCCACATTATTAGCCCGTAGGTCATCCATGGTCTCGAGGATTTCCTCCCGCGTTTCACCCAGACCTACCATTAAACTGGACTTTGTCGGGATTTCCGGATACAGTTCCTTGGCTCTTCTTAAAAGCTCCAATGAACGCTCGTACTTGGCCTGAGCCCGTACACGGTCGGATAAACTTCTGACAGTCTCTATATTATGGTTCAGGATATCTGGTTTAGCATCCATCAAAGTCTTGATATTTTCAAACACCCCGCCCATATCAGACGGTAATACTTCAATTGATGTAAATGGATTTTTGCGTCGGATGGCACGGACCGTTTCAGCGAAAACTTCAGCGCCTCCATCCTTTAAATCATCACGGGCAACAGCTGTAATGACGACATGCTTTAAATTCATCAAAACAACGGAATCGGCAACACGCTCCGGTTCAGCCCAGTCCAATTCGTTCGGACGTCCGGTTGTAACAGCACAAAAACGGCAAGCCCTTGTACAGATTTCACCTAAGATCATGAAAGTAGCCGTTCTTCTCACTGCCCAGCATTCGTGAATATTCGGACATTTTGCCTCTTCACAGACAGTATGAAGATTTTTCTCGCGCATCATATTTTTTAAACCGAGGTAATTTTCGTTAGTATTAAGCTTTATTTTCAACCAATCTGGTTTACGAAGAATTTCTTTATTTGTAGAAGACATGAAAATGCCACTCCATTCTATAGAAATTAACACACCCTACTTTAACAATAAAAAAGCATTTATACAAGTTATAGTTGGTTTCCCATTATTTATTTTTCATGTTTATAGCTAAATCAGCAAAACTATAAAAGATGGATGGACTGATGTCTTTTAATTATGGAAAATGTCATGAAAGGAGCCTGCCCCGTTGAAAAAATTATTCCTTCTTACCATAACTTGTTTGTTTATTTTGAATGCACCAGGCAAAGTGGCCAATGCTGCCGATACCCCAGATGCATATGCCGGGAGAATGGCGCTATATAAAAATATGGAGGCTACCCTCCAAATCCCGTGGTATTATCTTGCTGGAGCTGATCAATATGAGCATAGCCTTAGGGCTGCACGAAGAGATTTAGAGCCGGCAAAGGGTTTAATAGGCATCCACATCGAGCCTTCAAAGTGGAGCGGGGCTCTCAATCCTGACTTAAACGACGTGAACCCGCTCACGATCACATTTTTTGATGGGTTGGGCCAGGATGGCAATGGTGATGGAAAAGCTGATATCACTAATGATACCGATCGATTGTATGCTTTTTCGAAGCATCTCCAATCTTATGGTGCAGATGAAGATAATATCCGGATCGGCTTGTGGGATTATTATAAACGAGATAAAGCCGTCAGCATCATTATCGGCAATGCCGAGATTTATAAGAAATATGGCCGGCTGGATTTACAGGAAAAGGCCTTCCCGGTTCCAGTACGGACCCACTATACGTATTTAAATACATGGGGAAGCGCTCGTGGATGGGGCGGAAGGAGAATCCATGAGGGCACTGATATTTTTGCGGATTATAGCCTTCCCGTTCGTTCCACGAGCTATGGAATCATTGAAATGAAAGGCTGGAATAAATTTGGCGGTTGGCGGATTGGGATACGGGATTTAAATAATACCTATCATTACTTTGCCCATTTAAGCGGCTTTGCCAAAGGGTTGAAAGTCGGACAAATCGTCGAGCCCGGACAAGTCATCGGAGGTGTCGGCAGTACAGGTTATGGCCCTCCAGGAACTTCCGGAAAATTCCCTCCGCATCTTCATTACGGGATGTACAAAGACAACGGAATCACAGAATGGAGCTTTGACCCTTACCCCTATTTAAGATTGTGGGAAAGGAAAGATCTGGCTAAAAGGCAAAGGTGAGCGGCGTGATTTTACGCTGCTTTTTTTTGATTCGAACATAAACCCCTGAACTTGATGCATAGGTATTAGTAAAGGGGGCTAAAGCGTGTTCCGAAAAAGATTTCGACCGAAGAAATTCAAAAAAAAGGGGCCTCTTCCCACCCGAAAAGTATTTCTCTATTCTTTTATCCTGTTTATCATATCAAGCATCATGACTCTTTGGTACGTGGACAAATCAATCGAACCCGTGATCATGAGTGTAGCCGAATATGAAATCAAACGGATTGCAACGGAAACGATTCATGAATCGGTTGATGAGAATATAGCGAAGGTTGATATGAACAAAATCATCACCAACAACAAAGGTGGTAAGGACTCCAGTTCTTCCTATAGCTTCAATCCGGTCATATACAGTGAATTGCGGGCTAACATTACGAAGGATATTCAAAAGAAGCTTGGCATCAAACAGGGAAATCCCTTTAAAACAGGTTCAGCCAAAATAAATGATGAACAATATAATAGTGTGGTCTATTATATACCATTTGGTGTCGTAACCGGGAATAACCTCCTTTCCAATTTCGGACCTGAAATACCGGTGAAAATGTCAGTCATCGGAAATGTTGAATCGGATTTGAGGACAAAACTGACAAACGCGGGCATCAATAATGTTTATTATGAATTGATTGTGGATTTTGATGTCAATATTCAAATCGTCATCCCCTCTTTTACAAAGGAGACCAAGGTGAGTCAGGAAGTGACAGTCGGAAGCCTGCTGATCGAAGGTGATGTTCCAAGTTATTTTAGTAACGGAAACGGTTCGGTGGCACCTGCCATCATGAAGGAAAACAAGGAATGAAAAAACCAGCTTATCCTTGAGGTTAGGCTGGTTCTTGTATATTGAGACATTTCATGATTAGCAAATGCAGGTTTTTATTCAAGTCCACTTCATAAGGCTCTTTTATCTGCTCCCCATCTTCTTCAAGTATCCTTATCATGGGGCGGTCTCCTATCCCCTCATTTTGAGCGGATACTACCCCTTTTCTCCCATCATTCAATTCGACGGATAGACCATTTGGATAAATGGCAACCGCTCGGCGGAAAGCCTCGATGATCGTATTGTCGAACTTTTTCCCGACGCCGGCATAAAGGACTTCCAATCCCTGATGCGGCAGCATGGCCTTACGGTAAACCCGGTTGGAAGTCACGGCATCAAACACATCGGCAACAGCAATGATCTTGCCGAAATAATGAATTTCATCCCCTTTTATCCCACGGGGATATCCAGATCCATCTAACCGTTCATGATGCTGATAGGCACAATTCGCAACTAAAAGTGAAACGGTATGAACATTTTTGATTAGATGAAATCCATAATCCGCATGTTTTTGAATTTGTTCAAACTCCTTTTCAGTCAGCTTACCGGGTTTACGGAGGATTTCCAAAGGCACGAGCATTTTGCCGACATCATGTAAAATCGCTCCCAGCCCAAGAATTTCGAGGTTTTTATTATTGATATTCAATTCCATCCCAATCGCCAAGGTATATAAGGTCACATTGAAGGAATGAGTAAAGATATAGTCATCGTATGTATAAACGTCGGCCAATAAAGTCATTAACTCTTTATTCCTTTTCAGTTCGTCCATGATGTTTCGGACTATTTGAGTGAACTTGACGTTAGCCTGCTCTATCGCGAATGATCCATCAAGGTTCATTTTGTTTTTCATGTCCAGGAAAGTGGTTTCAATCGTATTAATGGCTTCTCTTCTTAGTTTCCCGGCCACTGGGGGCATTGGAATAATGTCATCCGTCCTGGAATCTTGAATGTAAACAAAGGGAATATTAAGGGACACCAGTCGATTGATCATTTTCTGCGTTAATGTAAGACCCTCGCACAATAGGATATGGCCCCGCTCATTATAGATGTTTTTACCGAGCCTTGCTCCAGGGCTTAGGGACTTTGTAATAGCTAGCCTCATACTTGTACTCCATTTCCCCATTCAATATTTGTAAATCAAACCGTTTCCTTCCTTTATAAGGATTATCGGAAAATATCTTTATAAATGAATCTGTTTGAACATATTTATTGAAAAAATATCAGCATTTTCTTTGATAAAAAAATAAGGCCCCCTTCTGGAAAAAAGAAAGCCCACCTTTTCAAATCATTTTGATTAATGCGTCTTTAACAATCATTCCTGGATAAATTCCCTTTTCCACAGCCTCCCAGGTGACTGATTCAAGCGGCGCTTCCAATAGCTCTTCAATCGATTTAACTCCTGTAGCCCTCCCTGCAAGGATTTTACGATCTTTCAATTTATCATTCAGCAGTCCAACATCTAACGCACCGCACATTATATACCCTTTTTCGGACGTGACAGCAAGTAAATTCGTTTTGGGAAGTCGGACAGAAATGGCTAGGAATGTATGATTATCAAGAATTATTGGTATCATGTTAATCAATTGGTTTCGCCCCTTTCTTCCCCATACTTTATGAAAAAAAGGGCGAAACCGTGATTTAGCGTTAGGCGTTTGTGTATATCTTTTTCAGCTTCCATAAAAGGATATCCCGTAAGAATTCCGGTAATAGGTAATTCTTGCGATTGGAGCGCTGGATACTAGGAAAGAAGTGCCCAAACGTGAACATATCAGGTATTGCCAGTTTATAGGACTTATCCGTCTGCAGTTTCTCTCCTTTTATAAGGATCCCTTTTACGATTCCATTCTCCATTTCGTTAAATTCAATTTGATCATAATGCATGGCTCCCATGATTTTTCCGCGGAAACCGAAACCTTTCACCTGAATATGAGGCCACTCCTCATTTCTCGATTGCATTAAGATTTCTTTTAATTCATTCCCATTAACTTCAACGACGCAAGGATTGATGGGATGTGGACAGATTCTGTGAATATCCCCTATTGTGACAGGTCCCTTCGGCAGCCCTTCGAGCAGAAGACCAGCATTCAAAAAGGAACAATCCGCCTGACTCCACTCCCTTAGGGCCTCCCCAAGGATTTCCGTCAATGGACTTCCTTTGAACCAATCATTATCCAGTGCTTTTGGTAAGTCCACTGCAACCTGTTTTAGCGTTTCCCCTCCGGCCTGGTGTATCTCTTCAATCCATGCCCGTTCATTCTCCAATTCTAAAAAGTCATTGGTATCATAAAGAATGGCACTCTTCTTGCTAATTTTCTTTTCCTGATTGACGGTCATTTCCACCTGTCCAACAAAGAAACCATATTTCCCTGCACCGCAAAGGAGTGTATCATTGATCAATTTACCCTGGTGGAGGATGTGGTGGGTATGCGCGCCAAGTATGATGTCAATCTCCGGAAAGTCCTCTGCCATCCTCTCATCATCATGGATGCCCAGGTGGGAAAGGATGATGATTACATCCGCCTCTGTTTTGACCCTTTCGAGCTGTGCCTTTAACTCCACGAATGGTTCTGTTATTTCCCAGCCCATCGCAGAATAAAACTTTTGAAAAAAGGCTGTCAAACCTATCATGGCAATCTTGGTGCCTTTTACCGTTGTATGTATCCAATATGGCAGCGCCCATTCCGGCCTTTCATTATCACCGTAATAAATATTGGCTGCCAAGACCTTGAACTTTGCATGATCATATAAGGAGTCTAACGCATCATGAGGTAAAGTGATCCCTTCATTATTGCCGATGGTCACATATTGGTAGCCCGCTTCATTCAGCAGTTCAATATTTCCTTTACCCAACGTACCTTCTGTATATGGATGCCAGCGGTCCACATGATCGCCTAAATCAAGTATGATCGCTTCTTCTCCCGTTTCTTGATGAAGTTGTCTTCTTTCTTTAAGAAACTTATCAATACGAGGCCAATTCTCAAAATGACTATGGAGATCATTGGTGTGATATAAATGAATGATTTCTGACATCATTTCTCCTCCTCGTTCATCCTGTAATACCTTGGTATATTAGTCGTAAACCAATGATTATCAGCACTATTTTCAACATATTTTCCAGCGAAGCACTCTTTAGACGCGTATTGATGAGTGCCCCCAATTTAGCACCGAACCATGCACCCGGAATTAGGGCAAGAGCATATGGCCAATTTACATTTCCAAGGGAAATATGCGTAATCGAATTAGTGATGGAAGATAGAAATACCATGAACATCGAAGTCGCTACAGCCATATGCGGAGGAAAGAAGAAAAGAAGCATCATGACGGGAACCATTAGGGCTCCACCGCCAATTCCAAATAACCCGGAGCTGAATCCCACGACAAAAGATATCAATACAGCTAACAGGGGGTGGTAACCATAAGAAAATGAATGTCCATTTTCAGTTTTATACGTCTTAACTATTTTCCCTTTTCCAGGCTTGAAAAGCATTGGCTTCAAACGATTTTTCACTAATAACACGATAGCCATGAAAACCATGAAAATTCCAAAATACAAAGAAAAAGCTTCGGCGTTAAGGTTTTTATTCACATAGGCCCCTATTATTCCACCAGGTGCACTGCCAATAAAAAAGATTAAGCCGGCCTTATAATCCACCACTTTATATTTTAAATAAGATAAAGTGGAAGATAAGCCGGTAAAAATCATGATTACAGTTGAAACACCTACGGCGACCTGAGGAGTCAGCTCATCGATAATATTTGTAGATGTACCTAAATATAAAAGAGAAGGCACAATGATGATGCCGCCGCCCAGACCGACAAGAGCGCCGATGGATCCCGCTAATAATCCAATACCCACTAATACTAACCAAACCATGAAGAAATCCGCCTTTACCTGTTTGTGAGGATATAACCTCTACTAGCTTGTCACATCATCTCTTTATTAATTATATAATTCCTTTTAAAACAAACCAAGCTGCTTAGGAGCCAGTCCTTCATATTCTATACCAAGCAACTCAATCATTTGTTTGGCATTATCAGCGGCATCTCCGCCTGAGTTATTATTGAACAGGACATATATCTCCTTGGATTCCTTTTCCAATATCCTGATTTTCTCCACCCATTCAATCAATTCCTGATGATTATATCTATATAAGTACCTGACCTCACGCCAATTATCCCCCGAAGAAGGCCTTTGCCAACCATGCAGGTTACGGCCATGAAAGCGTATCAGGGTTTTATCTTTATGGGTAGCATGCAGAACGACAGGAATGGATCCCTCTCCAGCCTGCGGCTCATCGCATACAGTATGGATCCAGCCTTCCTTTTCGATAAAGTCCAAAGTTTTCTGGGCTACGCCGGGTCTGTACCAGCTTTGATTCCGAAATTCTATAGCAGCTGGAATATTGCCCATTTCAGCTTTGCACCATCGCAGGTAATTCACATTTTCACGTTTACAATCAAACCATGGCGGAAACTGAAATAAGACCATCGCGAGCTTGCCGGACTTCTGATATGCTTCCAGAGAGTCGCGAAATGCCTTGAACATTTCCTTCTTACTTTCAAATGGGATTTCCCCACGCTGATGTCCTGTCATCCCTTGATAGGCTTTTACGACAAACTGGAATGATGCAGGCGTCTCGGATACCCACTTTTCACTGTTCCTCTTTGGCTGGACTGCATAAAATGAGGCATCCACCTCCACAACGGGAAAATGAGCCCCGTACTCTTTAAGTTTATCACGTTGGGACACACCGCCATGATACAAACTATCTTGATCACCCCAACCGGTCACACCAACATAAATCATCTGCATCATCACTCCTTCGGGACAGGCCCCATTTCCTGACTTCTTTCTTTTGTTATTTTTTACCCTTATTGAGCCATATCTAATCTTTAGACTAAGGTGTCGAATATCAAAACAAAAAGCCTGCCAGACAGACCCGGCAGGCTTTTGTATGAATGGTTATCCTAAATCGCCTTACAGGCAGGCCAGTCGGTTATTAGCCGATGGATCCTTCCATTTCGAACTTGATCAGACGGTTCATTTCGACCGCATATTCCATTGGAAGTTCTTTTGTAAATGGTTCGATGAAGCCCATTACGATCATTTCCGTTGCTTCTTGCTCAGAAATTCCGCGGCTCATCAAGTAGAACAATTGTTCTTCAGATACTTTGGAAACCTTCGCTTCGTGTTCAAGGGAAATGTTATCATTCAAGATTTCATTGTAAGGGATTGTATCAGATGTAGACTGATTATCCATGATTAATGTATCACATTCAATATTGGAACGAGCTCCATCCGCTTTACGTCCGAAATGAACGATACCACGGTATGTTACTTTACCGCCCTGTTTAGAAATTGATTTTGATACGATAGTTGAAGATGTATTTGGCGCTAGGTGAATCATTTTTGCTCCAGCGTCTTGGTGTTGGCCTTTGCCGGCAATGGCAATGGATAATGTCATACCGCGGGCACCTTCACCTTTCAAGATGACAGCTGGGTATTTCATTGTCAATTTGGAACCGATGTTACCATCGATCCATTCCATTGTTGCGTTAGCGTCACAAACCGCACGTTTCGTAACAAGGTTAAACACGTTGTTTGCCCAGTTTTGGATCGTCGTGTAACGGCAGTAAGCATCTTTCTTAATGACGATTTCAACAACCGCACTATGAAGGGAGTTAGTTGTATAAACCGGAGCTGTACAACCTTCTACATAGTGAACGGATGCGCCTTCATCAACAATGATTAGCGTACGTTCGAATTGCCCCATGTTTTCAGAGTTGATCCGGAAATATGCTTGAAGCGGAGTATCCACTTTAACGCCTTTTGGTACATAGATGAAAGATCCACCTGACCAAACTGCCGAGTTCAATGCCGAGAATTTATTGTCAGTGGGCGGGATCGTTTTTCCAAAATGCTCACGGAAGATATCTTCATTTTCACGAAGTGCTGAGTCCGTATCTTTAAACACGATACCTAAATCTTCCAATTCCACTTTCATGCTATGGTAAACCACTTCTGATTCATATTGAGCAGATACACCAGCAAGATATTTCTGTTCGGCTTCAGGAATTCCTAATTTATCAAAAGTCTGTTTGATTTCTTCAGGAACTTCATCCCAAGACTTCTCTGATTTCTCTGATGGTTTAACATAGTATGTGATTTCATCAAAGTTCAGGCTCTGCATGTCGCCGCCCCATTGAGGCATTGGCATGTTGTAAAAATGCTCCAATGATTTCAAACGGAAATCAAGCATCCATTGCGGTTCATCCTTCATTCGAGAAATTTCTTCCACGATTTCTTTTGTCAGACCACGCTTTGAACGGAAGATGGAAACATCTTTATCCGCAAAGCCATATTTATAATCGCCGATTTCAGGCATTTTCTTTGCCATAGCTCGTATTCCTCCATTTCAAATGGCTGAATTACAACAGCTCATTTTAATTTAATTATTCCTTCAATCCCTTTTCCATGGCTTTCCAAGCTAGGGTCGCACACTTGATTCGGGCTGGGAATTTAGAAACACCTTGAAGGGCTTCAATATCCCCAAGGTCCATCTCATCGTCGTATTCTTTTCCCTGAATCATTAAGGAAAAAGTCTCGGACATCGCTAGAGCAGTATCAACGTCTTTGCCCTTAATAGCTTGAGTCATCATGGATGCCGAACTCATGGATATCGAACATCCATCACCATCGAATTTAACATCGCTGACCTTGCCATCTTCAATCTTCATCGTTAAACGAATCCGATCGCCGCAGGTTGGATTATTCATATCGATCGTCATGCTTCCATCTTCTAGCATGCCCTTATTACGTGGTTTCTTATAGTGATCCATAATGACTTGACGGTAAAGTGTATCTAAGTTATCAAAAGACATTACTGAAATACTCCTTCGTTTTAACAAGCCCGGACACAAGCTTATCAATATCTTCTTCCGTGTTATATAGATAGAAACTTGCTCTTGCTGTCGATGATACGTCAAGCCATTTCATTAATGGCTGTGCGCAATGATGACCGGCACGGACAGCAATTCCATCTGCATCAAGAACGGTAGCGACATCATGTGGATGTACATCATTAATATTAAAGGTTACTACACCCGCACGCTTTTCTGCATCTTTAGGACCGTATATGGTCAGCCCTTCAACTGCTGACATTTTCTCCATTGCATAAGCGGCGAGTTTATGTTCATGCCGTTCAATATTATCCAAACCGATTTCTTCCAAGAAATCAATTGCAGCCCCAATGCCGATGGCTCCGGCAATGATCGGGGTACCGCCTTCGAATTTCCACGGGAGTTCTTTCCATGTAGACTCATACAAACCTACAAAATCAATCATCTCTCCGCCGAATTCAATCGGCTCCATTTTTTCCAGAAGCTCTTTCTTGCCATATAATACGCCGATACCAGTTGGACCGACCATTTTATGACCTGAGAAGGCAAAGAAATCACAATCCAAATCACGGACATCCACTTTTAGATGCGGCGTGCTTTGTGCCCCGTCCACTACCATTACAGCATTGTGTTCATGGGCAATTTTTGCGATTTCCTTCACAGGATTGATAACACCAAGTACATTCGAAACCTGCATGATGGAAACGATTTTCGTTGCATCCGTAATTGTTGCCCTCGCATCATCAACGGAAATCGTTCCATCCTCTTGAAGTGGAATATATTTCAGTACAGCGCCTTTTTCTTTGGCAAGCTGCTGCCACGGAATGATATTACTGTGATGCTCCATGTAAGAGATGACAATTTCGTCACCCTCTTTAACATTTGCTCCACCGTAACTTCTTGCTACAGTATTTAAAGAAGTCGTTGTGCCTCTAGTGAAGATGATTTCTTCTGTAGAAGAAGCATTAATGAATTTACGTACCTTTTCACGTGCACCTTCATACGCATCCGTAGCTTTTGTTCCTAGTGTATGCACCCCGCGGTGAACATTCGAGTTGTATCCGCGGTAATATTGCTCAATCGCTTCAATCACTGCAGCCGGTTTTTGAGAGGTTGCAGCACTATCTAAATAAACTAATGGCTGACCATTGACTTCTTGATCTAATATTGGAAAAAGCTTACGAATTTCGTATGGGTTCATTACTGTACTTTCCTTTCAATGACCGCTACTAATTGTTTTTTAACTCCCTCAATTGGAAGCTGGTTAACAACAGGGGCCAAGAATCCGTGAATGACAAGTCTTTCTGCTTCTTTCTTTGTAATACCACGGCTCATTAAATAATACAGTTGAAGCGGGTCAACACGACCGACGGAAGCAGCATGACCAGCCGTTACATCATCTTCATCAATCAAGAGGATTGGATTGGCATCTCCGCGTGCTTTTTCACTTAACATCAATACGCGTGATTCTTGTTCGGCATTAGCCTTTGTAGCACCATACTCTATTTTCCCAATTCCATTGAAAATGGAGGATGCTGCGTCTTTCATGACACCGTGCTTAAGGATATAGCCCTCAGAGCGTTTGCCAAAATGAATGATGGCTGTCGTAAAGTTCTGTTTTTGTTCCCCGCGTCCAACTACAACGGATTTAGTATCACCGTGTGAGCCATCGCCCATTAGATATGTTGTATTATCTGAAATCGTATTTCCATCGTTCATCAGGCCAAGTGCCCACTCAATACGAGCGTCACGTCCTGCCACTCCACGACGGTTAACATATGTCGTGAAGCCTTTTGAAAGGGTATCGACCGCTCCGTATTCCACTTTGGCATTCGCATTTGCAAATACCTCCGTTACGATGTTGGCAATCCCTTCGTTAGACTCAACGCTTGAGAAGTAGTTCTCTACATATGTGACAGAGCTATTATCTTCCGCTACGATCAAAACATGGTTGAAAAGTGTAGTATCTGGATTATCCAACAGGAATACCGATTGAATCGGTTCTTTGATTTCTACATTTTTCGGAACATAAAGGAATGCTCCCCCATTAACTAATGCAGCATGAAGTGCTGTTAAACGGTGTTCATCTATTTTAACGCCGTCTTTCATGAAATATTTTTGCACGAGCTCAGCATGGTCACGAGCCGCTGTTAAAATATCCGTGAAGATGACGCCTTGTTCTTTCACATTTGCTGACAGATTGATATGTGCCGGCGTATTATTGCGTTGAATGTATAAGTTTTCATTTTCTTCAATGATGGATTTAATTTCTTCCGGAAGCTCCTCTAAAGAGGCAAAAGCTTCACTGTCAACAGTATGTGTCTGGAAAGAAGTAAAATTCCATTTATCGATTTTCGTTTTATCCGGCTTTGGCATCGGGAGCTTTTCTAATTCAGAAAACGCTTGAATCCGAAGCTCGGATAGCCAAGCTGGATCATTATTTTTAGTTGAATAGGAGCTTATATCCTCTTGTTCAAACGGTAATTTCGTTTCTGTAGTCATTGCAAATCCTCCTACTTACGCTTCTTCGCCAACAGTTTCGTCTTCAATGCCCAATTCTTGTTTAATCCAGTCATAGCCTTCCGCTTCCAAGCGGGCAGCAAGTTCAGGACCGCCTGATTTTACGACACGTCCTTGCATCATAACATGTACAAAATCAGGAGTGATGTAATTTAATAGACGTTGGTAGTGAGTGATGATCAAGCATCCAAAGTCTTCTCCGCGCATTTCGTTGATTCCTTTTGATACAACTTTAAGTGCATCGATATCTAGACCTGAATCAATCTCATCCAAGATTGCAATTTTAGGTTGGATCATCATTAATTGAAGAATCTCGTTACGTTTTTTCTCTCCGCCTGAGAAACCTTCATTCAAATAGCGTTGCGCCATATCTTCATCCATTTCAAGGAATTCCATTTTTTGGTCCATTTGACGAATGAATTTCATCAATGAAATTTCATCGCCTTCTTCACGGCGTGCATTAATGGAAGAACGTAAGAAGTCAGCATTTGTAACACCGCTGATTTCACTTGGATATTGCATAGCTAGGAATAGACCGACACGAGCGCGCTCGTCTACTTCCATTTCCAATACATCTTCACCATCGAATGTGATGCTTCCGCTAGTTACTTCATATTTAGGGTGACCCATGATCGCTGATGATAAAGTGGATTTACCAGTTCCATTTGGTCCCATGATCGCATGGATTTCTCCACCTTTGACTTCAAGGTTTACCCCTTTTAAAATCTCTTTACCTTCAATTGATACGTGAAGATCTTTAACCGTTAATGTAGAAGCTGACATAATAATACCTCCGTGAACTAATTCCAATTTTATTACCAGAAAGTAAAGATTACTTTCTTACCTATAAATTTACGTAAAAGCATTCTCACTTTATTCTCATTCCAATTTTATAACAAATCCAATTTAGAATCAACTATATAGATAGGGGTTTCCACTTCTTCCATGTTAAAAACCTGTCCTAATCTTACCATACTAACAGATATAGCCTTATTACTGCATATTCATACTTATTTTAGCCTTTGTTAAAATTATCTTATTATTCGGCAAATCTCCGTCCTTATTAATATATGTTCGAAGAATTCGATTGCAAGGTATGAACGTACTGCTTTAAAAAGAAAAAAAATCGGACTGTTAGGTATTATGTAAGTTTATCCAATAAGGAAACCCTTATTTTATGGACCACTTTCCATTTTACCTCTACAGACCGATCTTTTAAAGAACTCTTTTATATGCTTAGCCGTGAATTTTGCGTTGTAGGTCCTGGACCATTTTGTTGCACTTTACATGTTCCCTATCCCGTTCTTTCTCAACCTCGATACGGAGGTCTAAGTTTCTACTGTACTCACTGTAGCCAATCCCATGTGAAGACTGCATCGCCTTTTCCATTTCGCTTGTTACATTTAAATCTAGAGTATTGATAGTGAACCATCCTTTCAAATTTGTGTATCATTTTATTACCTTCATTATCTCTATACCCTTCACTTTCATGATTAAACATAAAAAAACGACCTGAATTAAATCAGGCCGCACACTGTAGATAAACTGGATGATAATTGAGTTTGTCTACAGTTTTTTTAGGTTTTTATAATTTGAACGTTACTTGGAACGTAGGGCACTCGCTTTCCGCGGGCGGTCCGGGAGCCTCCTCGGCGTTTAAGCGCCTGAGGGGTCTCCCTTGGACTCACTTTTGCCGCAGGAGTCTCGTACCTTCCGTTCCAATCCACTAAGATTAAACAATCAGATAGAACCACTTTTGCACACAGTCTTTATTTGTTCCATGCGTAAAACGATGGAAGAAGTTGAAATCAACATGATACCGTTGGTTTTTAGGTTACGGTTCCCATGATAAAGCGCCTCACTTCTCTAAGTTGGGGAAAAATTATGAGCGACGTATTATGTGAATGATGAACGAAAAAACAGTTTGCCTATTCATTTCATGCGGCAGCAGACCGTAACGGATTTGTGTAGGGGACGATAGTAACACCCGGAAATACGCCTGGTAGTCGTATCTTAGAGCCTCTGGTTGAACATGTGATTGAGTATGGTGGAAAACCTGAAGCTGTTGCTGCAGATGCAACAAAACACCAGCTTTACCCTATACACGTCCTCAAACAAAGGAAGAATTCTTCCGCAATCATGACTATATGTAATATGAACGTTTTGATTGTTATCTCTGCCCATCGGCGATATTTTAAAGCACTCAACAACAAATAAAGAGGGCTATCGTGAGTACACATCGCTTTAACTGCCTCAAATCCAATAAAATCAAAAAGGTTTCGGAATGAGACTATTCCGAAACCTTTTTGTCTACAAACTGCGACCTGAATTAAATCAGGCCGCTATCCTTGAATTATTTATCCGCCGGTACAACTGCACCTTTGTATTCCTTTAGAATAAAATCTTGAATTTCTTTAGAATGTAATACTTCTACTAGCGTTTTGATTTCTTCTTTATTTTCATCACCTTTGTTTACAGCAATAACGTTAACATATGGTGATTCCGAATCTTCAATTGCAATCGAATCTTCAAGCGGATTCAATCCAGCGTCAATCGCATAGTTGGAGTTGATCAGGACGGCATCGCCTTCGCCGCTTTCATATATTTTAGGAAGCAGGGCCGCTTCATAATCAGCATCGAATTTAAGGTTTTTCTTATTTTCAACGATGTCTTTAGTTGTAGCTGTCGTTTTATCGATGCCTTCTTTTAATGTAATCAGGCCATTTTTTTCTAATAGAGATAACGCACGTCCGTGGTCAGCAACAGAGCTGCTCATAATAATTGTTGCGCCTTCCGGAAGTTTATCAATGCTTTTATACTTTTGTGAATATAGAGCAATCGGCTCGATATGAATTCCGCCAGCATTAACGAAGTCATATCCATTTTCTTTAATTTGCCCCTCTAAATATGGAATGTGTTGAAAGTAGTTAGCATCCAATTCCTTATCATTCAACGCCTTATTCGGTAAAACATAGTCCTGGAATGTTTCGATTTCCAATTCGATTCCTTTTTCTTTAAGAAGCGGCTTAGCTTCCTCAAGGATTTCAGCATGCGGAACATTGGATGCCCCTACAACTAATTTCTTCAATTCTTTTTCCGTATCGCTGCCGCTTTTATCCTTTTCACTTCCACAAGCAGCCAAAGCGAAAGATAACACTAAAATTAATGCAAATCCTAAAAACTTTTTCATCCTATTCATCTCCCTTTATCTTTTGTCCAATTTAGATGTAATCACATCTCCAATAATTTGAATTATGAAGACGATAATTAGAATAACGATAGTCGCTACAAGCGTAACGTCATTTTGATTTCTTTGATAGCCGTCCAAATAGGCTAGATTACCAAGCCCGCCTGCGCCGATGACCCCGGCCATTGCGGTATATCCAACCAATGCAATCGACGTTACCGTAATCCCGGAAATAAGGGCAGGCATCGACTCTGGAAGAAGGACCTTCCAAATGATCGTGCTCGTTTTTGCCCCCATCGATTTAGCGGCTTCAATTACACCTTTATCGATTTCACGAAGGCCGATTTCAACCATACGCGCATAAAATGGGGCCGCACCGATAATAAGTGCCGGCAGTGCAGCGTTCTCTCCGATCATGGAACCGACAAGCGCTTTAGTGAAAGGAATGAGCAGCACGATCAAAATAAGAAATGGAATGGAACGGAATATATTAACGACAGCACTCATGATCCCGTTGACTGCCCGGTTTTCCCACATATTACCCTTCCCTGTCAGGAACAGGATCAATCCTAATATTATGCCTATAAAAAAGGTTGCTACTACAGAGATGCTTGTCATGTAAAGCGTTTCTTTCGTTGCTTCAATAATGTCTTCCCAATCAATATTCGGCAATAATTCTTCAAGCATGAGTAATCACCTCCACGCCTACCTGCTGTGCTTTAATGAATTCGATTGCGCGGAGCATTTCATCCTCTGTGCCATCAAGATGGATAAACAATGTTCCATATGAACCGCTTCTTGTTTGGGATATCTTACCTTGAACGATATTGACATCCAACTCGAAGTTACGTACAAGCTTGGTGATCAACGGGCTTTCTGCATGATCACCTACAAAGGTCAATTGAATCACTTTGCCTGCAGGATAGCGTTCGAGCAAATGGTCCATCGTTTCTTTCGTTTCTTCTGGTTCCGTTACTTGTTGCACGAAACGCTTCGTCATTTGTTCTTTAGGATTCTTGAAAACATCAAGGACAGGACCCTGTTCAACAACTTGCCCGCTTTCCATCACTGCGACGCGATGACAGATTTTACGTATTACATGCATTTCATGTGTTATCAAAACGATCGTCAATCCCAGGCGCTGATTGATGTCAACAAGCAATTCGAGTATTGAGTCGGTAGTCTGTGGATCCAATGCAGAAGTCGCTTCATCACAAAGCAGCACTTTAGGATCATTTGCCAGAGCCCTGGCTATCCCCACCCTTTGCTTCTGCCCTCCGCTTAATTGTGAAGGATAGGCCTTTTCCCTGCCTTCCAGTCCGACTAACTTGATCAATTCGTTCACACGCTTGGTTCGTTCAGTTTTAGAAACTCCTGCAATTTCCAATGGGAAAGAAATATTCTCCTGAACGGTCCTTGACCATAATAAATTGAAATGCTGGAAAATCATGCTGATTTCTTGACGGGCCTTACGGAGCTGAGCCCCTTTAATTTTTGAAATTTCCTTCTCAGCCACCACAACGGATCCCTCTGTGGGTGTTTCCAATCCATTGAGCATTCTGATCAAAGTACTTTTCCCCGCACCACTGTAACCGATGATACCGAAAATCTCGCCTTTATTTATTTCAACATTCACATTATTTACAGCCTTGATCGTCTCACTGTTTCCTTTTCCTGTACGGAACAGTTTACTGACTTTCGTCAATGTAATCATTAATCCTCACCTCTTTTATCCAATAAAACCTATGAACTTAGTTAATTTCTCTACATTATTAATTTGTTTCCACTACCATTTTTTCTGTTCATACAAAAGTTTTCCCCAATTAAAATAGAAAAAACCTTTCTGCATGAGCAGAAAGGCAGGTGAAGAAACAGGCCTTCCTCTCATCTTCCAAAGTGATTAAACTTTGTGTGAATTGGCACCTTTCCAAGGAAATCTCCTTGTCGGTTGCCGGGTTTCATCGGGCACATCCCTCCACCTCTCTTGATAAGAGCTAATATATAGAATATTTTGTACATCATTAAGTTCTTTAGTATGGTGAAATTTTATCATAGATAAAAAAGGAGCGCAATGTATATTATTTCTAGTACAAGAATGAACAGGAACTTTGCTTAAACCGTTTTGGAAGACAAGGAGACGATATTCGTCGCTTTTTCAATGGCCTGCTCCAAATCTTCTATTAAATCGGCTACATTTTCAATCCCAATGGATAAACGGACTTGATCAGCACTCACACCCGCTTTCGCAAGCCCCGCCTCATTCAATTGTTGATGGGTCGTACTGGCTGGGTGAATGATCAAGCTCTTCGCATCCCCTACATTCGCTACATGGGACCATAATTCCACCGAATTGATAAGTTTTGCCCCAGCTTCGCGATTACCTTGAATTCCAAATGTAACGACCGATCCAGCTCCCTTTGGCAAATATTTATCCGCAAGGGCTTTATCGGGATGATCCTCATCACCAGGATGTGAAACCCAGGTCACGGCAGGGTGGTTTTTTAAATACTTAATGACAGACTTGGTGTTTGATATATGTTCTTTCATCCTTACATGCAGCGTTTCAAGTCCAAGCGTAAACTGGAATGCACTTTGGGCACTTAGCGCAGGGCCTAAATCACGAAGTAACTGGACTCGGGCTTTCGTTATGAATGCGGCAGGTCCAATTGCCTCGGCGTATACCAGACCATCGTAACTTGGGTCAGGCTCCGTGAAGCCAGGGTAGTTTGGCGAGTTCCAATCGAACTTCCCTCCATCCACGATGACACCGCCCAGCGTCGTTCCATTTCCCAGAAGCCATTTTGTAGCAGAATGGATGACAATATCCGCTCCAAAATCAATTGGTCTGCATAGATATGGTGTCGCGAAGGTATTATCAATGATTAAAGGTATGCCTGCATCATGGGCGATTTCCGCTACCGCTTCAATATCGAGCACCCTCAAACTTGGATTTCCGATCGTTTCAGCAAAAATGGCTTTAGTTCTTGGCGTAATTGCCCTTTTGAAATTTTCAGGGTCATCGGGAGAAACGAACTTCACTTTTATTCCATATTTAGGAAGAGTATTTTCAAAAAGGTTATACGTACCGCCATATAATGTAGAGGCTGAAACAATCTCATCCCCTGCAGCGGCAATATTCAGGATTGAAAGTGAGATGGCAGCCATTCCGCTTGATGCTGCCAATCCACCGATACCGCCTTCCAATAAGGCCATTCTTTCCTCAAAAACGCTTACCGTGGGATTATGGAGTCGTGTATATATATATCCATTCTCCTTTAGGCCAAATAAATTCGCTGCATGGTCGGTGTCTTTGAACAAGTATGCATTGCTTTGGTAGATAGGAACTGCACGGGCACCTGTTTCATCAGTTTGCAGACCGCCATGAACACTCAATGTTTCGAAACGCAACTTTTTCTCTAACATATGTTTTCTCCTCTTTTTCTATGGATTTAGTTAGAATTATATGAAATCTGGCCTTTTATAAACAAAAAAACCACTTCAATAAGAAGAGGTTTCAAGAACACACCTCATCTACCAGAGCCAACACTCTGCTGGAATTAGCACCGTATATAAATTTATACCGGTTGCCGGGCTTCGTCGGGCCAGTCCCTCCGCCACTCTTGATAAGAACTATTAAATTCTGCCGTTACTTAATTCAAAATATAGCATTTTAGAATAAATCAGTCAATGAATTGTTAGAATATTCTTTGTTTAATTTCAATCTCGCATTCAAATCTCCGCAACAAAGAAACCAACCACTGTTCTGATTGGTTTCTTAGCTGATTTCCTTAAGCAATCCGTACAAATAGGGAACGGATTGAAAGGCATATATTTTTTTGTGCAGCTGTCCTTCTTTGAAAAGCAATAAACATGGAACACTTTCGATTTCATATGATTCGGCAATTCCTTGGATATAGTTCATATTCATTTTGCCTGCCTTCAATTCCGGGAAAAGCTCCAAGGATATCGTCAGCATCTTGGAGGCAACCTGACAGGTGCCGCATAAAGGCGTATATAAATATAAGCAAAAGGTTTCCCCATTTTCAACAGCAAGCTTACACTCTTCTTCTTTCCATTCCTGCATCAATTAGTCGTTCACCCTTTGACTTAAAAATTTCATTTTCACATTCATATTGGCAGATATAAGCACAGTTGCGATATGATGTTCTGGTGAGCTTTCCACTTCTTTGTACATTTTATTAATATACAGGTGGTTCGCTTCCGGCATTTCCCTTCGGAATTGCTTTCGCAGCTTTTCTCCTGATTCATCTGCGTCAAAAAGGAGATAAACATCACGGTCCATCAATTCATCCACTAATTCATCCAGCTTAGTTAATGATATGGTTCCATTCGTACATCTTATTTCCACATCTTCATTTAAAACGGAGGCAACTTTTCTTCTATCGGAACTGCCTTCTACAATGATCACTTTATCGAATTCGCCCCACTCCATGTCATCACTCCATCTCACGAATTATGTGCGCAACTGCCACTGTACAAAATGAAAAGAGAGCAGGCCTTTTCAGTCCCCCTCTCCTTCTTTTTTAACCGTTGATTAAACTCTCATATTCTTCAGCACTCATCAGGTTTTCAATATCACTGCTATTAGATGGTTCAAGCACGACCATCCATGCCTTTTCATAAGGAGACTCATTTACATATTCAGGGTTGTCACTTAAATCTTCGTTTACTTCTACAACCTTGCCACTGATAGGAGCATAAAGCTCAGAAACGGTCTTAACGGATTCAACGCTTCCAAATGGTTCGTTCGCTTTCAATTCATCGCCGATTTCCGGAAGCTCAACGAATACGATGTCCCCAAGCTCGGATTGTGCGAAAGCTGTAATTCCAATGCGCACTGTTCCATCTTCCGTTTTGACCCATTCATGTTCTTTAGTGTAACGAAGTTCTTTTGGTGTTGTTGTCATTATTAACCCTCCATATGTACAGCTTATTTTATCTATACCATTATAAGGTAGATTGTTTGTTTAAGTAAGGAATTAACCAAATATTTTGTGAAATTTTAGTTCCAAACCTGTTCGAATTGCTCTTCTTTGAAACCTACCGTCACTTTGGTGCCATCCGTAACAATCGGCCTTTTCAGAAGCATGCCATCTGTGGACAATATATCAAGCATCTCTGCTTCAGAAGCTTCTTTCAGCTTATCCTTTAAGCCCAGCTCCCGATATTTTTGACCGCTAGTATTGAAAAACTTCTTCAATTCCAAATTACTGATTTTATATAGTTGTTCTATTTCAGTTCGCGAAGGCGGATTTTCCGCTATATGGATCGCTTCATACTGCAGTTCATGATTATCCAGCCACTTCTTCGCATTACGGCATGTGCCGCATTTTGGGTACCAATATAATGTTAAGCCCATCATTTCACCACCTATCAATAGAATACCCGTTTTCAGCACGCAATACAATGAAATGTCTTTTGAATTTCCAACGCGATTTCATCAAAGGAAATAAAGGGGTTATACAATCTGAACGTTGCCTCCAGGCACTCGCTTTCTTCGGGCGCTCTACCCTGGACGCGCTTTTCCCACAGGCGTCTCGCAAAAAGTTCCAATCTACTTTGTTTTAAAAATTAGATAGAACCCCTTTTGCCTACAAACTGAAGGGAATGCCTTTACGGCATTCCCTTTACAGATTCTGATTCATTGCTTAAAGAGCATATTTTTCCGCTTCGATTACCTTGATGGAAGCTTCACGTTTTTTCGCAATGACATTGATTGGATTGTGTCTTGTCAGCTTGCGGAGCGACGATAGCATGATGCGAAGAGTATCGCCTGTTTCCACCGCAATTAACGTTTCCTTTGCATGCTGTTCTATTTCATTGAAAGCTTCCTGAACGAAGATTTCTGTGTAAAGCACTTTTTGTTTGTTCTTCTCCAGACCTTTAACTGCAATTGCTTTTTCCGTACGCAATACCACGGATTCCGCTGCATAGGCAAGGGATGCGATATCAGCAATGTTGGAGAGGATTTCTTGTTCTTGATCAAGATTTTTGCCGTATTTCTGCGCAGCAAGGCCAGCTGCCAAAATACCGATTTTCTTAGCGTTTCTAACAAGCATTTTTTCTTGTGCCAATGGCTCATCGCCAGGTTCTTCCGGCATCATCATCATTAATTCCTCTTGCAGGCCTTGAGCCTTTTGAAGAAGCGGCAATTCCCCTTTAAGTGCTTTCTTCAGGAAAGTTCCCGGGACAAGCAATCGATTGATTTCATTTGTACCTTCAAAGATCCGGTTAATACGGGAATCACGATATGCTTTTTCAATTTCATACTCCTGCATGAAACCATAGCCGCCATGAAGCTGTACGCCTTCGTCCGTAACATAATCCAATACTTCGGAAGCGAAGAATTTATTCAAAGAACACTCAATGGCATATTCAGCGATTGCAGCCGCCATTGATTTCCCATCTTTCACTTGCTCATCCGTCAATTTGCTTTGTCTTTGATCATAAAGGCCAACGGTACGGTATACAGAGCTTTCTGCTGCATAAATTTTAGATGCCATTGTTGCAAGTTTTTCTTTCGTCAAGTTAAAATCGGAAATTTTCGTTTTGAACTGTTGACGTTGATTCGTATAAGCAGCTGTAATCTCAAGGGCACGTTTAGATCCGCCGACAGCACCGACGCCTAATTTATAACGGCCGATATTCAGGATATTGAAAGCGATGACATGCCCTTTTCCTGCTACACCCAAAAGGTTTTCAACTGGGACATGTACATCTTCGAGGATTAAAGTCCGAGTAGATGAGCTTTTGATCCCCATTTTCTTCTCTTCAGCCCCAGTTGATACGCCTTTATAATCACGCTCAACAATGAAGGCGGAGAATTGTTCGCCGTCGATTTTGGCGTATACACAGAAGACATCTGCAAAGCCTGCATTTGTAATCCATTGTTTTTCACCATTTAAGATATAGTGTGTTCCCTCTGCATTCAATTTCGCTGTCGTTTTTGCTCCCAAGGCATCGGAACCTGAGCTTGGTTCCGTTAAGGCATACGCAGCAATCTTCTCACCCGTTGCAAGTAATGGGAGGTATTTTTTCTTTTGGTCTTCATTCCCGAATAATACGATCGGCAAAGATCCGATACCTACATGTGCACCATGCGTAATTCCGAAGCCGCCTGCAAGTGCCATTTTTTCCGTAATCAATGCCGAACTGATTTTATCAAGACCCAATCCGCTGTATTCCTCAGGAACGTCAGCACCAAGTAAACCGATTTCACCTGCATGCTTCAGTAATTTAACGGAACGGTCAAATTCATGGTTTTCCAAACGTTCAACCTGCGGCAGAATTTCATTCACTACGAAATCCTCGGCAGTTTTGGCAATCATTTTATGCTCATCAGAATAATCTTCCGGTGTAAACACTTGATCATACGTAATATCTTCTACTAAAAAGGCTCCGCCTTTAATAAGGTTATCTGTAGTTTGATTGGACATGTTATTTCCTCCTAAGTATTTAAGATAGTAAACCCGCCGGAAGCATGACAGCTTCCGGGAGGGGTGGGATTACGCCAATAATTCAAATACTCCAGCAGCACCCATTCCGCCGCCGATACACATTGTCACGACTCCGAACTGTTGGTTTCTGCGCTTCATTTCATGAAGCAGGCTTAATGTCAATTTTGCTCCTGAACATCCTAGTGGATGGCCTAAGGCAATGGCTCCGCCATTCACATTGACAATCTCTTCATTCAATCCGAGCTCACGAATGATTTGAATGGATTGGGAAGCAAAGGCTTCATTCAATTCAAATAAACCAATATCGGATAACTCAAGACCCGCTAGCTTCAAAGCTTTTGGAATGGCCGCAATCGGTCCGATGCCCATGATTTCAGGCGGTACCCCTGCTACAGCAAAGGAACGGAACTTACCCATCGGTTTCAACCCTAATGAAGAGGCCTTTTCCCCATCCATGACCATGACCGCGGCTGCACCATCACTCGTTTGTGATGAATTCCCTGCTGTTACGGATCCTGTAACAGAGAATGCGGGTCTTAGTTTTTTTAGCACTTCAGCAGTCGTGCCTGGTCGAACGCCCTCATCCTGTGTAAAAGTAAATGATTTTTCCTGCAACTTAAGATCTGGTCCCACTGAACGAAGCGTTACGTCAACCGGTACGATCTCATCCGAAAACTTTCCTTCTGCAATGGCCTTAGCCGCCTTTTGATGACTTCTAACAGAAAATGCATCTTGATCGTCACGGGAAATTCCGTATTTTTTTGCAACGGCTTCGGCAGTGTGACCCATACCCATATAATATTCCGGTGCCGTTTCCGCAAGTCTCGCGTTCGGACGTGTTACATGGCCCATCATTGGCAAAAGGCTCATGGATTCCGCTCCGCCTGCAATGACTGTATCACTTTGGCCAAGCATGATCCTTTCCGCCCCATAAGCGATACTTTGCAGCCCGCTTGAACAGTAACGATTAATCGTTATGGCGGGTACTGTATAAGGCAATCCTGCCAACGCTCCGATGTTACGCGCCATGTTCAATCCTTGCTCCGCTTCAGGCATTGCACAACCGATAATCAGGTCATCTATGGTGCCTTCATAATTCCCTGCGCGCTTTAACGTTTCCTTTACAACAAGAGCCCCTAAATCATCAGGACGTACACTAGCAAGAGAACCTTTTTTCGCTCTTCCTACCGGAGTCCTTGCTCCAGCTACTATTACCGCTTCTTTCATGAGGATCCCCCTTACTCATTTTTAAGCTATCGATCTATTAATCTTCGTTTTCGCTTATCTTCATCTATTCATCAATTACGGAGTGGTTTCCCTTTAATAAGCATGTGCTGCATCCTTGCCTGAGATTTCGGAGTCGAAATCAGTTTTAGGAATGCTTGTTTTTCTAAGTTCAAGATATACTGTTCATCTACTTCCGTGCCAAATGGGAGTTTTCCCCCTGCAAGGACGTATGCAAGCTCTTTGGCTATGACAAGGTCATGATCTGATAAGAATCCTGAAAGGCGCATGGATTCCGCTCCTAATAGAAGTGCGGCATATCCCGTTTCACCTACGACAGGGATCTTTGTGCGGGCTGGAGCGGTATAACCTTGTTCATGCATGGAAAGTACCGCCTGTTTCGCATCATATAGCTGATGATCCGCATTCACGCTTATTCCATCAGCTGAATTAAGGAAATTATTACCTTTTGCTTCCTCGGCGGAGGTCGAAACTTTTGCCATGGCGACCGTTTCAAATACTTGGTTGGCCACTTTCTGTAAGTCAAAGTCGACGCCCTTCGGCATATTCCTCAACGTCTTCACATAAAGTTCTTTAGTCCCTCCGCCGCCTGGGATCAAGCCTACACCAGCTTCCACTAGTCCCATATACGTTTCAGTCGTTGCCTGGATGCGCGCAGCCGGAAGAGATACTTCAGCACCCCCGCCAAGTGTCATATTAAACGGGGCAACCACTACAGGAACTGCACTGTACTTGATTTTAAGCATCGCCTTTTGGAATTGGCTGATGACCATATCGAGTTCAAAAATATTGTCATCTTGCGCTTCCATTAGCATCATTGCAATATTAGCGCCTACACAGAAATTCTTTCCTTGGTTTCCGATGACCAGGCCTTTGAAATTCGCTTCCGCTTCGTCGACCGCAGCATTGATCATTTGTATGATATCCAGACCGATTGCATTATTCGGTGAAGTGAATTCAAGAAGAGCCACTCCATCGCCGATATCCATCAAGCTTGCACCACTGTTTTTCTTGATTACGCCTTTTTGCTTCTTGATCGCTTTAAGATTGATCACTTTAGGATTTTCGACAAGTTCTTTATATTCACCATTATCATAATAGTGAACTATGCCATTTTCTTCTTTATAGAAAGAAGTGATGCCTTTAGCGAGCATATCCTTCACCCATTGCGGAACGGTGATGCCTTCAGCTTCCATTCGGGCTACCGATTTTTCTACACCTATCGCATCCCAGGTTTCAAAAGGACCTGTGGACCATCCGAATCCCCATTTCATCGCTTGATCGATCCCCACGATGTCATCCGCAATGTCCCCAAGCAGCTGGGCAGAATACACAAGCGCCGGATTCAGAACATTCCAAAGTAATTGGCCGGCACGGTCTTCGCTATAAACAAGCGCTTTCATTTTATTTTCCAAGCCCTTGGCCTGTTTAGCCATTTCGATGGAAGGCGTTTTTAATCTTTTTCGTGCTTCATATTCAAGGGTTTCGGGATTCAGTTCAAGGATTTCCTTGCCTTTTTTCAAGAAAAACCCTTGGCCTGACTTGCTTCCAAGCCACCCATTCTTAAGCATTTCATTCATGAAATCAGGTATTTTGAAAACGTCCTTTTCTTCTCCATCCACCTGGTCATATACGTTTCTGGCAACATGTGCAAAGGTATCCAATCCGACTACATCAAGTGTCCGGAAAGTTGCGCTAGTTGCCCTTCCAATCAACGGACCTGTAACCGAATCGACCTCACCAACACTGTATCCGCCTTTTTGCATTTCCCGCAGAGTGACCAATAAACCATAGGTTCCAATACGGTTTGCGATGAAGTTAGGGGTATCCTTGGCTTCGACGACACCTTTTCCCAGTACATCTTCGCCGAATCGTTTCATGTATTCGAGCACTTCTGGTGAAGTTGCTTTAGTAGGGATGATCTCCAACAATTTAAGATAACGCGGCGGATTGAAGAAGTGTGTTCCCAGGAAGTGCTTTTGAAAGTCCTCCGAACGGCCTTCTGCCATCGCTTCGATTGAAATTCCAGATGTATTCGATGAAACGATGCTTCCTGGTTTACGATGCTGATCAACCTGGGCAAACACGCTTTGCTTCACCTCAAGTTTCTCAACGACCACTTCGATGATCCAATCGACATCCTTTAAACGACTTATATCATCTTCCAGGTTTCCCGCCTCGATCAACGCAATGTTTCCCTTAGCAGAAAGCGGAGCTGGTTTCTGTTTTAAAAGTTTCGTAATCGCAGTTTGACTGATGCGGTTACGCACTTGTTTATTATCTAATGTCAGTCCCTTTTTCTTTTCATCCTCAGTGAGCTCACGAGGTACAATATCCAATAATAAAGTCGGAATGCCGATGTTAGCAAGGTGTGCAGCAATCCCTGATCCCATAACTCCTGACCCTAGAACAGCAGCCTTTCGTATTTGTCGAACCAAGTTCATATCCCCCTTACACAATTTATTGAATGAATGCTCATTCATTTTTAATCCAAAAAAATTTTGAATATTTTTTCTTATTACTAATATAGAATATATTTGGAAATTCCGCAATGATTTAAACAGGAAAAAAATATTTTTTTCTCCGAGTTCTTTTGGTTATTTCTCCTCCTTTCAGTAAAAAATAACCTGGTAGGAGGTGACTTATATAATGAAGCGTAAAGATAATCCTTCTAAAGCAGCCGTAAGCGCAGCAAGCGTTAAAGGCAATGCCGGCCCTGGCGCTGAACGTCAACATGGAATCAATAAAGTGAACAGCCAGAACAATCAGTTCAAAAGATAATCCTTCTTAATTTGAGCAGCCGTTCCTTTTCCGGGGCGGCTCTCGCTTTCTATTTCTTGAAAAGGCCTTTTAAAACGAAAGCAATATTGGCCGGTCTCTCCGCAAGGCGGCGCATGAAATATCCATACCAATCCGTACCGTAAGGAACATACACCCTTACCTTATATCCTTCTTTAGCAAGTTCAAGCTGCTTTTCATTACGGATGCCGTATAACATTTGAAATTCAAAGCGATCCCGGGGAATTCCGTGATCTTTGACCAAGTCCCTCGTATAATCAATGATTTTATCATCATGTGTGGCAACGGCAGTGTAATTGCCATTTTGCATATGCTTCTTGATGATTTTCTTAAAATTCTCATCCACATCTTCTTTCTCGGGAAAAGCCACTTCCCTTGGTTCTTTATAAGCCCCTTTAACAAGTCTTAGATTCGGATGGTATGCATCCAGCTCCTCAATATCCTTCTCAGTCCGATACAGATAAGCTTGGATAACAGTCCCCAATTCATTATATTCAGACTTTAGGTTTTTGAATACATCCAAAGTTTGCTGACAGCGCGGAAAATCTTCCATATCAAGCGTCACGAAAACACGATGGGCTTTAGCTTCATCTAAGATCCTCCGCATGTTATTCATTACGACTCGTTCGGACACATCCAAGCCCATCGATGTCAGCTTCAGGGATAACTGTGAATCCAGTTCATTTCTGCCTATCATGCGGATCGCTTCGATGCACTCATCTGCCATCTTCCTTGCTTCTTGTTCATCTTCAATGAATTCACCTAAATAATCAATGGTGACAGCAAGCCCTTTCCGATTAAGATCTGCAATCACTTCACATGCCATATCCAAGGAATCTCCTGCGACGAAACGAGATGCTCCAAACCGCAGCCCGTATTTTTTCGCTCCTTTTGTCATGCCTTTGTTCTTTGATAAAAAAAGGAATAGATTTTTCAATATTCTTTCCATCTGCATTCCCCTCCAAATCATTTTGGAAAATAGATGCACAAGATTATTTTACCATTTAATTCATTTTTCAGATATTTAGAATCAAGAATAAAAAAAATTCATGAAGGGAAAATTAAGCTCGTTTAAAGAACACTTAAGGAGGTAGAATGATGGAACAGCAAAATTCGTTTAACAGCCAACAGCAGTCCACCGTCTTTATGAAGCAGCCGCCGGAAATGGTTTCGGTGAAAGATAGCTTATACTTAACCGATATGCTTGCATGGAATCTGAATGCGGTTAAAAAGGCACATTTTTTTGCCACACAATGCAAGGACCCGCAAATCATTGATGCATTAAATCGGTGCGGTCTCATGCATCAACGCCATTACGATACCATCTTGAAACATTTGAACCCGGATCAAATTCAAGGTCAACAACAATTCCAGTAAAGGAGGGTTCTTGATGCCCAATGAAAACAAAGTCCAAAATCCAGAATCTCCCGTGGCAAAGACACCGCAAATGAATGAGAGGGATTTCATAAATGATATGCTAACAACTGAAAAATACTTTTGTAACTCCCTTTCCGTTACCCTACACGAAATGAGTAACCAAGCACTTTTCCAAGACATTTTCTCCATTTCCAAAGAAAATCAGGAGATGCAGCGAGAACTCTTTAACCTTATGTTCGAAAAAGGCTGGTATAGTTTAGAAAAGGCGCAAGCTACCAGCTTAAGCCAATCGTATCAACAATTTTCCGGTTATAAAAATCAATTTCCAGCTGGAACGAACATTCAATAAGTAAACATTCAGGGGGGTGGATTCTGCTCCTTTTGTTTTTTTGCTACAAATAAAGCCGGCCCAAGGCGGGCCGGCTTTATATTTAGATATCCGTTGAAAACATATACTTCTTATAGTGATACCGAATGCTGAATATTAAGCCCATGGCCATCATGTTCCCCATTAGCGAGCTTCCTCCATAACTGACAAATGGAAGCGGAATCCCCGTAATCGGCAAAAGGCCTACAGTCATGCCGATGTTTTGAAAAACGTGAAACGTCAACATGCTTATAACGCCAACACAGATATATGTATAGAAGTTATTTTTCGTGTCCATTCCCGTTTTTGTTATGTGGTAAATCAATAGGAAAAACAAGGAAATTATAATACTTGATCCGATGAAGCCGAATTCTTCACCGATGATGCTGAAAATGAAATCTGAATGACTCTCAGGCAAATACACTTCCCTCGAACCGATTCCCTTGCCTGTAGTCTGGCCGGAGCCGATGGCCAGTAAGGATTTGGTTAAGTGATACCCTTCGGAGCTGGCATAATTATATGGATCCAGCCAAGAATAGATACGGCCGAATTGATAGGATTTTACCCCTAGGTATTTTTCCAAGATCTCCGGCTTCCAAAGGACAAAGTATAGGACCGTTGAAGCGACGACAATTCCTCCTGAAACGATCGGCAGCAGGATCTTCCATGTTACCCCTGAAATGAAAATCATTCCGAGCATGATTGACATGATGACAAGCGAGGTACCCAAATCTGGCTGTTGCATGATTAACAATAAGGGGGCACCGGTCACAAGACCGATTTTAATAAGCAGCCATATATCCGTTTGAATTGTTTTCAGCGTGTTTTTGAGATGATGGTTTGAGATGACATTTGCTAAAGCCAAAATCAGGAAAACCTTCATGAATTCCGATGGCTGAATCGAACCGATTCCTGGAATGACGAACCAGCTTCTTGCACCATTTATATTAGGTACGATGTTACTTGGCATAACGATCAGCAAAAAAAGCAAAAATAATCCGAAGCCATAGGCATACCAAGATATTTTTTTCAACTGATCCGAATCCAGGGTGATGAACCCTAATACGATTCCGATTCCTACTATATACCAAAAAATTTGTTTAATTAAGAAGTTTTCAGCGTACTGTCCAGTCGTTTGGGCACTATAGATTGCTAAGCAACTTCCAACGCATAATAACAGCAATATTGTGACCAAAGAAAAATCTATCCGTGATGAAAATTTATTTTGTTCTTCCATACTTAACTCTCCCTTAAAAAGGCTCCTGCGATACTTCTATAAATACACTTATTCATTATACTTTAAACAAATAAAATCACAACTATATAGAAGAATAGTTTACAGGCTTCATGGAGTTTTTTCCATGAAGCCTGTAGGCAGGGGGAGCTATGCTTGTGATTCCTTTGATTTTCTCCGTTTCAGCAATCTGCTGACCAATCCATGGCTTGGGGAAAAGAGAAAGGCCAATCCGAATAATATGGCGGCCGAACCCACCATGCAACCTGATATCGAAGCATCCAAAATGGTGGCTGAATAGTAGCCAATGACGGAACTTAGCACCCCGACCCCGATACTGACCAATATCATGCGGCTTAAACGGTCTGACAGCAGATAAGCCGTTGCCGCAGGTATGATGAGCATTCCAACTACTAAAATGGAACCTACACTATCAAAAGAAGCTACAGTTGTCAGTGAAATGAGGCTCATCAATAAGTAATGAAAGAACAGTACAGGAATTCCCATTGCAGCAGCAAGTGATGGATCAAATGACACGAGTTTAAACTGTTTGAAGAAAAGGAAGATCAGTATGAGGTTCAGGATAAAACAACTGCCAACTATCCAAACAGCTTTTGGTCCAACTTCGATTCCCGCGATTGTCATTGTGTTCCAGGGAGTATAGGCTATTTCGCCATAAAGGACATGTTCCAGGTCAAAATCTATTTGTTGCGTATACAAGCTCACAAGTACGATTCCCGTTGCAAAAAGGGAAGTAAATACAATCCCGATCGCTGCGTCAGCTTGAACGCCCGACGATTGGAAAAGCTGAATCAAGAATACGGTAAGCAAGCCGAGCGCAGCAGCCCCGATCAGCATTGGAACCGAATCACGGGTCCCCGTTATTAAAAACGCTAATACGATTCCCGGCAAAACAGAATGACTGATGGCATCCCCAATCAACGTCATTTTCCTGACTATCAAAAAGCATCCTAATACACTGCAAGAACCCGCCACTAATGCTCCGACTAAGATAATCCAAAAATCATTCATGATGAGTGGCTCCCTTTCCTTCTATCCTGTTCGAGAGAATATTTCTTTTTCGTCGATACCCTTCTCCATATAGATGAAAGCACTCCGCGTTTAGGTGCAAAAAGCATGGAAAAGAAAAACCATACCGTCGCGGATAAGACAATTAACGGTCCTGTTGGCAAATCATTGACAGATGTACTGATCAACGTTCCAGACACACCGCTCAACATTCCGAATACACCAGACAGGATGACCATGATATGCAGCCGCTCCGTCCAATACCTCGCAGAAACCGCAGGAGTTATCAGTAAAGATGCCATCAATACGACGCCTACAGCCTGGATACCGATCACTACAGCTGCCACGATCAGCATCATGATGAAATAATCCAGAAAAACAACCGGCAATCCCATCCCCTTAGCAAACCCAGGGTCAAAGGACAGTAATTTGAATTCTTTAAAAAATACGGTACAAGTGAAAATGAGAATAAAGGAAACCGTCATCATCATATATACATCGGACATGACCATTGACGCCGTCTGTCCGAATAAAAAGGTATCCAATCCACTCTGGTTTCCATACTCGCTCTGCTGGATCTGCGTAAGCATGACAATTCCGAAGCCAAAGAAAGAAGATAAGACGATTCCCAAGGCCGCATCCTGCTTGATCTTACTGTATCTCGTAAGCACACTGATCAAAAAGACAGCCACTAAGCCTGCCAAGGCAGCACCTATTAGAAAGTAGGAAGTGGATTTCACTCCAGTTAACATAAAGGCGACACAGATACCTGGTAACGCTGCATGTGCGAGCGTGTCGCCAAGCAAGGACTGCTTTCTGAGGTAGGCAAAGCTGCCGATGACCCCGCTGCTTAATCCGAGGAACATCGTGCCAAGCAATATCCACCTTGTATTTGGATCAGTAATAATATCCAGTATGTTCATCATGTACACCTCATTTTAATAAAAGGCCGGACTTAGTGTCTGATAGTATTGCTAGGCGGCCTCCATATGTTGCCTGTAAGTATTCGGGAATGAACACTTCTTCTGTCGGACCTATTTTCATCACCTTTTTATTCAATAACATCGTCCAGTCGAAATATTCCTTCACAGTGGATAGGTCATGATGCACAACCAGAACTGTTTTGCCTTTTTCCTTCAATTCCATCAGCAATTGTATGATTGCTTTCTCAGTTGCCGCATCCACCCCTACGAACGGTTCATCCATAAAGTAAATATCCGCTTCCTGTGCCAATGCACGGGCCAGGAATATCCGTTGCTGCTGTCCACCTGATAGCTGGCTGATCTGGCGGTTAGCGTATTCAGCCATTCCCACCTTATCCAGGCACTCCATCCCCTTCTGCCTCTCGGACTTCCCTGGTCGCTTCAGCCATCCGAGATGACCATATCTGCCCATCATCACGACATCGAGTGCGTTGGTTGGAAAATCCCAATCCACTGACTCACGCTGTGGTACATAGCCAATACTCTTCCTCATCGATTTATAAGTCGAACCCTTTATTGTGATTTGCCCCGATATTTTTGGGATCAATTCCAGTATTCCCTTTATCAAAGTGGACTTCCCTGCTCCATTGGGGCCTATGATACCGATTAAATTCCCTTCCGGCACCTCAAATGAGACATCTTCGACAACCGGCTTCTTATGATATGCAATCGTTAAATTCTCGACCTTCAAAGCTGCTTGATTCATAGTTTCTCCCCCTTATTTCAAAGCATGAACGATGGTGTCGGTATTATGACGGACCATCCCGATATACGTTCCTTCTTCCGTCCCTTTTTCACCCATTGCATCCGAGAACAATTCACCGCCGATTTCAACTTTGTGGCCCTGCTTCCCTGCACCTTGAATGACAGCCTCGATAGCCTTCCTTGGTACGCTTGACTCAATGAAAATCGCTTTTATTTTGTTCTCCACAAGATAATTCCGCATATCAGTAACATCTTTTGATCCATATTCCGATAATGTATTGATTCCTTGGAGACCCCTTACGTCCAGGCCATATGACTTACCGTAGTATCCAAAAGCATCATGTGCTGTAACGAGCACCCGTTGATCTTCTGGAATTTTATTAATTTCATCTTGAACATATTTATCAAGTTCCTCCAATTGCAGGACGTACTCTTCATAATTTTCACGAAACTCCGCTTCATGGTCCGGATCATTGGCAATCAACTCTTTCTTGACTGTGTCCGCCGCTACGATCCAAAGCTTTACATCAAACCATACGTGGGGATCATGCTCCGTAGCACTCACTTTGCGAAGCTGGTTCTCCTTGAAGTCCTCCGTTACGGCAATCGTCGGTTTATCCTTGCTCATCATTTCGAATATATCCGTCATTTTCCCTTCAAGATGCACACCATTATAAAAAATCATATCAGCCGAATCCAGTGTCTCCACATCACCCTGTGTCGCTTTATATAGATGGGGGTCGACTCCCGGTCCCATTAAACTGGTGACCTCGACATGTTTACCGCCGATATTCTCAACCAAATCCCCAATCATTCCCGTCGTTGTAACGACGTCCAACTTGCCATTGCCGTTATCCTTTTCGACCGTATCATTGCCGCACCCTGTTAAAATCAGCAATGCAGCAAGCACGCCCCCAATAGATTTTAGAAAACCCATCCATATTCCCTCCCTTTTTCATCTCTCTAAAATAGTTTGCCATGTGCAAAACTAAGTGCAAATTTTTTTACATTGTCGTAAACGCTAAAAAGTTTCCTCTATACAACTTAATTTATACTATACACAAATATACTAAAAAAGTGCAACTATTTTTCAAACATTTCAAAAGTCCAATGACTTTTACACACAGCAAAAACTGTCTGGAATCTCTACTAGGGAGCTTCCAGACAGTCAGTCATTTCTATGGAGAGTACTTCTTCCCTTCCGTACATGAAACGTAACGATGAAGTTATATTTATATTGTGGAGTTTTAATGGTGAATATAAACTAGGGGAGCTTTTTTTAATGTTTATAGCGGGACGACGTGAAATTCACGAGTAAATGCGCGGATTTCACGAGTAAAGTACCAAAATACACGAGTAAACGCGGAATTCTTGACGGGCATCAGGCATTTCAAATGCATTGCCACTTATTTTTCCTGTTTCAAGGAAATTGCCAAGTACGCAAATCCCAATTCGATTCCACAAAGCACAAACAGGGTGATTAAAGTTTGGAACATCATGATCCCCTCCTCCTCTAAGATTTAAACCAATCTTAAAGGATGAAACCCATACCAGAACAAGACCTTATTTGAAGAATTCTTCAACAGCCTCACTCTGTTCACTTGCCCTGAAATGGGTTTCATACTGTACAATATAAAAAAAGAAAAAACGGTGATACCATGACAAATATTAAAGAAATTGCTCAATGTGCTGGTGTATCTGTCTCAACAGTGTCTCGTGTATTGAATGATCATCCTTATGTAAGCCCCGATAAAAGAAAGAGCGTTTTAGAAGCCATCGATCGTTTGAATTATTCGAGAAACATCAACGCCATTCATCTTTCAAAAGGCAAAACTAATCTTATCGGCATCATCATCCCCTTCAACAATCACCCATATTACGGGGCAATCGTTAACGGAATCACTAAACAGGCAAATGCAATTGGCTGTCATATAGTCATCTTTCAAACCAATTATGACAGAGAGAAAGAAATCCAGGCTTTGAATATGCTGCAAATGAAGCAGCTCGATGGCATTATCGTTTGTTCAAGGATTTCGGAAATAAAAATCTTTTTGGATTATCAAAAATACGGACCGATCATCTTATGTGAAGATACAGCCCAGGCTGAATTCTCATCCATCAGCATTGATCATTATGCAGCTTTCTCCTGTGCACTTGAGTACGTGATTGCAAAAGGATATAAGAAAATTGGATACAGCCTTGGCCGTAAAAAGAGCAGAAATAGTTCTCATCGTACAAAGGCCTTTAACGATATCATGAATAAACATCAACTGATAAACAATAAAGAATGGCTGTTTGAAGGCAGTTACCACATTAAAGACGGTGAACAATTGTTTCAGGAATGGAATTCAATGTCAGATAAACCTGAAGCCATAATCATCACGAACGATGACACGGCGGCAGGCTTCATTCTTACCGCTAAGAAATCGGGTATAAGGGTACCGGAAGATGTGGCCATTCTCGGCTTCAATAATGATAGCCTTAGTGAAATGCTCGACATCACGACCATTTCCTTACCGCTGGAATGGATCGGGAAAATGGCAGTGGACTTATTTGAGAATCCTGAAGTGGTCAAACATGTAAAACTAGAATACGCTCTAATTAAAAGGAGGACCGTCTAGTTATCAGGATGCTTTATTTTAGTATATCGACATTTGAATTCTTCATTACTGCCATCATTCAATAACTAGGAAAAAATAACCACACAAAATAATCATTGCGATATCCTAGAAGTTATTTTATAATTTTGATATAGTAAAGTTTACTCAGTTACTAGCAATCTACTAGCGATTGCATGAATTTCATGAGTACAATCGTCCGACGTCATTTACAAGCTGGCGCAACGATTTTAGAAAATTGAATACTTCCTCATTTACCGATGAGTTAGAGGCTGCAGCTTATAAAAGTAAAACGGACGAGATTCTGGAAAATTAAAGACTCCGTTTGAAAGGATAAGTTGCCGAAGTTAGGGTATATTCCATGTATATTCTTGCTGGCGGTGTTACCGAACAGGAACACCACTGTCACGTTTTTTCAAAAAGCGTGGGGAGCTATCTTCGGAAGGATAAACGGGTTTATTATAAACAGCCGTCGATCTTTTTCGACTGCTGTTTTTTTATTTTTCGTTCCCTTCCAATAAAAAGGAGTGTAACATCAATTGTCAAATTCACAATCAGCATCAAGCCCTACTGAACTTAAAAGGAGCCTGAAAGCGCGTCATTTAATGATGATTTCATTAGGTGGAACGATTGGAACAGGTTTATTTTTAGCAAGTGGCGGTGCCATTCATTCAGCCGGTCCCGGCGGTGCCTTGGTGGCATACGCGATCATCGGCATCATGGTTTATTACTTAATGACAAGTCTTGCAGAAATGGCAGCGTTCATGCCAGTGGCCGGTTCGTTCCGGGTCTATGCATCCAAATTCGTCGATCCGTCTTTCGGTTTTGCGATTGGTTGGAACTACTGGTATAACTGGGCAATCACCATTGCCGCTGAATTAGCAGCCGTTGTCTTAATTATGAAGTTCTGGTTCCCGGATAGCCCTTCATTTATCTGGAGTGCCATTGCGTTAATCACTATGTTTCTTATCAATTACATGTCAGTTAAAGGTTTCGGGGAAACAGAATTCTGGTTTGCCATGATCAAAGTCGTGACAGTCGTCATTTTCTTGATCACGGGTGTTCTGATCATTCTCGGAATCATGGGTGGGAATGACCCAATTGGTTTTTCCAATTTCACAATGGGCGAAGGTCCCTTTAACGGAGGGTTCTTCACGATTCTAGGCGTATTCATGGCTGCCGGCTTTTCATTCCAAGGAACGGAATTGCTTGGAGTGACTGCTGGTGAAAGTGAAGATCCAGAAAAAAATATCCCTAAAGCGATCAGATCCGTTTTCTGGCGCATCCTCTTGTTCTATATTCTTGCAATTTTCGTTATTGGAATGATCATTCCGTTTACGGATTCACGTTTATTGAGTCAAGATGTTGCCGTAAGTCCATTCACGCTTGTATTTGAACGTGCTGGCCTTGCATTTGCTGCATCCATCATGAACGCGATAATTTTATCGTCCGTACTCTCTGCCGGTAACTCTGGCATGTACGCTTCAACCCGTATGCTATGGGACTTGGCACGGGATGGGAAAGCACCGAAATTCCTTGGCAAGTTAGATAAAAGAGGAGTACCCGTAAATGCACTTATCGTGACTTCTTTAGTTGGCTGCGTTGCATTCTTAGCTTCGTTTTTCGGGGATGGCGTCGTTTATATCTGGTTATTGAATGCTTCAGGCATGGCGGGGTTCGTCACCTGGGTCGGAATTGCGATTGCCCATTATCGGTTCCGCAAAGCCTACGCAGCTCAAGGCCTTGATATGAATGCTTTACCATACCGAGCAAAAGGCTTCCCATTCGGGCCTATATTCGCACTTGTCCTTTGTATTATCATTATCATCGGACAAGGGTACCAAGCTTTCAGCAGCGATGGGATCGACTGGAATTCAATGTTTGTTTCCTACATTGGCTTGATTCTATTTTTCGTCCTATGGTTCGGCTATAAAATTAAGCATAAAACGAAAATCATTCCCCTTGAGGAATGTGACCTCAAATCAAAATAATAAGCAAAGGACCTGTTCTTCTCTAATCGGAGAAGAACAGGTCCTTTTTTTCATTTCAAATGATAAACACGGCATTCATATGGACGCAGGGGTTTGCTGGAGATTCCTTCTTCCTCCTGATCATAATTGCCGATCAGCCTTGTGGCAGAATAAGCATGCAGCTCCTCAGGCAAAGTAAAGGAGGCCTGCTCTTCTTTAAAGTTGCATAGTACCAACAGCTTTTCTTCTTCAAACGATCTCGTATAGGCAAATATTCGTTCATCATCTGGCCAAAGCAGTTCAAAACGGCCGTAAACGACGATTTCATGTTTCTTGCGTAATTGGATAAGCTTTTTATAAAAATGAAAAATGGAATTCGGATCATTGTAGGCCTTTTCTGCATTAATCTCGGGAAAATTGGGATTAACCTTAATCCAAGGAGTCCCATTCGTGAATCCTGCGTTCCGGGAGTCATTCCACTGAATCGGTGTCCTCGCATTATCCCTGCTGCGGGCGTGAATGGCTGACATCATCCGCTCTTTTGACCAGCCATGTGAATTGACGAATTCGTCATATGAATTCAATGTTTCGATATCCCGGTATTCATCAATGCTCTCAAATGCAACATTGGTCATGCCCAGCTCTTCCCCTTGATATATATAGGGTGTCCCTTGAAGCAAATGAAGGCAAGCCGCAAGCATCTTTGCGCTTTCAATACGATACTTTCCATCATTACCAAACCTTGAGACAACCCGGGGCTGATCATGGTTGTTCCAGTATAAACTGTTCCAGCCATCCCCCTCCAAACCAGTCTGCCATTTGGAGAGTATTCGCTTTAAATCGGTTAGCTTCCATTTATCGTTACTCCATTTACCTTCCGGTCCGCTCCCCAGATCCATATGTTCGAATTGAAAGACCATATGTAGCTCACCACGATCTTTACCTGTGAACAATTGCGCTTCCTCCGGTGTAACGCCTGGCATCTCCCCAACCGTAATCACGTCATATCTAGAAAGTGCCCGTTGATTGATTTCCTGTAAAAACTCATGTATGCGTGGCCCATTCAGGAAAAAGGGGCTTCCATCACCATACAGCTTTTCATGATGAACGGCTCCATCTGAATAGCTTTGATCTTTTGAAAGGAAGTTGATGACATCCATCCGGAAGCCATCGACACCCTTATCCAGCCACCAAGTCATGATGTTGTAGATTTCTTCACGGAGCTTAGGGTTCTCCCAGTTTAAATCCGGTTGTTTCCTGCTGAATAAATGTAAATAATATTCATCGGTTCCTTCATCATATTCCCATGCTGAACCTTTAAAAATGGACTCCCAATTATTTGGTTCTTTCCCATTCCTGCCAGTTTTCCAAATATAATAATCACGTTTCGGATTATCTTTTGAGGATCGGGATTCCTTGAACCACGGATGTTCATCTGAAGAATGGTTGACCACCAGGTCCATCATGATCTTCATTCCACGTTCATGAACCGCCTTCAACAACCTATCGAAATCAGCCATGGTCCCGAATTCAGTCATGATTGATTTATAATCACTGATATCGTACCCATTGTCATCATTTGGAGATTGATAAACGGGGGATAGCCATATCACGTTCACTCCCAGCTCTTGTAAATAATCGAGCTTCATCAAGATCCCGTTTATATCCCCTATCCCATCACCATCACTATCCATAAAACTCCTTGGATACACTTGATACACAACTGCCTCTTTCCACCATGCTTTGTCCATACCTTTCCCCCTTTTTAGCCGCATTGATATAATCATTACACCAATACCCCTATTATAAAGGGGGAAACTTCAGAATATTCTACTTTTATTCAGCTATTCCCGTTTGAATCATTTCAATATCCAGATCCACCTCGATTGGAATATGGGGATATGCCTTCTCCCAATGTTTTTGATCGAAATTTCTTGTTTTACTTTTTGCGTGATCACCGAGTGCAATCGGATCTATATTGTTCTCCTGAAACATAATTACCATCTCATTTAATTTTTTACCAATGACATGCTCCGCCCTAGCCTCTATTTTATTCAGGTCCAAGGCTTTTCCCAAGTCATAGCCTTGGACCTCTAGCAGACTCGCCTTTAATTTCACTTCAATCCTGACCTTGGGGTCTTGATTGGCATTAGAAATATGATAATGGACACGTGACTCCACGTTATTGATATCTGTAAAGTCATTTTCCTTCCATTTAATTTCATAACTCCCCAGCTTAAAGTTTTCACTAAGGACTTTAAATAAAAATCCGTCCTCATATGGGATATATTTACCGATATAGCGATCCTTTTTAAACAAGGCGATCCCTTTTACCCGAATTTGATCTCCTGCCGTTTCCAATAAGGGCAAGACCGGATCGATTCCTATACCATGACACGCATATAAATACCTGTGCAAATCTACATCAGGCAAATTAGTCCTAATATTCTGTTCGATCAGCTCTTTCACTTGAACCCCTGGAGTTTTGATCAACTTCGGCTCCATTTTAACTACATCCTCCGCTTTGCCATGAACGACCGCTAAAAACAAATCCCTTCCCACCATCGGGTCACGCCTATACGTATCGACATAATCATTTAACCCCATACCTGCCAATTCTGCACCATAGAGAATGACTGTCAGTCTCCCGCCGACTATCGGGAATGGTGTTTTTGCATTTTCCTGCTGGCGGGCTGCCTTTATATCATGGGAGATCGCTTCATATACTTCTTTACCTAGATTTGCTTCCTCCCCAGGCTGAGGAACGCTGACAACGACCGTACCTTTGACTTTCTTATCTTCGGCATCATCATAACCTACGACTTCAGCAATTAAAACATCTTCCAATATTTGCTTTTCCACACCGCACGCCGTCATCAAGAAACAAGCTAATGTTATCAATAGGAGTATGATTTTCATGATTTATGCCCCCTAACTTTATAGACGATCGACTGCCATATGAATAAGAGAGGAAGATACAAATAAATGATATAAAAACCTATTTGCGAACTGATCGTGTTAAACTTATCGATTCTATAGCGATTATCCAAAAAAATGCAGGATATTAAGATGATAAGCAGAATGAAAACTACCATCCTTTTCTGTCTAAATCCAAATACTCTTTTCGCTGTTCTGCTTGCTGCCCAAACCCCTATGCAAACATTCGGCAGCACCATGAACAGCCAAACGGAAATACCTATGTATTCAAACCTTTCAATGAATGGAAGGTCTACAATTTTCCATAACGTCAAAGTGGCCCAAATTACATCTTTCAGCTGATCTTGATGATAGTAGGCTAATGAAACAATAATAGATACCAAATATATCGACATAGTAAATAACGCCCCTAAGTGGGCCCACTTTTGAGATTTTTCACGATTTTTAATGAATGGGTAATAAATCAGGAGTAATTCAAAACCAAGGTAATTCAGGGTCATTTTCTTGCTGGCCTTCATGATTTCCCAAAAGGAATGATCAAGAAAGGGACCCAAATTTTCAAAGTGGGCGTACTTCAATGGGAAATAATTCAAAAGGAATAGTGGCGATCCGATAAAAAGCCCGATTATACAAAAACCAGTAATGGCCCTAAACCCTCCACCCACAAAACTATACACGAGAATAAGAATAAAGGTTAATAACATCAGGACATTGACACCAGGGAACATCCAAACCTGAATGACTTCTAAATAAGTCCTGATAAGAATGATGGAGATCATTATAAAGTAGAGGATGAATAAAATATTGAAAGCATTTCCTACCCATTTGCCAAACAAATCTTTGTGGATGGCGATCAAATCAAGAGTTTTGGGGCCCCTGCCTAATAGCTTGAAACACATCCAAAGCAGAACATTTATGATTAACCCTGATATAAGGACCGCTATCCATGCGTCTTGACCAGCCTCTTTCGCTATGACCCGTTCAAACCCCAATATCCCTACTCCAATCTGCATGCCGGGCATGAGGAAAAAAACAAAAAATGGAGATATTTGTTTAGTTTCATTTGGTTTTAGTTCCATACCTTCTCACCGCTTTCTACGCCTTATTCATCAATATCGCTATAGGGGGTTGGAGTTTCAGTCTCCTTCCTTATCCTTAGCGGATTTTCCGTCCGCAGAAATTGCGGGCGTTTTTTCTGCTTTGAAAAAGGGAGGCGAATCAGACTATCTTTAAAGTCATGAATTCTTAACGGGTAAAGAGGGTCTAAATATGGACTGCCTAGCGAAGTCAATTTCAATAAATGACTTAAAATGAATGCACTGCATAAAGCTATTCCAAACAGTCCGTATAACTGGGCTGCAATTAGAAATGGGAAGCGGATAAGGCGAATCGTATTACTGATTTGGTAAATCGGCACCGTAAATGAAGCCAAGGCAGCTAAAGCGACAAGCATCAACAAGACATTACTGACAAATCCCGCTTCCACAGCGGCTGTACCGATGACTATACCGCCAACAATGCCGATGGTAGAGCCAACCTTAGCAGGCAGCCTGACCGCCGCTTCCCTAAGCAATTCGATCGTCCCTTCCAGCACGATCGCTTCCAATATCGGCGGAAAAGGAATCACGCCCCTCGATGATATTAAGATTGGCAGCAAATCCGTTGGAATCACTTGATAATGATACGTTAAAACGGCAACATACAGAGGTGATGACAAAACGGAAAACAGTACTGCGAAAAGCCGAATCAAACGGAATGATGTACCGAGATTCCATATTTGAAAATAATCTTCAAATGACGAAAAGAATGAAATGATGGTATTGGGACCAACTAATGCATGAGGAGATCCATCCAGCATGATCCCTATTTTCCCTTCCGATAACACACTGGCCAGATGATCAGGCCGCTCCGTATCAATCAGTTGCGGAAACATCGAATTCCGATTATCCGTAATCATTTGGCTCACAAACGAAATATCGACGATCGTATCATATTCTATATCTTCTATTCTCTGCATGACTGTCTTAATGATCTGTTGATTTACTATACCATCTATGTAGAGTACCGCTAACCTCGTTTGCGAGATGCTTCCGACCCGAAATTCCTTGGACTGCAATTCAGGAATGGGCAGCCGGTTACGGATCAGATTCAAATTCGAATCAAGCGATTCTACAAAGGCCTCCTTGGACCCAACGACAGTATACTCCGACTCGGGTGTGGAAATTTGCCTTTTCACACTGTGAACACATGGAATCAGCAAACACATTTCATCATCTTTCTTGTATTGAATCATTACCGATCCGGCCAATACTAACCTTTGAATGTCTTTTATATTTGTCGTCAATTTCATATCTTCCATCGGAATATCGCTTTTTAATTGCTTTAGATCCTGCTTAGGTTGATTCGAAATGACAGACAGTACTTGTTCATGGAGCTGTTGTGCACTAACCAGTGAATTGAAGTAGGAGATGGTATAGCCATCATCATCCGGGAATCGGAAGGTAAGAAAATCATTAGATGCTTTAAACTTTTTAAGGAGTTCTTGAAAATCCTTCGAATTTACCTGAAAGGATGCTGCATCCATTTCCCTCCTGCCCTTAAACAACCTCACCATTCCACCCCCATTACCTATCGAAAATTTTTAGTTCACTCGATTATTGTAACCACCCTATTTAAAGTTAGTCATGATCCACCGATATCCTTAAAATAGGAAAAGACCTATCCGGCATCACCGGATAAGTCTTTACGTCTCTATTCTTTAACAATTACCAATTACCTTGGACTTGGAAAAATGCGTGTTACAAGTTCACGGAACTCTTCAGCAAATCCTGCAACGGGTTTTCCATTCTCGATATCATTCGCATACCCTTTCATTCTTTGAACAAAGTCCGGGTTTGCCGAAACATAAACTTGGTCTACCGATGGATCGGCTCCCCTTACTGCATCAGCAACCTTTTCTTTAAGGTCATTCGGGATATCCTTATCCCCGCCGTCTTTTAATACTGCCCCTACATAGGCATTATTTTCAGTCACGATGACACTTGCATTACTTACTTCCTTCAAGTCTTCAACTCGATTCGAGATATCCTCGGAGACCCTCATATCGTTTATGCCATTATCATTATTATCATCATTAACATTTTGCCTAGTGTCGCTTACATTCATCGGATTATCTAAATTATCCTGATTAGTACGATTCAGGCCAAGATTTTCACTGGCATCTTCTTTATCATTAGGTGAACAACCTGTAATCACTAAAGCCATCATTGCACTTGATACCATCGCTTTATAATTCATTTTCTTCACTCCTCTAAAATTATTTAATATTAATATTTGCGAGGAGACGATAGATTATTCAGAAGAAGTGACCTTCAATCCGATAATTCCAACCAAAATAAAACCGACGAATACCAAACGCATCGCATCCTTAGGCTCGTTAAATACAATGATGCCTACCAGAACAGCCCCAAGAGCCCCAATTCCGGTCCAAATTGCATACGCTGTTCCCATAGGCAGGGTTTTTATCGCCGATGACAAATAATAAAAACTAATAACCATTCCAGCAATCGTTATGAAAGAAGGTAATAATTTCGTAAAACCCTCGGTATACTTTAAACTTGTTGCCCATACCACTTCAAATAATCCTGCAATCACCAATTGAACCCAAGCCAACTTTTTTCCCTCCAATTACAGAAAAAGCCCGAAAGGTCATAAATCATAACCTCCCGGGCTTTTTTCCCTCCGTGTACGCAGATTCCTGCGCGTTTCTCTTGGACCATTCCGGTAAAATTCAACCGAGGAACCCTAGAAACTTCTTATTTCCATACTATATCATGTACATTTCAAATCGGTCAAACGCTTATGAATCACTTCTGTTTCTAAGCTCCCACTTGTCACCTTTAATTGAAAACCAAATATTTTTAAAGGGTTCAGGTATTTCTTTAGCCGCATCAACCGTATATTGTACGGCCTCTTTTTTATATTGAACATCTTCAGTGATTTCATGCTGTGTCATGGTGAGTTGGTCCGTCTCTGATTTAATCTGATCCGTTTTTGCCTGAATGCGTGTAACGGTTTCGGTCACATTATCAATAGTCGGTTTGGAATCCTTAAATGCTTTAAAAGCAAAAAACGCCAAATAGATAATCGATCCGATAAAGAGGGCAAGACTAATATATACAATGACCACCTATGATTCCTCCTTTTATTTTACCTTTACTATACCCGTAATAATTGAGCGGAAAACGAATCCCCATGTATTTTCTTTTATGCCTGGTCATATTATTGAAAGAAAAGGGAGGAATGAAAATGAATCAAATGCCTCTGCTTAAAGCCTGTTTTAAAGCTGGAATACACTTCATTAGACATATGACCATTCAGCAGGCTGCCACTATTGCAGGAATCATTTTTTTAATCATTCATCCAGAAGTTTTTAGCCCCATTTGGCTTACATTGGCAACCTCAGTCTTGATTCTGCTCCTGCTTTGAAGATTGTTGATAACCCCTTTAGTGACCTCCAGCATCTGTTATGGTTTTCTTCGCTAACATCGGCATCCAGATCAGGAAAAAACCAAGAATATACACCAACATTCTTCTCTTGATCTATAGAAGAATGTTCCTGCACGGATCGGTGGCCATCATTTGATTGATATAATCATCAGGAAGGAACCTGCAATGCGTGACTCAATTAATGAACATGAAAAAACGCGTCGTATTAATTTAATCAAACGATTGATTAAAAAGGCATCTGCCTTGAAACCCCTTGTGTCAGCAGAACTTCCCTCCCCCTTCATTTAATGATTACACCACATTTACCATTTTATCAAACACTAAACTATTAGAAAATTACAAAATTTGTGTATAATTAGGCTATATTCATTAACTCTCAAGGAGGAATCATAGTCATGGATGCTCTCATTCAACAGTTCAAGAATTTGCCCACCACCGCGATTTCAGATGCAATGGAAGGGTTGAACAATCTGGAATCAGCGATTAAACCCTTAAAGGAAGAATTTCGTCTGGCCGGACGAGCTTTGACCGTACAGATGCCCGTCGGTGATAATTCAGCCGTGTTAAAAGCAATCGGCGAAGCAAAGGCTGGGGATATAATAGTCGTTGACAGCAAGGGTGATACATACCGGGCTATAGCAGGAGACTTTGTTGTCGGCATGATGCAGACCATGGAAATTGGCGGCCTCGTTGTCGATGGAGTCATTCGTGATCTTGAAGCCATTAAAGAGATGAATTTCCCTGTTTTCAGCAAAGGGACGACAGTTGCCTCAAGCGGCAAGGCAGGTGTAGGACAAACTAATATCCCCATTTCCTGTGGAGGTGTCACCGTATTTCCAGGGGACATTATCATAGGGGACATAGATGGAGTCGTGGTCGTACCCCAAGCCATGGGTGAAGAAATCCTGATCAAAGCAAAGGATAAAATCATAAAAGATGAACAGCGTGCTGAGAAATATGCAGGGAATCCTGATGAAATAAGAAAGTATATTGCACTGATGACCAATAAAGGATGATCTCACGCATATAAAAGAACAGGCAGGAAGCGATGGCTTCCTGCCTGTTCTTTTCATTAGCCTTATTTATCGGTCTTATCTTCCTTTGAACCTTCTTCATCATATGTGTAATCATAATCAGTAGGGTCAATCGGTTTAAAGCCATTTGGAGTATAGAAACGGAGTAAGTCGCCGTTCACTACTTGGTCGGATAAATTGAGCATCGTTTCAGCTCTCTTTTTATAATTGAGGATGGCATCATTTTCCTCGACCAATTCCCCTGTATCCGTATCGTAGTATTTCCCTTTAATGGAAGTGACATCCGGTGTTACAAAATCACCATTCCTGAAAGGTACCACTTCATTATGATCTTTTGACAATAAATCCGAACCGAATTGTACATAATCTTTAGATTCGATTCCTAACAGATGCAATAAAGTCGGGAGAAGGTCAATCTGTCCTCCGTATTGGTGCATATCCCCGCCTTCAACACCTGGAACATGAATCAATAATGGTACACGTTGCAATTGGGCATTCTCAAATGCGCCAACATCCTCGCCAAGCACTTTTGACATGGCTTCTTTATGGTTTTCGGAAATACCATAGTGATCACCATACATAACGATTACCGAGTTATCATATAGACCGGATTCCTTCAGATAATCGAAAAACTCTTTAAGCGCCTCATCGGCATAGCGTGCAGTTTGGAAGTAACTATCAACGGAAGCATCGCCTGTCGTATGCTTACCGATTGTTGCTTTTTCCTGGTCCATGGCATATGGGAAATGATGAGATACCGTTATGAATTTTGTATAGAAAGGCTGTTTAAGCGTTTCTAACATAGGAATCGATTCTTTAAAGAAAGGCTTATCCATTAAACCATAACTTAATACTTCTTCTTTATTTTCCATATTATAATGGTTTGCATCGAAGAACTGATTAAAACCAAGAGACTTATACATATTATCCCGGTTCCAGAAAGATTTGTAATTACCATGGAACACAGCCGATGTGTATCCTTGTTGTCCTAAAATCGCTGGTGCTGCTTGATACGTATTTTGGGATCTATTTGTGAATGCTGCCCCCTGCGGTAAACCGAACAAGGAATTTTCAAGCATGAACTCGGCATCCGCCGTTTTACCTTGGCCTACTTGATGGAAGAAGTTATCAAAGTGCATGAAATCTGACTCATCTGCTGCAAGTGAGTTCAAAAATGGAGTTACTTCTTCCCCATTCAACTTATAATCGATCAGGAAATTCTGCATGGATTCCAAATGCAAGTAGATGACATTCTTACCTTTAGCTGCACCAAAATATTCAGGGTTTGGTTCAGCGCTTGTTGCCTTCGTATAGTTGACCACTTCTGCGATATCCGTGCTATTAGCAGTCGCACGCTGAGCGTATGTTTTAGTATTCTGAACGGCATCATAGACCGTATAGTTAAACATGCCCAAATATTTGACGATATAGTTCCGGTCAAATGTTCTTGATAATAATTGCGGGCGATCCTTTTCAGCAAGTCCCAAATTGATGGCGAAAATTGCAAGTCCCGCTAGGTAAACCATTCCAACTGTACGGCGTTTGACTTTGAAGTCTTCCACTTTAAAGTCTTTGAATCTGTACAATACGATCAAAAGAACCGTATCAAGGAAATAAAATACATCATGGCCTTTAAATAATTCTAAAATACTCGGCCCCAAATCCCCGGCGTTTTGCACTTGCGTCAAGGTTGGCAATGTAATGAAATCGGTAAATGACCGGTAGTATACAATATTGAAGAATAACCATAAGGACATCAATAGGTTCAACCTGATGATCCATTTAAACGATTTTTTGCCTCTAGCCAATAGTGCCAAGCCAAAGAATAAAATGGCTGAACTAATCGGGTTTATGAATAGCAAAAACTGTTGCAGGCCATTTTCAATACCTAAGTTAAATTCAACTCGATATCCAATATAAGTTTTAATCTGAAACATAACTACTGCAATAAAGAAAAAGCCTAGTATGTTATTTGCAAATAAATGCTGGCTTTTTTTGAGAAAATTATTCATGCTTTCACCTCTATTAATCTAGTGGTTTATTTATATAAATTCTTACAAACTTACAGAAGACGGAAAAACGGAAACCTTATAATAGCATTCTTACACTCGGATAGTCAAGATTGTGAAAACCACCTTTTGTCACATCCATGACTCTTATATCCAGAACACTTTTTTAGCTTATGAACAAGCGTTTGAAAAAATAAACAGAGCTTCGCCCGTCTCGAATGCTTAGTGCACCTATAACAAATATATAGGAACTCCATGTCTTAATCCAATAAATATCACCGTAACTTTTTGGGGTTAATGCGGATGACAGTCACGATTTAATTTTACGTCCTTCAGGCTTTTACCATTATAAACGACTCTTTATAAAAAAACCAGTACATTACAAAATATGTAAAGATATAAATCTTCAATTATTGGAAGCTATTGATATAACCAGGGTTTTCTTTCCCGATAATTCGACAGTTTAAAATTGATTGCCGGTTACATGGATGCCCCTCTCTTCCGCACTTTTGATACCCCATTCAAAATCGAAGCCTGCAAAAGTTTGGACCCGTTTATTATTGCGTCCTGCCGCTCCGAAATCCCATAAAATAACAAATGTAATTCGCCTAATATCGACATCATTCCCCTCAGGCTTATTTGATTAGCTTTTTTCAAATAATTTTTCCTAAAAATTAATCCACCCAATTCTCCTCTATCATTTGAAGTGATTTGAAGTGATGATCATATTAATTTTTATTTTTACTTTCCAGGATAATTTTATCATCCATAAAAGATTCAATTTACCAAAGTTCACTTAAATTACAATTTTAAAACCACTTCTGGAACCGGAAAGGATGCAAATGACATTATAATAGGAAGAAACTGAATTTTTTCATATTGGCTGAAGGGTTATATTCTTGCGAAAGGAGCCCATATGAGCCATAGCAGTGCAACGGGTGTGATTATGGCCCTTGTCCCTTTCATTTCCCCTTAATTGGGCTGTAGGGGCTTATAAACTTACCTGTGTTTTGTAATAATTCTTTTCGTCCCCTTTGTTAGTATATTTGTTTCTTCCAGCTTTATTATAAAAAATAAAAAATCCTGCCCTCAATCGAGGACAGGATTTCCTTTAACCATATTTATATTACTTAATGCCTTCTGAAACTTCTTTAACCATAGCGTCAACAGATTCTAAACCGCCGCCTGATAAGTACCAGTAGTTAGGGTCTAGATAAATGATGTTACCTTCTTTAAATGCTTTTGTATTTTTCACAATGTCATTTTCAACAGTTTCTTTCGCTGCAGCTCCATCACCGGCAACCGCATCTCTATCTACAACGAATAGGTAGTCAGGATTCTTTTCAGCAATGTATTCGAAAGAAATACTTTGACCATGTGTCGATACTTCCAATTTATCATCTACTGCAGGGACTCCGAATACATCATGGATGATTCCAAATCTTGAATCCGGTCCGTAAGCACTTACTTTTCCACCGCTAGAAAGAACGATTAAACCAGTTTTGTCAGTTGGGGCTTTTTCTTTCAAAGCATTGATGTTTTCTTCAACACTTGCCAATTCTTTAGCAGCTTCGTCTTCTTTATCGAAGATTTTACCCAAAAGTGTTACGTTTTCTTCAAATGATTCCATATACTTTGTTGTATCTACACCAACAAAAACAGTAGGAGCAATTTTGCTTAATTCCTCATATGCTTCAGATTGACGGCCAGAAATAAGGATTAAGTCAGGAGCAATTTCGTTGATTTTTTCGAAGTCAGGTTCTTTTAATCCGCCGGCATTTTCAGTTGTACCTTTATATTTAGAAAGGTATTTTGGAAGGCCATCATGAGGAACAGCTGCCACTTCCACACCCAATTTATCAAGAGTATCAAGAGCACCCATATCGAATACAACGACTTTTTCAGGGTTTGTTTTTACTTTCGTTTCTCCTAGTTGGTGCTTAACTGTAATTTCTTCGCTTTTAGCATTTTCTTTTTTCGCGCTTGATTCTTCTTTTTCCTTATCTGATCCACAAGCTACAGCCACTACAGCCAGCATTGCAACCAAAAGCAGTAAAGATAATTTCTTAATCATTATGGTCACCTCGAAAAGTATTTTTTTATTTAAAATTACATATTGAATCCTCACCTTCACAGAGTTTACCTTCATCACTTTCCCTGCCATATGAACAGGAGGCGGCTAAAGTCCTGGGCGCCCGCCAACTCTTAACAGCCTAATGAGCGTTTGAGATATTCTGGGACGGCTACGAATACTGAAGTAATTTAAAACCAAATGGAATCGTCTTAAGTGAAGTACACACAGATCTTATTGTCATTGATATTTTGGATTTCAATATCCATATCATAGATTTCCTTTAATACATTGGAATTGATGACTTGTTCGGTAGGTCCATTATGAACAACCTTGCCATCCTTCAATGCGACTATATAGTCGGAATAACAGGATGCAAAATTAATATCATGAATGACGATAATGACCGTTTTCCCTAATTCATCGGCCAATCTCCTCAATACCTTCATGATTTGGACGGAATGCTTCATGTCAAGATTGTTCAGGGGTTCATCAAGAAGTACATACTCCGTGTTCTGAGCAATAACCATGGCAATGAAGGCCCGCTGTTGCTGCCCGCCGCTAAGCTGGTCAAGGAACTTATCCTGCATGTCTGCAAGTTCCATATATTCAATCGCTTCATCGACATATTCCCAATCCTCTTTGGTCAGCTTGCCTTGTGAATACGGAAAACGGCCAAAGGCGACGAGTTCACGAATCGTTAATCGGATATTGATGTGGTTAGCCTGCTTTAAGATGGCAATCTTCTTCGCAAGTTCATTGCTATTGAATTTCCCCATATCCTTACCATCGATCAAGACTTCTCCTGAATCCCGGGTAATGAGCCGGCTGATCATCGAAAGGACGGTACTTTTCCCTGCTCCATTGGGACCGATGAAGGATGTGATTTTGCCTTTCATTATTTCAATGGAAACATCCTCGACAACCGTTTTACTATTATATTTTTTGAATAAATTTTTCACTTCTACCATGATTTATTCTCCTTTAATAGAAGATAGATGAAATAGACACCGCCGACAAAGTTGATGATGACACTCAATGTGGTAGTGAACGTAAAGATCCTCTCCACAATGAATTGGCCGCCGACCAGGGCAATCACACTGATCAGCATTGCACCCGGGATGATATGTTTATGCTGATAGGACTTAATGAATTGATAAGCCACATTTGCAACAAGCAATCCAAGGAACGTGATCGGACCGATCAGGGCAGTCGAAATGGAGATTAAAACCGTAACGACGATTAAAACCCGCTTCGTGACAAAATCATAATCCACACCCAAGTTTATGGCTTGGTCCCTCCCTAGGGACATGACATCTAAATACTTCAAGAATCTCATGAAATATATCATTGCCGCTATCATAAGGATAATAGCTAAAGTTAACAGGTCCGTGTTGACATTATTGAAGCTGGCGAACATTTTATTTTGAATGATTTGAAATTCATTCGGGTCAATCAATACCTGCATGAATGAGGACATGCTGCCGAATAAGGTTCCGAAGATGATACCGATCAGCAATAGGAAGTAAATATTGCGGTTTTTCTTGAACATGAACTTGAACAGCAGGCTGGAAAAAATAAGCATGGCCGCAAGTGTAATCAGGAAATTGAGATTTTTATTCACGATCATGATATGCGTTGAACCGAAGAGGAAAATCACTCCCGTTTGGATCAGCATATACATGGAGTCCAACCCTAAAATGCTTGGTGTCAAGATTTTATTATTCGTGACCGTCTGGAAAATCACTGTTGAAAAAGCTATTGCACAACCAACCACGATGATGGCGATGATTTTTATAACCCTTCTTGGCAGTGCATAATCCCAATTCGGGCCAAGGTCCCAGAAGATATAACCTGCCGTTAAAGCTGCTGCAAGAACAGCCAATATAATGATCCTACTTTTATTATTCATATGCCTTTCTCCTCAGTATCAGATAGATAAATACGGCGCTTCCTATGACACCAACCACGAGTCCGATCGGGATTTCAAATGGATATATGAGGATCCTGCCCAGAATATCGCAGATCAATAGGAATACTGCCCCTAGTAATGCTGTATGAGAAAGACTCTTTTTCAAATTGTCACCAAGGTAAAGAGATACAATATTTGGTACGATCAATCCTATGAAAGGAATCGTTCCCACCGTTAACAAAACGACAGTGGAGGATAATGCCACGATGATCAACCCAAAATTGACTATAAGCTTATAATTGAGTCCTAGATTGATAGCAAACTCCTCACCCATCCCTGCCACAGTGAATTTATTGGCAAAGAAGTATGCGAGAATGACTAGAGGGATACTTACATATATAAGTTCATACCTTCCCGACATGATCATCGAGAAATCCCCATTCATCCAAGTGTTGAGGCTTTGAATCAAATCATATTTATAGGCAAAGAAAGTCGAGATGGATCCGACGATATTACCAAACATCAAACCAACCAATGGAATGAAAATCGTATCCTTATATTTCACTTGATCAAGAATTTTCATGAACAAGAATGTACCTGCCAAAGCGAATATGAAAGCGAATGCCATTTTCTCAATAAGTGCTGCCGATGGAAAAATGATAATGGCAAGAAGAAGTCCAAGCCTTGCAGAATCCATGGTTCCGGCAGTCGTCGGGGATACAAATTTATTGCGGCTCAATTGCTGCATGATCAGACCGCTTATACTCATCACAATACCGGCAATGACTATGGTCACCATTCTGGGGAAACGGCTTTGCAGCATGATTTGCACTTTATCATCACTTAGATCCAATAAATCCAAGGGGGTAATATCTTTTACACCAATGAATAATGACGTAAATGATAAAACAACTAACGCCATGACTAAATATCTTATCTTCATCTACATTTCCTACTCTTCCTATCTCAGTTAATACAGCGATAATATTTTTAATTAAAGATATTTGAATAAAGACTATCGCAAAGTCACCTATTGAAGTGGAAATCATGAAGTTGCAATAGTTACAAAGTTCTTCCATTCGTGATAATGAGATTCATTATCATTCATTCTTATTCTATCATTTCTTAGACATGTGTCAACATATACAAGGGAATTACTTTAATAAACTCCGGCTAGTCATATTGTAATGAATTTGGATGAATCAATCATGCATTTCGTTAAAGGAAGTGATAAAATCAAAATAACAAATATTTACTCCTCCAATGAAAGAAGCGATATGATGAAAAATTTGCTATCCAAAGTGTTCTCAAAAAAGGCGAAAATCCAGATTGAATTTTGCCAAAATAATCTTGACCGCTTCCTTAATGAACAAACAGTTGCCGATTATGGTAAATTCTTATCGAATCCAAGGATTCAATATAAGGAATATGAATGTTTGAGTGAGTGTAAACTTTGTAAGAAAACCCCCTATGCGAAAGTGAACGGCCAGATAATGAGTGGCGAAGATTCACAGGACCTTTTGAATCAGTTACATGATGAATTGAAATGATACGGGCCAAGCAAATTGCTTGATCCGTATCATTTTGACTTTCTACCTGTAATTATACAGAATACAGGTGATGAACATCTATTAAAAGGAATTGCGAAATGTGCTATGGAATCATTAATCTAGTCATTACTTCCTGTTTTTTACTATCCTCTATGTTTTCACTGTATAAATAGCTTAATATATGATAATTTATGGAAAAAGATAGACAGGAGGACGTCCATGAAAAAAATCATTCCTACCATCGTATCAGTCGTAACACTAGGTCTTGTCACTGGATTGCCTGGCCCCATAGCCGAAGCAGAAGAATTCACCCCTTATTATGGAAATGGTCCAAGCTACATTCAACCAGATAACCTCTCCCACCTTTTCCCTGACCCTAATGTATCTTTTAATACCCCTGCCTTTAAACAAAACAAGATCGCCTTTACGAGCCAGGAAGAAATGTTGGATCATATCAAGTCCCTCTCTCATAAAAACAAGAACATCCAGGTCAAGACGATAGGTAAATCCACAGAAGGACGCGACATTCCGATGCTTCTTTTCAGCAAGGATTCAAAAAGACTGAATAAGGGTTCTCATAAACCATTGATTTGGATCCAAGGCCAGATCCATGGCAATGAACCCGCATCAGGTGAATCAACATTAGTCCTTGCACAATGGCTGGCTGAAGGCAAGCTTGGTGATGTCCTTGATAAAGTGAATATTGCCATCGTCCCACGCGTCAATCCTGATGGCTCTTATTATTTCAAACGATATACCGCAAATGACATGGATGCGAATAGGGACTACTTAAAAGTGGAGTATCCTGAAGTACAGGCGATTCATCAGTCAATCGATGATTATGAACCGGAAGTCATTCTGGATGTACATGAATATACAGTGAATCCCGCCCCCCTCAAAAAGGTGGGAGCAAATGGATCGATCGCTTCCTATGATTTACTCATCTCCTCAGCCAAGAATTTAAATATTCCCGAACCGCTTCGAAAAGCTTCCGATGAACTGCTTTTACCTAATGTTTTTAAAACATTGGATAAAGAAAAGCTTTCCTATCACGATTACTATACACTGGCTACTTCTGATGATGGAGTCCTTACCGCCACAGAAGGCAGCACAGAAGCCCGGATTGGCCGAAACGCCCTCGGTTTGAAAAATACAATGACCTATTTAATTGAAACAAGAGGAATCAATATCGGCCGTACGGATTTTAAACGACGTGTTTTTGCACAAGCTACAGCACAGGCAGCATTCATCAAAACGGCCGCCGAACAGGCCAGTAAAGTTAAAAAGGCCGTTAAACAGGCCGAAACTGAAGTCGTGCAAAAAGGGCGAAAAGCAAATGATAACGATAAAATTGTCATCACCAGCGAAAATAAATTGGTTAAGGATCAAAAATTGACAGTAGTCGATTTAGCGAAAGCTAAAATGGTCGATGCCTCCATCGATTGGCTGGATTCTACAGATGCCTACCCTACCCTTGTTAGAGATCGTCCGACAGCTTATATCCTTCCACCAGAATATAAAAATATCGCCCAGAAACTTCAGCTATTGGGAGTAGAAGTGAAAAAATTAAAAAAACCTATGAAAGTAGCTGTTGAAAGCTATAGCGTCAAGGATTTAAAAGTTTCCGCTGAACTGGAAAGCGGACATTCCACAAGGGAAGTAACGACCACGGTTACTTCAAAAACCCGGGATTTCCCAAAAGGAAGCTATGTTTTCGACATGGCCCAGCCTGATGCCAACTTCATCTCCCTTGCCCTCGAACCAGAAGGCATAGACAGCTATGTGACATTCAATTTCATCCCGGCTGACAAGGGAAAAGAACTGCCGATTTACCGCTATATGCAGCCATCTTCCTTACCCGTTAAATGATGCATAGTATCTAAATGACGCTTTGGCAGCTTTCATTGCCAAAGCGTTTTTTATTTCCACCCTCCTTTAATCATGTAGGACGATATGCCTGACATGATTTCTTGAATGCAACGACAAGTTTTGAATATACATATAAACGGAAAATGTGTTTTTAGAGGAGGAAAGTCTTTGAACCAACATGTACAATTGGAAATCAATCGCCTTGTTCATCGCTTGAAACAAGACCAATCCGCTGATGGTTCGTGGAATTATCCCTTTGACACCGGGATAACGGCAGATGCCTATATGATTATTTTATTGAAAATTTTAGATATGGAAGATGCTCCTCTTATAGAGGCTTTAGTAAAAAGAATCGAAAGCAAGCAAACGGAAAACGGTTCATGGAAACTTTTCCAAGACGAGAAGGACGGCAATGTTACGGTTACGATCGAGGCTTACTATGGCCTTCTTTTTAGCGGACTCCGCAATAAGCACGATCCCCATATGAGGAAAGCCAAACAGTTCATTCTTTCCAAGGGTGGCATCAAACAGGCCAAGATGTTAACGAAAATGATGCTTACTGTCACCGGACAATATCAATGGCCGCTCCTATTCCCCATTCCTCTCGAAGTGGTCTTACTGCCTCCGACCTTTTTCGTCAGCATTTATGATCTTTCAGTATATGGGCGGGTCAACATGATTCCATTGCTATTGCTTGGCCATAAAAAGTTTCAGCTCAAGACCCCTGCCACTCCAAGTTTAAAAGATTTATTTCTAACAAGAGAGGACCGTTCCGAAGAGCATATGTGGGAAGAGTATCGTACCGAAGAATATCGTTCCTTTTTCTCTAAACTTCAAAAAGGCGTCAAAACTTTGATTGGTTATCCGGATTATTTGCATTCCTTAGCCTTGGATTCAACGAAAAGGTTCATGCTCGACAGGCTGGAACCAGACGGGACACTGTACAATTATTTCGGCTCTACCTTTTTCATGATCTTTGCCCTCCTTTCAATTGGATATTCGAAAAAGGATCCAGTGATTCTAAAGGCAATTGCCGGTCTGAAGGGGATGGCCTGCTCCATTGAGGGCCACACACATATCCAATTCACAACGCCCCATGTTTGGAATACCTCCTTAATAAGCTACGCCCTTCAAGAATCGGGCATACCTTCCAAAGACCCAACGGTTAAGGCCGCCAATCAGTACTTACTGTCACGCCAGCATTATATGTATGGAGATTGGCTGATCCATAATCCTAACGCGATTCCAGGCGGCTGGGGGTTCTCGGATTTCAATACCATGAATCCGGATGTCGATGATACGACTGCCTCACTGCGGGCGCTAGCTAAGCAATTGCAAGCAAAACCGGATATTTGGGACAGCTGGCAGCGCGGTGTCTCCTTCACGATATCCATGCAAAATGATGATGGTGGATTTCCAGCCTTCGAACGGAATAACGACCATCAATGGCTGCACCTTCTCCCTATAGAGGGTTCGAAATATCTCCTGACTGACCCTTCTACCGCTGATTTGACAGGAAGAACGCTTGAATTCCTGGGGAACTATACAAATATGAAGAAGCCGGAAGAAGTTAGTAAAAGAGCGGTGGAGTGGCTATTGGAGGACCAGAAGCGTGATGGCTCCTGGTACGGGCGCTGGGGCATCTGCTATCTATATGGCACATGGGCTGCACTGACCGGCATGAAGGCAGCAGGGCAAGCCACTGGACATCCATCCATCCAAAAAGCCTTAACTTGGTTGAAGAAAATTCAAAATAAAGATGGTGGCTGGGGTGAATCTTGTTACAGTGATATCAAGCAACGATATATCCCCCTCGGAGCAAGTACACTGACACATACAGCTTGGGCTGTGGATGCGTTGATATCGGCATCTGATAGGCCGACAGCCGAAATAGAAAAAGGCATTGCCTATCTCATCCGTGCAGGTCAACAAGAAAGCTGGACCAATGATTATCCTGCAGGCCAGGGAATGGCAGATTTTTTGTATATCCATTATCATAGCTATCGCTATATTTATCCCCTTTTAACCTTAAGTCATTATAATAAAAAATTCCTGAAGACTTAATCGCCAGTGTTTTTTATCATATAAAGGTGAATATGTGGATTACCTGTGGAAAAGTAGTGAATAACACGGGAGAGTTATCCACAATCCGAGGTTATCCACATTCATTTATCCGAAAAGTGCTAAATGTAAGAAATTTTCCGTCATTTTTGTTGATAAATTCATTTCGGATATGTAAGAATGACTTGTTTTATACAGGCTTTGTGGATAGTTTGGGGATGACCACTATTATGTGAAAACTTTATCCAGTTTATCACTATAAAATTCTATGGCCTTCGCATAAGATTGTATTTCTCGATCCTTAGAGGTTTCGGCAATTATCTTCAATAGAGATTCCATTGCAAGATCATGTATGCCCAAATTATAAAATGCCATGGCCCTGAATACCAATAAAGCCTTATCCTCAGGAAACTTCGCCAGCCCAGATTCCAATGTCTGTCTAGACTTTTCATACTCCCCTATGGTGCGATATGTGCTCCCCAACCCTAGGTAGGCCCCTTTTGCATCCTCCTCCGGCAGACCTAATTTGAGTGCCGCTTCATAATAGGGCACCGCCTTTACCTCATGTCCAAGAATATCCAAACTCCAGGCACACCGATACTGTATGACTGCATCCATGGGATTTTGCTTTGCCAGATCCATCAATAACCGATTGGATTTTTCGAATTCTTTCTTTCCCCTTAATGACAGTGCCATTTCCAAATTTCCCATTGCCATTCCTCCATTGAATAAAATTCCTTATTGCCCCTATTCGCGATTCCCCATTTTAATTCCTTCTTAATCATTTATATCTCTAAGCACCCTCTCCAAACAAAGGCAGGAACCAGTGTGCTGTTACTGGAGATGATTTAATGGGCGGAATTTCAATTAGTTTATGCATGATTGTTAAGGATGAGGAAGCTACACTACCTAACTGTCTTGGCAATTTAAAAAAAGGATCTGCCACTTGGCAAATCCTTTCATACACTTCAGTTCAAGATCATTCATATATCACAGATTACTATCGACATGTCATATTGATTAATCATCCAACTGGTTTTTCAATACTTTTCCCGTGGTGGCATCTACCACTACATCATATTCCTTTAGTCCTTGTTTTATTTCCAGCTCGTACACAAGAGTGCCATTCTCCGAATCCAGCTCAGCATCCGTTACTTGGCCATCCACCGCTTTCAAGGCAATCTTTTCAGCTTGATCACTACTGATTTTTGCAGTTTCCACCGCTTGTTGTGTGCTCATGTCCTCATCGTCATCGTCTTCCATCTCCTGAGAAAGAATCTCTCCTTTTTCAGCATCAACGTCAACGTCCTGATAGCCTTCTTTCGTTTTAACGGTCATCTCATAGGTCATCGGCTGGTCCCAATCCTTTTCAAATTGAGTAACTTCCCCGCCTAGTTTTTCTGAAATCATTTTGATAGCCTCATCCTCGGATATGTTCCCCTTATTGACTGCATATACCGCCGTTCCAGCAGCACCGCCGAAAAGCAATACGGAAGCTATGGACACTGTCATAATTACCTTTTTCCTTTGAATGATGCCTTCTTTAATCGTACTCCACTGTTTTTTCATGAATGAATTCCTCCTTTAAGTTGTTACCTTAATAATAAGCACCCTTCATGAAACGAACATGAGCGTTAGATTAGAATTTGATGAGAAAGAATAAGAGTCACCAACGTTCCCTCTCCGACTTCGCTTTGAATCTCCAATTTACCGTCGAATGACTCGACAAGCGTCCGGGCGATGGAAAGCCCGAGTCCATTGCCTCCCGTTTTCCTTGCCCTCGATGAATCCACGCGATAAAAACGTTCAAATACATGGGGGAGATGTTCTGGTGATATCCCTGCGCCGTGATCTTTCACACCGATGTGAATTTCATCGGCCTGACGTTTTATCATGATCTGTATACTTGATTCACTGTATTTCATTGCATTGTCCAATAGTATGACAATCACCTGTTCAAGCTTACTGGAAATGGCCATTGCATGTATTTCCTTAAACTCTGATTCTATCTTTATTTCACGATTCCCCGTCCTTCTGAATGTTTGGGCAATCCCTTCACAAAATGAAATAAGTTCTATTTTCCCTTCCACATCTGCTGAAGGTTCCGTTCGGGAAGCTGACTGCAGTAGATGTTCCGTCAGTTTTTTCATCCGGACGGCTTCATGATGGATTGCCTCCACCGCCTCTTCCTGAATCGCTTCATCCCTCATTCCCCATCGTTTCAATAGAGAGGAGTAGCTTTCTATGACCGTAATCGGTGTTTTCAATTCATGTGAAGCATCTGAAAGGAACTGCTGCTGTTGGTTATAATTCCGCTCCAGCCTTTCTATCATCCTGTTAAATGCCACTCCCATCACCTGCAGCTCGTCCTTTGATTGATCCGATAGCGGTATCCGTTTGTATTCCCCGCTTTTCTCAATATCCTTCATCGTTCCGCTCATGATCGATATGGGTTTGAGAATTAGATTGGCCAGCCACTTACCGGCAAGAATGGATAAAAGAATGACAAAAAGGGATGCACCGCCTAAAACGAGGGCAAGCGTCGATAAATTATCAAGAAGGGTATCCTGAGGCTGTGTGACCTCGATCATCCCTAGCTTCTTCCCTTCATCAGGATAAGGGTAACGGTAGGTCAATACATATTCCCCGTCAGCTTTGGTAAAATCATATCCGTTCTCGTTAATGGCTTTAACCGCAAGCCCCTTAAGGTCCTCTTCATCCGTAAATGTTTTTACCAACCTTCCATCAGTGTCGAATATCCTCACCATTCCATCGTCCGGGATATACGGCTCCATTAAATCGGAATCACCGGAAATCAAATCTTTCGTCAGGATATTTTCTTCAATTAATGAAGCTTGGTCATCAAGCAAATCCCGTTCCCTCTCTACCGATATCCAAAGAAAGGCGATTAAAACGATGATACTCAACAATATAAGCATGACACTTAAAAAAAGACTGGAATACGATTGGATTTTCGTCCGAATCTTCATACTGGCTCCTTCAAGCTGTAACCTACACCGCGGTAGGTATGTATGAGCTGCAACTCAAAGGGATAATCTATTTTTTTGCGTAAATAACGGATATACACATCAACCACATTCGTATCCCCTGCAAAATCATATCCCCATACATGGGTCAGGATTTGCTCCCTCGAAAGTACTTGATTTTTATTTTGCAAAAGATAAACCAGCAAATCGAACTCACGGGAGGTCAGCTCAATCCTTTTGCCTTGCCTGTGAATGTCCCTTGTACCAAGGTTCAACTTCAGATCATGGATCTTTAGTCCATCCACTTCCCCTTCTGATTGGCTCTCCCGTACATTGGTACGAAAACAAGCACGGATCCGTGCCAGCAGCTCTTCAATTTCAAACGGTTTCGTTACATAATCATTCGCACCATGGTCCAGGCCATTCACCTTGTCTGGCACAGCATCCCTTGCGGTTAGAAGGATGACCGGTGTCGATCCATTCTTTTTCCGGTAACGCCTAAGTACTTCTATGCCATTCAGCTCGGGCAGCATCACATCCAATAAGATTAAATCCCACTCTTCGGCTTCTGCCCTTTCCAGCCCTGTCTTTCCGGTAAAAGCCGATTCTGTTTGATAACCCTCATGATTAAGTTCCAGCTGGAGAACCCTCGCAATTTTTTCTTCATCTTCTATTATTAAAATTCTTTTATTCATGATTATCACCACCTACCCCTTAGTGTACTGAAGAAATATGAAAATATCATGAGAAATTGAACACTCCGTATAAAAACCCCATGAAAAAATGACTATATTTTTTTCTATATCATGCCTTTAAAAGGTCAAAAAATGAACCGGATGTGTAAAGTCCATGCCAGACACATACAGAGATTCCCCACAATCATAAAAAATTTCCCCATAGCTAAATTATAAAAGCCTAAGTATCAATGGCTAACCATAATAAAAAGACTATGGAATATTTCCATAGTCTAGGATGAATAAGCCGAAAATAAAAACTAAATCCAAATGACACTCCTGCAAAATAACTGGCTAGCCGAACCCACCGCTAGATGCTCGCGGCTAGGAGGCTTGGCAGACAGTCGGCGGAAAGGGAGCGGATCTCTGAAATCAACTGGATCGTTTAATAATGATCCAGTTCATTCACCGGTCCAATGCTGGTCAATGAATTCATCGCGTCCCGATTTCGCACGGTCCGCTTTATAATCATCTTTGTTTTTTTTATGATAGCCTTGATGGTATTCTTCGGCAGGATAAAAGGTTTGAGCCGGAAGGATTTCCGTTACGATGGGTTTCTGGAATTTCCCGCTGGCCGCTACCTTTTCTTTCGCCTCAAGAGCCAGTTTCTCTTGTGCTTCATCATGATAGAAGATGGCCGTCCGATATTGGCTGCCTCTGTCATGGAATTGACCGCCATCGTCGGTTGGATCAATTTGCTGCCAATATAGTTCCAGCAATCTTTCATAAGGAAATAACTGAGGATCGAAAGTGATTTCCACGACTTCATAATGTCCCGTAGTTCCCGTCTTCACTTCCTCGTAAGTCGGGTTTTCAACATGTCCTCCCGTATAACCGGATACGATCCCCCCAATCCCCGGTTGTTCTTCAAATGGTGTCACCATGCACCAAAAACAGCCTCCAGCAAATGTAGCCTTTTGCATAATGATCATCCCCTTCCCTGTATGTAATAAAAATTAATATACCATATTTCAATTCTGACACTGTGCTTTTTTGATTTGCGAAGCCGCCAGGGATTTACCCTTTGATCAATCTTTTGACCAGCCCTTTTCCTTGAATCTTACAATCGCTTCGACGCGGTTGCTTACATCCAATTTATCAAGGATGACCGATATATAATTACGGACCGTTCCGTTGGTCAGATAAAGCTGGCTTGCGATTTCCTTTGTGGTCTTACCATCCGCTATCAATTTGAGCACTTGGCTCTCTCGTTCAGTCAAAGGGTTTTCTTCTTCAAAAGCCATATCCACCAGCTCAGGAGCATAAATGCGCCGACCATCCATGATGACACGGATCGAGTTCGCCAGTTCCTCACTAGGGCTATCCTTCAGAAGATATCCACCTACCTCGGCCTTTCTGGCTCTTTCAAAATACCCAGGACGTGCAAAGGTGGTTAAAATGATGACTTTGCATTGGTGGCCCTGATCCTTGATCTCCTCCGCTACATCGAGCCCGGTTTTAACTGGCATTTCAATATCGGTTATGCAGATATCCGGCTTTAATTGATTGACGAGATTCATTGCTTCTTCCCCATTGCTCGCTTTTCCTACAACTTCCATGTCACTTTCCAAATCAAGGATGGAACCTAGCGCGCCAAGCAGCATCCGCTGATCTTCGGCAATTACGATTCGAATCAAGGTTAATCCCACCTATCCATTATTTTTTATAGCATTCGGAACCCTTATATAAAGTGTCGTTCCATCTGTTGATTTAATATCCAGGCTGCCATTAACGAATTCGAGCCTTTCTTTCATACCTTGAAGTCCATTGCCTTTAATATACTCTGATCTATGTGAAAGCCCCACTCCATTATCCTGTACTGTGATCGTCACTCCTGTTTGTAATTCTTCGATGACGATATTACAGCAGTCGGCACCGCTATGTTTGACGATATTGGTCACAGCTTCTTTCAAGCACATGCTCAAAACCGTTTCAACAAGCAATGGGGTATCTTGCAATTCCGTGGTGCCTTCCAAATAGAATTCTATCTCTGCCGCTTTCAATATTTGCTTGACCCGAATGATTTCATCGCTAAGCTTTGCCCCGCGCATTTCCGACACCATTTCACGTACTTCCTTGAGTGCCGTCCTCGCCGTTTGACGGATATCCTTGATTTCCTTCTTGGCCGACTCCGGATTTAAATCGATCAATTTCCCAGCAAGGTCACTTTTCAAGCCAATCAAAGACAGTTTTTGTCCAAGTGTATCATGTAAGTCACGGGCAATCCGCTGACGTTCTTCCATTTTGCCAAGCTCTGATATTCTTTTATGTGCGTCCTCCAATTGTTCTTCCAGCATGCCCCGTTTGTTCCGATTATACGTGTTGAAAGGGAGAAGAATCACGCCTACCACACAAATGAGCATAAAGGGAAATTGCGAAAAGAAGGTAGGGTCTTTCATGATGAAGCCAATATTGACAGACACGATGGTAGCCAATAGCTGGATCGAATATAATACGAAAAAGCCAACCTTATTTTGAACATTCCCAATAAAGAATGCTAAAAAAAGCGAAAAGTAAATGTAGCTGAAAAATATGGTCATGGATATGGATATGACTATTTGTATCGCCGTCCATACATATACGGGCCATCCCTTCGAAACGAATGAGAGACCATATGATATGAAAAACAAAATGATCATGACGATTCCAAAGACAATCTCCAACATCGAAGAAGATTTGAAAATGAAATAAAAAGGTAGGATACAAAAAATGATCCAGACATAAGGGCTCAGCCCTGTATTCTTCGGAAAGATATGATACCAACTTTGCATGGCGCCGCCTCTATTTCTTTTTACCCTAGTATATACTAAGGAGTTTCATCAAAAAACCACCCAATGGAAATTGAATGGTTTTTCGATGAACTATTTATTTTTCTTGAAGACTTGGACGTTTATTATTGATTTCCACCTTAGATTTTGTTTCATTTAGACGTTCCTTAATCTCTTTAAAACTTACAAACGTCTTGTTTTCTCCATCATAAAGGCGGAAGCGAAGCGATTTTAAACTTGAACTAAGGGTGATTGTCGTTGCCTGCTGCAAAGGCAAGGTGGAATCATGGACTTTTTCTAGATTATAGTTTGGCACTCTTGGACTAAGATGATGCACGTGGTGGAAACCGATATTACCGGTTACCCATTGCAAAACCTTCGGTAGTTTATAATAAGAACTTCCATCAATGGCAGCCTTCACGTAATCCCATTCCGATTCCTCTTCGAAATAAGAATCTTCGAACTGATGCTGTACATAAAACAGCCAGATGCCTAGTGATCCCGTTACAAAAAGCATCGGTACCTGAATCATAAGGAATGCCTGCCATCCGATAGCCAAGCATAAAAGACCATAAATTGCCAAGATTGCGGCATTTGTCAAATACGTATTCATCCGTTCTTTCTTTTTAGCGCCCTTTTTATTCAGACGGTTCGAAACAAGAAATAGATAAAATGGACCTAATCCAAACATGACGATCGGATTTCTATATAAACGGTAAGCCAGACGCCCCCAGAATGAAGCGGCGGTATATTCATCAACGGTCATGATCCAAATATCTCCTGTACCGCGTTTGTTTAAATTACTGCTTGTTGCATGATGTATGGAGTGGCTATGCTTCCATTGCTCATACGGAAATAATGTAACGATTCCACTGATTGTACCCAGGATGCTATTCGCTTTCCTGCTTTTGAAAAACGATTGATGACAGCAATCATGGAAAATGATGAAAATCCTGACTACGAATCCTGAAGCCAGGACGGCCAATGCAAGGGTCAGCCAGTATGAAATGGTTAAGCTTTGATAAGCTAAAAACCATAACAGGAAAAATGGCGGAAATGTATTTATGAGCTGTTTCACACTTGATTTAGTATTGGATTTTTCAAAAGGGGCAATATCTTTTCTCAATTGTTTTTGATTATGATTATGATTACTCATGATTTCCTCCTCATAATATATAGGAATGAAGTGTTTATATGGATTGGTTTTGCTTCCATATTTCGAAACTTTGGCGGCATCTCTTCTTTAAGTATAGGAATAATAACCGATTTTCTATAGTCATAAACGTCAATTCCCTGCCATGACACTTGTCATATACTTGTCTGCTTCAACACTTTCCACACCTATTTTTTCCTCTTTCATCATTTTTACACTTCAAAAAAAAGATGAAATCCAATTCCAATAAAATGCCTGACATTTATTCGGTCAAATAAAAAAAGATCCGCCGTTTGGCGAACCCATTTATAACTTGATCGCATAAACCCGTTCTGGACGGCCTACCGTTCCATATGTTAAATCGGCATCAATTTTTTCCTCGGACATCAAGTGCTCCAAATAACGCCTTGCCGTTGTCCTGCTCACCCCGATCTCCTTTGCCACTATTTCGGCAGTTAACCCCGGGGAGGATTTCCCCAACACAACCATCACCTTCTCCAAAGTCATCCGATCGATCCCCTTTGGCAGTGAAGTTTGTTCCCTCTCTTTTTCTTTCATTTCCTTTCGCAAAAGCTTATCCACCTGTTGCTGCGTTACGGGAAAATTGCCCTTTTCCAATTCAGACAGTTTAACGTGATACTCTTGATACCGGAGTAAGGACTGCTTGAAACGTTCAAATGCGACAGGCTTGATAATATAATCAAATATGCCGATTTTGATGGCTTCCTGGACTTTTTCGATTTCTTTAGCCGCCGTTATCATAATGACATCCATTTGTTTGCTTTGCTGCTTGATTTCTTTAAGGATATCGAGCCCATTCATATCCGGAAAATACATATCGAGCAGCAATAAATCCGGCTGCATGATTTCAATGAAGCTTTTAGCCTCGTCATAGCTTGACGCGATACCGATCGTTTGAAAACCCTCAAGCTTTTCAATGAATAGCTTTTGTATCTCGGCAATCCGCAGGTCATCTTCTACGATTAAAACTTCTATATCGCGAGTGGCCATCATTTTATCCCCCCTCTGTTTTTTGGTATGGCAACAGTAAAAATCGTATATTCCCCTTCTTTCGTCGAAAAAGTGATATATCCCCCTAATCCATCAATCGCTTCCTGAACAAGGCTCAAACCTATACCTGAATTGGTTTGATGGCTTTTCGTCGTAAAACCGTTCTGAAAAATCAGTTCGGTAACATCTGAGTTCATCCCTTTCCCATTATCTTCAACCTCTATGATCAACTCTTTACCCAAGTCCGTGACGAACAACGATACCCTTTTTTCCTCCCTTTCGTTCTCCCGTACAGCTTCGAAGGCATTATTGATGAGGTTGCCGATGATCGTCACTAATAAATCCCGATCTATTTCGGACGGAATATCTTTAAAACTGCTTTCTCTATCAATTGTAAAATCAATTTTCAGCTCGCTGGCTAAACTAACCTTCCCTAAGATGAACCCAGCAATAATCGGGTCAGGCACCTCCTTCATTAGAAAGTGTATGAAGCCTTGGGTGACATCTACTTCCTTCGATATGAAATCCATCGCTTCCTTATGTGAACCGAGTTGAATCAAGCCTAGCAGAGTATAGAGCCGATTCGAATATTCATGTGTCTGAGCCCTAAGCCCTTCTGCATACGCCTTTACATGTGACAGTTCTTGAAGAAGATTGGATAGTTCCGATTTATTTCTCAAACTTGCTACTGCACCGATGATTTCACCCTGTACATTCAAAATGGGGATCCGGCTTGCCAAAAAAACTTCACCGTCAATCATGAATTCCTGATCATACTCGGCCCGTGCCGTGCTGACTACATCAAGCAAATGTGTATGCGTTATGACTTCTTCGATTTTTTGCCCGCGAAGCATGACGTCTTTAGGGATATGAAGGATTTTATGCGCCGTTTCATTGACGACCGTGATTTTCCCATGAACATCAATGGCAATGATGCCTTCATGAATGGATTCTAAAATGGCATGCTTCTCTTGAAACATCCAGGCGATCTCTTTCGGCTCCAGACCGAATATCGCCTTTTTTATATTGAATGAAATGAAAAAGGCTATCAATAAACCGCCGATTAATATAAAAGAGATGATCCAGACTATCTTTCTTTGTATACTGGACAATTCTTTTTCAATATCATCCTGAAGGTAGCCGACGGAGACTACACCAATGACTTTTTCATTTTCGACTATCGGGGATTTCCCCCTAATGGAAGGACCCAATGTGCCAGTGGACTCCGTGATGATGGATTTCCCATCCCAAACCTCGGCGTTATCTCCCCCTACCATTTTCTTACCGATCAAGCTGGGATCTGGATGGGACAGCCGTGTTTCATTCTCATCTCCTATTACTATGAATTCCGCATCGATCTGCCTGCGAATTCTTTCCGCGATGGGCTGAATGATTACAGAAGGATTATCCGTTCGAAAAGCTTGTTTAATTTCTGGCAGCAAAGAAATGGTCTGGGCAACCGACAATGCTTTTTCCCCTGTTTCCTGCTTCAGGTTATTTTCCAGGATATTTATGAAAATAACTTCAAAGATTCCACCCATTAAGATGATTAACGTACAGATGCCCAGCATCAACTTGGTGTGTAAACGCATTCAATCACCTCTATTTACATCATATAAAAAAAACCCCTTTAAAAAAGGGATTTTTTTCACAACATTCAGAAAATAATGGTTAACCTTCAATATTGATGACAACATCCTTCCCTCTCTTCTTAAGTAAAACAGGAATGAGCAGCCATAATGCCGTTACGATCAGGAATGTCAGGGAAAGCGGCCGAGTGAAAAACAAACTGTAATCACCATCGGATATCGTCAGGGCTCTGCGCATATTATTTTCTATCATCGGTCCTAAAACCAGTCCTAATACCAACGGGGCGATTGGATAATCATTTTTACTTAAGAAATATCCCAAGACCCCGCATCCCAGTAATAGCAATAAATCATAAGTAGATACTTGTACCGCATAAACGCCAAAAATGGAAATCGCGATAATGATCGGAATCAAATATTTCTTTGGCGTTTCAATGATTTTCGCAAAAACCTTAACGAGCGGGAGATTAAGGATGAGAAGCATCAGATTCCCGATGAACATACTGGCGATAAGTCCCCAAGCCACCTGAGGATGGTCCTCGAATAATAATGGACCTGGCTGAACATTGTACATCATGAGCGCACCCATTAAAATCGCCGTTGTACCGGAACCCGGAATTCCCAGCGTCAATAATGGAATCATCGCTCCGCCAGAAGCTGCGTTATTGGCCGTTTCAGGACCAGCCACTCCAGCGATCGCCCCTGTACCAAATCTCCCGGGGTTTTTTGAAATCCGTTTTTCCATAAGGTACGAGAAGAAAGAAGCAAGAGTAGCCCCTGCACCCGGCAGGATTCCTACAAAGAAACCTAAGAGCGACCCCCTCGCAATGGGCCCCGCAGATTCCTTGAATTCTTCTTTGGAAGGAATCAAATTATTGATCTTTGCAATTTCCCCATCATCCTCGTCTTTTTCCAAGATTGTTTTAAATACTTCTCCAAGTGCAAATAGACCGACCGCGATCGTCAGGAATTCGACCCCTTGATACAGCCAAGGAATGTCGAATGTAAAACGGGCGATCCCGGATACGTTATCAATGCCTATCGTCCCGATCAACAAACCGCAAACCGTCATGATCAGTGCCTTGGTTACGGATTTTCCCGCGAGGCCGCTGACTGCCGCCAACCCTAGAAGCATGAGCGAAAAATACTCAGCCGGACCGAATTTAATGGCAATCGTCGATAATGGCTGAGCCAAGGCAATCATGGCGATAAGGGTGACGATCCCTCCGACGAAAGAACCGATTGCCGAAATAGATAATGCACTCCCGGCTCTTCCCTTCTTCGCCATTTGGTAACCATCCAATGTGGTGACGACAGAAGAAGATTCGCCAGGTGTATTCAATAGGATGGAAGTTGTCGATCCTCCATACATCGCTCCATAATAAACACCTGCAAGTAAAATGATGGCGCTTGTTGCCGCTTGCTCTGGTGGAAGTCCCCCTGTAATCGAAGCGGTTACCGGAATTAATAGAGCCACACCGCTCATCGGCCCGATTCCCGGCAAAACGCCGACAGCCGTACCGATCAATACTCCGACAAATGCAAAAAGGATGTTATACCAAGTTAGTGCCGTTTCAAATCCATGAATTAAATAATCAAAAGTGCCCACTTCACATCCCCCTTCCTTTTATGAAAACCAGATTGGCCAGCCTGGTAGTGTTCCCTTTAGCACATTCACGAATAAATAATAGATGATCCCGGAAAATCCTGCGGAAATGATGAGCGAGGTCACCCACTTATTCCGTTCCATCGTTTGAAAGCAAACAAACAAAAAGAGAAAGGTCGTAATGACATACCCTATCGTTTCCAATGTCAAAATATAAATCAAGGTGGAGAGTAGAATGATGATAAAGGGTTTATATTGCAGTTTTTCCTTACCCGATTCCTGTACCTTGCTCCGAAATGCCTCATAGAACAGGCGAATACTTAAAACAGCAAGAACGAGCCCCAATACAAAAGGGAAAATGTCCGGTCCTACCGAACTTCCATAAGAAGAACTGGCCAGTTTCCTGCTTCCTATCATAAACAGCACTCCGACAGCCAGAAAGGCTACAGATGCAAAGCGATCAAATTTAACATCCATCATAATCCCTCCATTTCAGAAAATAAGAAGAAGGTGAAAGCACCTCCTTCTCCTCCGATTATTTTTCCATGCCTAAAGCTTCTAATAATTGCTGCACCTGTTTCTCCTGTTCTTCTAAAAACTTGCTGAATTCTTCACTATTTTTATATTCTTGTTCCCATCCTTGAACTTCCACTTCCTTTTTCCATTCAGAAGTTTCAACTAGCTTTGCAACGATTCCGTCCCAAAAGGTTTTCGCTTCATCAGACATATTTTGAGGTCCAAAAACGCCTCTCCAAATCGTGAATTCAGCATCAACACCCTGTTCCTTTGCCGTTGGTATGTCCTTTAGATCTCCACCCAAACGTTCAGTCGAGGTTACGGCCAACACTCTAATCTTTCCTGCTTTTAAAAATTCCCTGACACTTGATGCATCCGTTCCGATCACATCTGCATTTCCGCCAAGCAATGCCGTAATCGCTTCCCCGCCACCGTCGTACGAAACGTATTTGAGTTCAGTTGGATTCAAGCCATATTCATAGGCTGGAAGAATGGAAATCAAATGATCCATGGATCCCGGAGCCGATCCTCCTGCAAAGGTCAACTTACGCGGATCTTTCTTCACCGCTTCCAGCACTGATTTCAGATCCTTGAATTCAGAATCCGCCTTTACCACTATCGCCCCATAATCTTTTGTCAGCTGCGCCAAAGGAGTCGTATTTTTATATCCATAAGGACTGTTGCCTTCTTTTTTAAGGTTATTGATGATGACAGGCGGTGAATTCACGAAAAGCATGTCATTGTTATCCGCTTGCTGTGTTGCATAATCCGCCATGAAGACTGCGCCCCCGCCACCGGGTTTGTTTTCGACGGTCAATGGCTGGTTCACCAGTTTTGTCTCACCCAAGACCTTTGTAAATGAACGGGCGGTTAAATCCCATCCCCCGCCTGCGCCCGAAGGAGCAACGATCGTTATCGCTTTTTTCGGATAACCTGTACTTTCTTTCTTTTCTCCTGATGTATCCGAACTGCTGCATGCACCTAAACTTAAAGCTAACGAACTTGCCAATATGATCGCAGAAATCTTTTTACGAGAAAACATGATAATCCCCCTTTTGAAAGCGTTTTCTTAATTCTACAAAAATATCTTCGTTTTCTTTGATTGCCCAACTAAAATGCATAAATTCCATAACTTCCATATTGTTCATAAAGTTTTATGGACGGACATGGGGAAAAGGCCCGCCCATTAAGAGCAGCCCTGCTAGAATAATATTTTTGATAGATATACGACCATCGTTACCGTTATGCTGCTGAATAAAGTCGACATCAATACCGCCTGTGCAGCATATTCCGGATGGTTGTCATATTCCAAAGCGAATAATGCGCTGTTTCTTGATGTTGGAAATGAGCTTGCGATAAATAATCCCTGAGCGACAGTCCCTTCCAAGCCCAGCATGAGAATGATCAGGAATGCGATGGATGGTGAAAGTATTAACCTTCCAACCAAGCTAAGGATAAGCGGAAGCGGGAAATGCGTTATTTTCAAATAGGCACTCTGTGCACCCAATGTAATCAATGCAATGGCTATGAAAGCACTCGCGATATTATCAATCGGGGTCCATAAGAACAGAGGAATATCTAAAGAAGCGGCCTGTAATAGAAAACCGAGTAATAGAGCATAAATGACGGGGTTCTTCAAGAATTCGCGAATGGCACCCTTTGCACTTTTTGTATGGACGGAAACGGAATTCATCAATCCATAGGTATAGGTCAACAGGTTTTGAAAAATGATCACGATGACTTGGATCGACAGGCCAAGGGGATTTCCATGAAAAACCATCTGGCTGACCGGTAACCCGAAATTTGCCGAGTTATTCAAGACTACACTATTTTTAAACGTGGCAGAAAGACTTTGATCAAACCTGGCTAGTTTAGCTACCACTGTACTCACGATGATGAGGCTTACTGCTTGAAGAGCAAGGAAGCTGAATATCTGGACGATCATCCCACCACCCATGTTACTTTGATAGATATTGACAAAGCTAATGGCCGGCATGAGCAGGAAGTGATTCAATTTAGACAGTGTATTCATATCCAACTTGAATTTACGATGCAAAATGGCCCCAGCCCCTATAAGGAAAAAGACCGGCACAATGACATTCAATACGATCAGTAACAGGACACTCACTTGACTTCCTCTCCATTCCTTAGGCATATACCTGATGATTTACATCTCACATCTATCATAATGCCGGGATAACCATAATTAAAATACCAATAAATTATCGTTAACCATTCAAAAAAGGAATGATAAAAAAGCACAGAGGTTTCTGCGCTTCCTTTTAAATATCACTCATGAAATCAACGTCTTTGACAAATTCGACAAACTCCTTGACCAGTTTTAATTCCAGCGATTTTTCATGATATAACATCCACGTATTCCTGATAAGGGGATTGCCTTGCTTATCCTTAAGGTCCATTTGACGGAGATTTTGGTCTTTCTCCAATAAAACACTGGGAAGGATGCCATATCCCAGGCCATTCTTGACCATTTCTTTACATGTATCACCTTTATCCACTTCCATCCCCACCAAAGGAGGTCCAGAAAAATTGTCTCTCCACCAATTATCGATCATTGTTTTCAAAAGAGCATCTGTCCCATAATCGATCCTCGGCAAGAAAGGTAGGTTCCGGACTTCTATTTCTTCCTTAGAAGCAATACAAATCGTTTCCTCAAAAAGATGATGCCTTGATCCTGACCATTGATAGTCCCCCCGAACAATCCCGACATGCACTTCTTCCTTATAAATGAGGTTCAGCACTTCTTTACTCCATCCAGTTGTCACATGGAAATCCACTTTAGGATATCGCTCACGAAATATTTTCAGCAGGCCTGGCAATTTATGCAGCGTAATATAGTTGGAAACACCCAGCCGTAATGTTCCACTGATCTCCTGACCCATATTGAATGCTGTCTCTTTTATCTGCCGGAGCCTGATCAGCATCTCATCTGCACAGATGGCCAAATATTCCCCTTGAGGGGTGAACTGCACTCCCCTTGTACCACGCTCCACTATCTTTAGATTGAACTCCTTCTCGATTTGTTGAATTCGTTTCGTTAAAGAAGGTTGCGAGATATATAAACTTTGCGCCGTTTTAGTAATATTCTTGTTTTCATGCAACACCTTTAATATATGCCAATCCCTTTCGTTCATAACCCTTCCCCCGATACGCTTTTCCTTGAATATATTATCCAAACTGTACCACAAAAGGCCTGTTGGATATATCCTTTTACAAGTACAAAAAAAGCCCAAGCCATGCCGGCAAGGACTTTCCCACAAGCATCTCTCAAGCGGAGGACGCTCAGTCATTCAATTGAATTCTTTCAGGGCATGTGTATATATTCAGTGAATCATTACGAATGAACCCGACCGTGGTGATTCCCAATCCTTCAGCCAACTCCAAAGCCAATTCGGTTGGAGCGGATTTCGAGAGTATCAGTTCACAGCCGATTTTCGCCACTTTCAAGAGAATTTCGGATGAGATCCGGCCGCTGAACACGATAGCTTTCCCTTCTATCGAAATGCCATTTTTCAAGCAATGGCCGTATATTTTGTCCAAGGCGTTATGCCGTCCGATATCCATCCTGCTTAATACGAGGCCATCGACATCACATAATGCGGCATTGTGGACTCCGCCTGTATTCTGGAAGGTGACAGCGGAATTTTGTAAATCCTTCATCAAGCGGAAGCAGTCATCAGGAGTCAGTCTCACCGAAACATTATCCATTTTCTTGGCAGTCAATGCATCATTCACAAAGACGAACCCTTGTCTGCTCATTCCACAGCATGATGTAATATACCGCTTATTTTGAAAGTCCTGGAAGTAGGGATTCACTTTGTCCGTCTTCACATGAACAAAGCCTTCTTTTTCCTGGACCCAGATTTCTTTTATCTCATCATATTTTTTGATGATGCCTTCCGAAGCCAAATAGCCAATCACCATATCCTCGATGTATTCAGGTGTACAAACCATCGTGACGAATTCCTGGCCATTTATTTTGACTGTAACGGGATACTCCGTCACGATCGTATCCTCCGTCCGCTCGATCTTACCTTTGGTTATCCGGATGATGTCCCTTTTCATTTCAATCGCTTTCATGTTCCCACTCCTTTTAATATCCAGGAGCCAATTGACCAATATGTAAGGACATGGTCAATGCCCGTTGAGTTTGTCAGCTATATTCTTATCAAATACAAATACGGAAATCGCTATGTTCTCTTTGATTTTGATGTCTGAAAACAAATGGACCAGTTTAGCTCCAACCAGTTCTTCCATTCCATCAGGAGGACTCTCCGAATACACATCCTGAACCATTTTGGTTCGTGCTGAATGGACCATATCCCTTCCTTCCTCTGATCTTGATATGAACATTTCCGTAGGAGTCAAATTCCCATATAACGTAGAAACGGCCATATTTTCCACGAATACCGTGTGTATGCGTTCTGGTCCTTTACCGAATAGTTCCTTGCGCAGCTTACGAATCATATCATTGAATTCATGGATAACTTTAGACACCGTTACGTCACTCCAATTCAAGAAAAATAAGTTCTCAATTTTCTTATCATAAATCAAAGCGAAGAAAAACGAAAGGAATTTGGGAATGATAACCTCTTTCAAGGATTGTTTCTTGTTAAAATTAAAGGTATAATATCGAAGAGGAAAGTTGGGAGCATAATAGTGTACTGTTGTGTCCTATCTTTTTTAAAATCATCCATTATGGTATGGATTGGTATATTGGCAAGCTTTGCTATTAAACTATTCCACCATGACCTACATTTCCGTTCAGAGCCGGAGGTGTGATCATGGTGGTTTTTTGCGTGTTTTTGGCTATAAAAGGGGGAAATATAATGAGCGATTCAAACATCACTATCAAAATCAATGGGAAGGATTATACCGCTGATGAAGGAGCGACAATACTGGAGGTCATCAACCAAAATGAGATGGCCCATCCACAGATTTGTTATGTTCCTGAAGTGGATCCGATCCAAACATGCGACACATGCATCGTCGAAGTTAATGGGAAACTCGTCCGATCATGTTCGACAAAGGCAGTGAGCGGCATGGATATAGCCTTGGACTCGAGCAAGGCCAAAGAAGCCCAAACCGAAGCCATGGACCGGATCCTGGAAAACCATTCTTTATACTGTACTGTATGTGATAATAATAACGGAAATTGCAAACTGCATAACACAGCAGAATTAATGGAAATTGAACACCAAAAATATCCTTACACGCCGAAAGTGGAATTGGGTGCCGTCGATATGTCCCATCCATTTTACCGCTATGATGCCAATCAATGCATCGCATGCGGGCAATGTGTCGAAGTCTGCCAAAACCTTCAGGTCAACGAAACGCTGTCCATCGACTGGGAAGCAGAACGCCCTCGGGTAATATGGGATGCTGGAACGGAAATCAATAACTCATCCTGTGTGGGCTGCGGACAGTGTGTAACTATTTGTCCATGTAATGCATTAATGGAAAAATCGATGCTGGGTGAGGCTGGCTTCATGTCAGGTTTGAAAAACGATATGCTTGAACCAATGATTGACCTTGTTAAAGAAGTGGAACCTGGATACAGCGGGATTTTTGCCATTTCGGAGATTGAAGCGGCAATGCGTGATACCCGGACGAAGAAGACAAAAACGGTCTGTACGTTCTGTGGGGTAGGATGCACATTCGAAGTCTGGACAAAAGGCCGTAAAATCCTTAAAGTCCAACCTACTCATGAAGCACCCGTCAATGCGATTTCCACATGTGTGAAAGGAAAATTCGGTTGGGACTTCGTAAACTCTGAAAAACGTTTGACAAAGCCCCTGATTCGGAAAAATGGAAGATTTGTTGAATCAAGCTGGGATGAAGCACTTGATTTGGTTGCATCCAGACTCGGTTCGATCAAACAGCAATACGGCGGAAATTCAGTAGGCTTCATTTCCTCATCCAAGATCACGAATGAAGAAAACTATGTGATTCAAAAACTGGCACGGCAAATGTTCGAAACGAATAACGTCGACAATTGCTCGCGTTACTGTCAATCCCCAGCAACAGACGGACTTTTCCGTACTGTCGGCATGGGCGGAGATGCTGGTACGATCAAAGATATCGCCGCAGCAGGTCTTGTCATCATCGTTGGAGCTAACCCGGCAGAAGGCCATCCCGTATTGGCGACACGCGTAAAACGGGCACACAAGCTTCACGGACAAAAACTGATCGTGGCTGACATCCGAAAAAACGAGATGGCCGAGCGTTCCGACATCCATATCAGTCCAAAACAAGGAACAGACCAAGTTTGGTTGATGGCGGTTACAAAGTATATGATCGATCAAGGCTGGCATGATCAAGAATTCATCAATGAAAATGTTAACTTCTTCGACGATTATAAAGAAGTACTTGAAAAATATACCCTGGAATATGCAGAAACACACACAGGTATTTCAAAAGAAACATTGATTCAAATAGCTGAGACCATTCGTGATGCAGACGGAACGTGCATTCTCTGGGGAATGGGCGTTACACAAAACACCGGTGCTTCCGATACTTCGGCTGCAATTTCCAACCTGCTATTAGCCACAGGTAACTACCGTCGCCCAGGAGCGGGAGCTTATCCACTTCGCGGCCATAACAATGTACAGGGCGCTTGCGATATGGGCACCCTTCCAACATGGCTTCCAGGATATCAGCATGTTACCGATGACGTGGCACGTGCTAAATTCGAAAAAGCTTATGGAGTGAAGATCGATGGCAAACCAGGCTTGAACAATATTGAAATGCTTAAAGCGATAGAAAAAGGCGACATGAAGGCCATGTATCTAGTAGGTGAGGATATGGCACTTGTTGATGCGGATGCAAACCATGTAGATAAAGTGTTATCCGGCTTGGATTTCTTTGTTGTCCAGGATATTTTCCTTTCAAGGACAGCCCAATATGCCGACGTGGTATTACCCGGAGCTCCATCTCTTGAAAAAGATGGAACGTTCACCAATACGGAGCGCCGTGTACAACGTTTATATAAAGCCCTTCCCACTATGGGAGATTCTAAAGCCGACTGGGAAATCACTCAAGAGATCGCCAACCGCTTAGGTGCGAATTGGAACTACACACATCCTGGTGAAATTTATGATGAAATGGCAAGCCTGTCACCGATATTCAGCCAAGCGAATTACGATGTGCTGGAAGGATGGAACAGCTTCCTCTGGGGAAGCCATGATGGATCAAACACGCCGCTTCTTTATGTGGATGGCTTCAACTTCCCTGATAAGAAAGCGCGCTTTGCACTGGCTGACTGGGTAGAACCGCATAAATTCCCAGAAGAATATGACCTTCATATCAATAATGGTCGCATGCTGGAGCATTTCCATGAAGGAAATATGACGAACAAATCCAATGGAATCCAATCGAAAGTACCTGATATTTTCGTTGAGGTTTCACCAGAACTTGCACAAGAACGTAAAGTCAGTGATGGCGGACTCGTTCGCTTAGTGTCTCCATTCGGGGCCGTTAAATTAAAAGCCCTGATCACAGACCGTGTTAAAAATAATGAGCTATTTTTACCGATGAATTCCGTCGATAAAGACTCAGCCATTAACTTCCTGACTGGTCCTATCTATGATCAACGCACAAGCACGCCTGCTTACAAGCAGACGATGGTCCGCATGGAAGTATTAAGCGCAAGCGGGGATATCCCATTACCGGGTACAAATCCACGGAACAAAAAACGTCATCCTCAAAATGGTGTCGAGGTAGGACGTAAGTGGGCCCGTCCAGGGTATGTTCACTTAACGGATAAATAAACAAGGAGGGTGAAGATCATGGCAGCTCCTATTACGGAAATCCATAATCCCATTACTGAGGAAGAAATAAAGCTACAAAAACTAGAAGAACTGAAAACACTCATCACCAATAATGAAGATGCCTTAAACAATATGTTTAAAATCGTCAATGAACTGAATGACTCGGGAGTATTCGAAGCCGCGACCTCCATGCTTCAAGGAAAAGAACAAATTGCGAAAATCGCTCTTCAACAAGTCACTAGGCAACCTGTAACAAACCTGATCAATACCCTTATGGGCGCAACAGGAGCCTTGATGAATGCTGATGCCGCACAATCCACGAAACTGCTTAACAGTGCACTTGCAGGAATCGATGAAGGAAACAAATTTCTTCAGGCCGATAAAAAGATCGGCGTTTTGGATTTAATGAAAACATTGAATGATCCAGACATAAACCGGGCAATCGGTTTTGGCGTCCACTTCCTAAAGGGAATGGGCAAGGAATTAAAAGAATAGAATCGGAACAAAGACTTAAGAGAAGTTCATGCTTCTTTTGAGTCTTTTTTCTGTACTGGATGAATGCTAACATATGTAACACGTTGAAGATCATGAATTGGGATAACGTAATTCAATTGATAAAGCTACACCTACGTTAAATAATGTTATAGGCATTGGAGTGGATGATTTAATGAATCAAGAAGAAAAAATTAAGGAATTAGAATACGAATTGTTTTTATTGAAGCATGCATTTTTTAAATTACATGATAGTATGGCCCCGAATTTAAAGTCTAGGTATTATGAGTTATTATCACATGGCTTTACATAGCAAGAGGTTAGTGAGTTAGATAGATTTTTCATGTGGGTTTACGGCACAAAAAATTATCCCACTAAGGAAGAAATGAGAAAAAACGACAGATGTAAAAAAAACGGAAATTAAAGAATTGCATATTGCCTCAGTAAAAAAAATCTTATTAGCTTATCAAGCTGATGGAGTTTTTCCAGTAATAGATATTATTTTGGAGGATTTCCAAAATGTTGATGTAAATATAGAGAAATGATTTAAGATGAGGGCCAGATCACTCATCAAAATAAAGGCTGTACACCCTCCCCTTATTCGCACCACGGCTTGTCAGATTCAATGATTGTAAGATCCTCGTTGCACTGGATGCAGAGGAAATGTTTAAAAAATCCCTCAACTGCCGATTCGTTATGGTCGAGCCTAATAGGTAAAAATAATCTCGTAAAGCCTGGATATGTGCAGTTTTACTGGGTTGTTGGCATTGATTGCAAATCCATGTACCATGCCTTCTAAATAACTGATTCCCCTTGCAATTTTGGCATATCACTCCTTTTATTAGGTCCTCTTCGGTAAGATTGTATCGTTCCAGTATGGAATAGTCCGCATCGATGTGGTGTTTATTCATTAGGCGAATTGCTTTCTTCAAATCTTTTTCACTAAAACTGGAGTCTGTTATGGAATCTTCCATTTGCTTAATTTTAGATGGAAGTGCATCGCGATGGATGACTTTATAGTAGAGTTTATGGTTTTCAGGAGATGTACGGATGATTGTTTGGGGATTACTGATGACAATTAAAGAAAGGATGGGTAATGAGGGAAAACCATTTTTCAAGAACCAATTCGTCAACTGTGATTCCTGGCGGCTGACTTGTATGATGGGATCTGGAAATGCCGTCTCTTTTCCTTCTATCGTTCGAATGAGCTGATTGAAATGCGGATCAAAATAGATTGCCCCTGCAATGTTCTTCACTTCAATGATAAGCGCATATTTTTTGGAGACTAATAAGGTATCCATTTGAAAATATCTTGCTTGATCCTGCAGCCTTAAATCGTGGAAGATGAAATAGCTTTTCGGTTCAAGAAAGCTTAATGGAAAATCAATGGAACATTCCCCTTTATAGCCCGCTTCCCTTTTTTTGAGATCGTTCATGATTACGGGGATTTTAGGGTGATTCGGAGGTAGCCTGCACGCTAATGCACGTAATTTACGTATGGCAAGAGGAACTTTTCGTTTTTTTACAATCAATTACATCGCTCCAATCTTGGTTTCTCCCAAAGGATTCTACAGCAGTAGGGAATATTCCTTTAAATGATAGCGATTATACAGTTTATCTGCGAAATCGGGAATATATCTTCGAAAATAAAGATATATCATCGAAAACTCCTGATATATCTACGAATTATTCGATTTATCGATTTTTCGACAAAAACAACAAATAAAAAACCACCAATATATGTATTGGTGGAGACGGTGGGAGTCGAACCCACGTCCAGACATAACGGCACTTAAGCTTCTACGAGTGTAGTCGATATATTCGCATTTCGCGAACTCATTAGCCTATCGACAGGCGGCAGAGCAGCTAGTCTGATTGGTCTCTTCCTTCATCCTCAGACGGTGGATTCCGGCGTATCCCACTTAGAGTGAGTCCCTTACCCTACCACGTGGGCCATGGAGGGAGGAACAGCTATCGACTGTTGTTACGCAGCGAAAGCTAGGTTGTTGTTTTGTTTGCCAGTTATAGGCGTTGACGTTTTAACGAGGCCGATCCCCTCGACTCGCAACTTAAGCTCGAACTATCCCTGTCGAATCCGTAACGTCCCCATGATAGAAATGGAGCGTACGAGAGAAGAATAGTCAGCAAGTTGGCTGATATTCAATTGTCATCGGTACAGGATTAATTATAACAGATTGGTTCAAAAAATCAATTGTAAGGTCTTGGCAGTTTTACATCTTCTGACGATCACGGAAAGCACGTTCAATATCACGCTTCGCTTCCTTCTTCTTCAGGTCATCACGCTTGTCATATTGTTTCTTCCCTTTTCCAAGTCCGATTAAAACTTTGGCAAAGCCATTCTTTAAATACATTTTCAACGGGACGATGGTGTAACCTGTTTCCTTTGTTTCACCGATCAGTTTACTGATTTCTTTCTTATGCAAAAGAAGCTTCCGTGTCCGCAACGGGTCATGGTTAAACTGGTTTCCCTGCTCATACGGGCTGACATGCATATTATGAAGATAAATTTCACCATTTTCTATTTTAGCAAAGGCATCCTTCAAATTCACTCGGGCCGCACGGATTGCTTTGATTTCGGTCCCTTTTAAAACGATTCCCGCTTCAAACGTTTGTTCAATAAAAAAATCATGATAAGCTTTTTTATTTTGTGCTAGTTGTTTACCTGAGCCTTTTGGCATCTAACTCTCCCCTTTTTTACATCCAATCGCGGCGAGAGGATGAAATGATCATCCCCCGCCTCAATCTTTATCTCTTTTTTGGTTTTCTCTTGCGCTTGGCAGCTGGCGCATTTTCAAAGAATTTTTTCTTGTTTTTCGATTTTCTCCCAGAAGAAGCCGAATCTCCATTACGGCCGCCGCCTTTTCCTTCATTACGTCCCCCATTGCCGCCTCGGCCGCGTTTACGTTCACCTGAATTGGCTTTGAATATTTTCTTCTCGCCAGAAGGACGCGGACGGCTTACCTTCATGCCGATAATTTCAAAATCGATGGCGCGTTCCTCTTTATTAACGTTGGAAACACGTACGTCGATTTCATCGCCAATCCGGAACACATTACCTGTCCGTTCCCCGATCATTGCAAGCTGACGCTCATCGAAGCGATAATAATCATCCGTCATGAAGCTGACGTGGACAAGTCCTTCAATGGTGTTCGGCAATTCTACAAACATCCCGAAATTCGTAACCGAACCAATGATCCCGGTATATTCTTCGCCGATTTTATCAAGCATATATTCCGCTTTCTTCAGATCATCCGTTTCCCGTTCAGCATCGACTGAGCGACGTTCACGTTTCGATGTATGATCGGCAATCTCAGGTAAAATGGCATTCCATTTCTCCTTCGTAGCTTCATCGAGTTTACCTTCCACCAAGTAGGTCCTGATCAACCTGTGTACGATTAAATCCGGGTATCGGCGAATCGGAGATGTGAAATGTGTATAAAATTCAGCTGATAATCCAAAGTGGCCTAAGCTCTCCGGGTCATATTTCGCTTGTTGCATGGAACGAAGCATGACGGTGGATATGACCGTTTCTTCCGGTTTGCCGGCAACCGCCTCAATGATTTCCTGTAACGCCTTAGGATGAACGTCATTGGCCGATCCCCGTACAATATATCCGAAGTTCGTAATGAATTCGAAGAAACGCTGCAGTTTTTCCGGCTTGGGATCTTCATGAATACGGTAAATGAACGGAACCTTAAGACGGTGGAAGTGCTCAGCAACGGTTTCATTGGCCGCAAGCATGAACTCTTCAATCAGCTTTTCCGCAACCGACCTTTCACGTAAAACCACATCAGTGGGATGGCCCTCTTCATCAACGATAACTCTCGCTTCATTGAAATCAAAGTCGATCGCACCGCGGTTCATCCGGTTTTTACGAAGGATAGCCGCTAACTTCTCCATGTCCTGGAACATCGGCACCAACGCCTCATAGCGTTCGAGCTGTTCTTCATCTTTATCCACAAGTATTTTGTTCACATTGCCATATGTCATACGTTCCGTCGTCTTAATGACACTTTCAAAAATCTCATGGTTGACGACTTGGCCATCCGGCGTGATTTCCATTTCACAAGATAGTGTAAAACGATCGACTTGTGGATTCAAGGAACAAATACCATTCGATAAACGATGCGGGATCATTGGAATAACCCTGTCCACCAAATAAACGCTCGTCCCTCTTTCCAAAGCTTCCTTATCGATTGGCGAGCCTTCCGTCACATAATGGCTGACATCAGCAATATGAACACCCAGCTTGTAATTGCCATTTTCAAGTTTAGAAACAGTGACCGCATCATCCAGGTCCTTTGCATCCGCTCCATCAATCGTGACCAAAACGTCATTGCGCAAATCCCTGCGATTGCCAATTTCACTTTCTTGAATGGTATCCGAAACGGCATTGGCTTGCTCCATGACATCATCCGGGAACTCCATCGGCAAACCATATTTATGGATCACTGAAAGAATATCTACACCAGGATCATTTTTATGCCCAAGAATCTCAATGACTTCGCCTTCAGCACTTACGCGTCCTTCAGGATAAGAAGTAAGCTTGACGACAACTTTATGGCCCTCTACCGCTCCATGTGAAGCATGCTGTGGAATGAAGATATCGTTTGCGATCTTTTTATCATCAGGGATGACGAAACCAAAACTTTTACTTTCGGAGTATGTACCTACCACTTGTGTAATTCCGCGTTCAAGTATTCTGATGACCGTGCCTTCTTGCCTTGAGCCGGATGTTTCCGAAGATACTCGTACCATGACGACATCTCCATGCATCGCTGTGCCCGTTTCATTTGGCGGAATGAAAATATCGTCCATTCCTGGGTTATCTTCAGGCGTCACAAAAGCGAATCCCTTTGCATGTCCTGTTAATTTACCGCGGAACAAATTCATTTTTTGCGGCAGGCCGTAACGATTGCTCCTCGTTCTGACCACCAATCCCTTTTCTTCCATCTTTACTAAAGCCTTAACGAAATTCTTGAAATCTGCCGAGTCTTCGATTTTCAAAGCCTCTTCCAGTTCTTGTACCGTTAACGGCTTATACGCTTCATCGGTCATGTACGTCAGAAGCTTATTAATATGTTCTTGAATGTTATCTTCCATGAAAACCCTCCTATTCAGGGTATGATAAATTTGTTATTCGGACCAATCCAGACTTTCTAAAAATTCCAATACATCTTCATGCAACTGGTTTTTTTCTTTATCAAGAGTTATGACATGACCGGATTCTTCATACCACTTGATTTTTTTGACCGGTGATTCAATGGCGTCAATAATAATATCGGCACTTTTTGGATTGATAACATCATCATGCCGACCCTGCACTACAAATGTCGGCGCGTAAATAAGGTCGACGTGCTCTCTTACATCCGTTATCAATTCCTGAAGGGCTTTCAATGTATTCATGGGTTTATCGGCAAGGAGGTCCATTTCAAGCTCTATTTGCTCTTGAGTTTTCCCTTCATACTTCTTAAATTCTCTGGCGTACTCCAATACTCCTTTAAACATCATTTCTTCACTTTTGATATACATAGGCGCACACATTGATACGATACCCTTTATAGGTACAGTGTAACCTAATTTTAGAGAAAATACGCCTCCTAATGAGAGTCCGGCAACAGCAATTTCTTCATAGCCTTTGCTTTTCAGAAAATCGTAGGCCATCATGACATCTTTCCACCAATCTTCCGGACCCGTTTTCACCAGCTCCTCTGGCGGAACGCCATGTCCTTTATAGTGCGGGGCATGGCAGGTGTATCCCTGTTTCTCCAAATAACGGCCAAGCATCCGCACATCCGCTGAATTCCCCGTAAATCCATGTAAAAGTAAGACAGCTCTTTTTCCGCCTTCAAAAGTAAAGGGCTGCTGCAGCTTGATTTTCATGACTTTATGCTCCTTTATCAGTAAATAGAATGAAAAAAATCCCTATCCTATAATTAAGTACTAAAATCACTATATCTATTCATGCAACTATTGTGCAAAGAAAAAAGCCTAGCTATTTAGCTAGACTCATTTTTGATCCATTACACATCAAAGAATGCAACAAGTAAAGTTAAAGCAAAGAATAAAATCGCCAATACTATCGTTGCGCGATGTAAAACCAGATCCAAACCGCGTGCCTTTTGCTTTCCGAATAGCTGCTCAGCACCGCCGGCAATCGCACCTGATAAACCTGCACTCTTACCTGATTGAAGCAATACCGTCACAATGAGGGCGATACTGACAATCACTAAAAGCGTTATGAGAAATGCATGCATGCAATTACACCTCCTGAAGAACCAATAAACAATTACTTTAACTTTACCACACCCACTAAATATCCACAATCTTTGTTATGCTATGATGGTAGGAATTCCTAAATATCCATAGTCATTTATTTCTTTTTGGATCAAAGTTTGAGATAATTTGCATAAATTGAGAAAGAGGTGTCAACATGTTTAAGTCCATACTTCGGATTCTTGATCTCCTGACCATCCTATTCTCGGCGGTTGCCGGCTATTCTTTATGGACAGGCGGAAGCAATCTTATCAGTGTCCTATTAATCATCCTATCACCGCTTTTATTGCTGCTGGCAAAGTATCACGGAAATCGATACTTATTATTTGCTGCATATATCACGACAACCGTTTATTTTACTGCTATTATTTATAATGGACTTTCCAATAGCGGTACCGACTTTTTCCAATCCAGCTTCAATGTCCTCCTGATCGGGGCAGCAGCCGCCTTGCTGAGCGTTATAGCAGCGGTCATTGGGTTTGGGACCAATACTCTTACGATTCTTTGGTTATCGCTGCACGCCCTTGTAACATTCGAGACAATCAAGATGTCGTCAGGTTTCCTTTCGAACTTTTGGTCTGATCCCGTCGTGGAAACCGCAGTCCGTAATGATTACCCTTTTTTGTTGATGGTCGTCTGGATTGGCTTATTTCTTGATAAATATCAAAGTGAATTAACAAGGGATTACTTATCACGATAATTTTTCAAAACTACTTTTATTGGAAATCTTATATTAAAAGCAAGGGGCCTTTCATATGTTAAAACCTATATTTGCAGCAACTGCTCTATCATCTTTCATTCTATTGTCCGGATGCTCATTCGACCAATCAAACGAGGATAAAAAAGAGCCAAAAGAAGAACAGCCGAGCTCCCAGGATACGGAGACAGAAACTGATAAGAATAATGATTCAAAAGAAACGGCCCAACGCCAGGTGGAAGTTAATGAAACGGCTGAACCCGCACAGGCTGGCCTTCAGACGTTAGCCAACCCGGAAAGCATACCTGTACTTGTCAATAAACAATACAGCCTGCCGGAAGATTACAAACCTGATGACCTTATCTATCCAAAAGTGGATTTCATCTTTCAAGATAAAATTGAAAAAAGAATGATGCGAAAAGAAGCGGGAGAAGCGCTTGAAGAGATGTTCCAAGCTGCTGAAAACGAAAACATGCACTTTGCCGGTGTTTCCGCTTATCGTTCACATCAAACGCAAATCGCTGTTTTTAACAACTATGTGGCTAAGGACGGGGAAGAAAAAGCGAAAACCTACAGTGCAATGCCTGGGACAAGCGAGCATGAAACGGGTCTAGCGATTGACGTCACGACCCATGACGGTGCATGTGCCGCCCAGGACTGCTTCGGTGACACGAATGAAGCGGCCTGGCTTGCTGAACACGCCCATGAATACGGATTTATCATCCGCTATCCGGAAGGCAAGGAAAACATCACAGGCTATAAATACGAACCATGGCACATCCGCTATGTCGGTGTTGATGCTGCAACTGAAATTTTTGTAACGAAGAGTACATTAGAAGAATACTATAATGCCGTACCAGTGGAAGCTGTGTCGGATTAATAAAAAAAGGTGCCCGGATGCGGCACCTTTTTTTTATGAAATGGTATTAATCAAACGTTTGATTAATACCATTTATCAGCCCTGAACCAAGCTCAGAAAATTGACTGGACGAATTCCCGCTGACTTTATAAGCATAAAAAACCTCCTATTCAATGTGGATTGCCACATTGAAGCTATTTTGTCTGTAAATGTTTTGATAACGATCTTGTCCTCTTTTAACAATTTTATCTTTGCTAATGCATTGAGACTGACGTATTCCTCATTAACTAAATAACTATAAAAAGCCCTCAAAGACTTAATTATTGTATTAATGTAGTTGGGCTTGTTCCCTATTTCTTTTTGATATTGAATAAACTTCTTAATGTGCAAGGAGGAAACATCCTCAACATCTGAAATATCATGATGTGTTTCCAAGAAATTAATCAATTGACCGACATTGTAATTGTACGTTTCAATCGTCCCTTAGAGTAGTTCTTAATCTGCAAGTCAAATGTAAACTCCTTCAGCAAATCTTTAATAAACATAAAAAAACCTCCTATTTAATGCGGATTTCCACATATAAATAGGAGGTTAAAAGCAATAAACTGTACGACAAAGTTCATGTTTCTGTATGACTTAATTCAAGCCCCTTGAATTTGCCTTGTACGACAAAAATTCAACTGCTTATAACATGAATTAGATTACTTCTTCAAGTTATAGAAAGATTTCAAGCCGCCATATACAGCCAAGTCACCAAGCTGGTCTTCGATGCGAAGAAGTTGGTTGTATTTAGCGATACGGTCTGTACGGGACATGGAACCTGTTTTGATTTGTCCTGCGTTTGTTGCAACGGCGATGTCAGCGATAGTTGCATCTTCCGTTTCACCGGAACGGTGGGAAACGACTGCAGTGTAGCCTGCGCGCTTAGCCATTTCGATTGCTTCAAACGTTTCAGTCAGTGTACCAATTTGGTTCACTTTAATCAGGATGGAGTTACCGATGCCTTTTTCGATGCCTTCAGCCAATTTTTTTGTGTTCGTTACGAATAAATCGTCACCAACTAATTGGACTTTAGAACCAATGCGTTCAGTTAAAAGTTTGTGGCCTTCCCAGTCATTTTCATCCAAGCCGTCTTCAATAGAAAGGATCGGGAATTCATTCACTAGCTCTTCATAGAACGCAACCATTTCTTCGGATGTAACGCCATTGCGGCCTTCGCCTGCAAGGTCATATTTGCCTGTTTCTTTGTTATAGAATTCAGATGATGCTACGTCCATACCAAGGTAGATATCTTCGCCTGCTTTATAGCCTGCTTTTTCAATTGCCTCGATGATGACTTGCAGCGCTTCACGGTTTGAACCAAGGTTTGGCGCAAAGCCGCCTTCATCGCCGACTGCCGTATTCAAGCCTTTTGCAGAAAGGACAGATTTCAATGCATGGAATACTTCAGCACCCATACGAACTGCTTCTTTGAAGCTAGGAGCGCCTACAGGAAGGATCATGAATTCCTGGAAGTCAACATTGTTATCGGCATGTGATCCGCCATTAATGATGTTCATCATTGGAGTTGGAAGTTGTTTCGCATTGAACCCTCCAAGGTAACGATACAATGGTAAACCTGAAAATTCCGCAGCAGCATGGGCAGCAGCCATTGACACACCAAGGATTGCATTAGCTCCCAAGTTCCCTTTGTTTTCAGTACCATCCAATTCAATCATAGTAAGGTCAAGTCCTGCTTGGTTCGTTACATCCAAACCAATGACAGCATCAGCAATGATATCATTTACATTATCAACTGCTTTTTGTACCCCTTTACCCAGGTAACGAGATTTATCTCCGTCACGAAGCTCAACAGCTTCGTGTTCTCCTGTTGAAGCACCTGATGGTACGATTGCACGTCCGAAGTAACCGGACTCTGTTTGGATTTCTACTTCTATTGTTGGATTACCACGGGAATCTAGCACTTCACGTGCATATACATGTTCGATGTACGGCATTATAAATCTCTCCTTTTCCAATTCACAATTTTATTTAGATAATAGGGATTTCCCTGTCATTTCAACAGGTTTTTCGACTCCAAGCAAATCAAGCATCGTTGGAGCTAAATCGCCTAGGATTCCACCTGTTCTTAATGTTACCTGATTTTTAGTGATAATGACAGGCACAGGATTCGTTGTATGGGCCGTCATGGGGTTGCCTTCGAGCGTTACGACTTCATCAGCATTCCCATGGTCAGCTGTAATGATGGCCGTACCGCCTTTTGAGACGATTAAATCGACTATCCTGCCTAGGCATTCATCAACGGTTTCAATCGCTTTAATGGTAGGCTCAAGCATCCCTGAATGACCAACCATGTCCGGATTGGCAAAATTCAAGAGGATCGCATCGAAGCGGTCAGCCTCAATTTGTTCCATCAATGCATCAGTCACTTCATAAGCACTCATTTCCGGCTGTAAATCATATGTAGCTACTCTCGGAGAATTAATCAAAATCCTCTCTTCACCAGGAAACTTCTCTTCACGTCCGCCGCTCATGAAAAACGTCACATGCGGATATTTTTCAGTTTCAGCGATACGAAGCTGGGTAAGCTGGTTTTGGGAAAGTACTTCCCCTAATGTATTATCAAGATTTGTCGGCTTAAAAGCAACATATCCGTCAACTGTTTCCGAAAAATGTGTCAAGCAGACAAAATGGAGATGCTTCGGATGTCCAGGACCACGGTCAAATGAGCGAAAGTCTTCGTTCGTGAACGTATTCGAAATCTGGATTGCCCGGTCTGGACGGAAGTTATAAAAGATGACGGCATCATCATCTTTAATCGTCGCCACCGGTTTACCATCTTCCGCCGTTATGACTGAAGGTATCACGAATTCGTCAAAAATACCATGTTCATAGGAGTCCTCGACACATTCCATCGCAGAAGGGTAAGAAGGTCCATCACCATACACCATAGAACGGTAGGATTTCTCCACACGCTCCCAGCGTTTATCACGGTCCATCGAATAATACCTTCCTGAAATGGTCGCGAACTGACCAACACCGATTTCCTTCATTTTCGCTTCCGCTTCCTTAATATAACCTTGCGCCGTTTTAGGTCCGACATCACGTCCATCTAAAAATGCATGTACATATACATTTTTAACTCCTTCTTTAGCGGCCAATTTCAGCAGGGCATACATATGTTCAATATGACTGTGAACGCCGCCATCTGAAAGAAGACCGAAAAGATGAAGATCCGTCCCTTTTTTCTTGGTATGGCTCATGGCATCGACCAAAGTTGGGTTTTCTGCAAACTCCCCTTCACGGATTGCCAGGTTAACACGGGTCAGACTTTGATAAACGATCCGTCCTGCCCCGATATTCAAATGGCCCACTTCAGAGTTACCCATTTGACCGGCAGGCAAGCCGACCGCTTCCCCGCTTGCAGTTAAATGGGAATGCGGATACTTTTCCCAATAACGGTCAAAGTTCGGTTTTTTCGCATAAAAAACAGCATTTCCTTCTTCTTCGTTACGGCAGCCAAAACCGTCCAAAATGATAAGTGCCACAGGCGACTTACTCATAGTGACCAGCCTCCAGCAATTGTAAAAAGGAATCGGTTTTCAAGCTAGCCCCGCCTACCAACGCACCATCTATATCAGGTTGTGCCATGTACTCTTTAATATTCTCAGGTTTTACACTGCCACCGTACTGAATACGGATGGCTGCAGCTGCTTCATTTGAAAATTTGTCAGCAACCACAGAACGGATATGTGCACAAACTTCATTTGCATCTTGAGCAGATGACGATTTTCCTGTTCCAATCGCCCAAATCGGCTCATATGCAATGACGGCTTGTGTCAATTGTTCGTCAGATAATCCAGCTAAGCCTTTTTCAATCTGGCTGCCAACGAAATCATTCGTTTCGCCAGCTTCCCTTTGCTCAAGTGTTTCACCGCAACAAACGATAGGGGTCATCCGGTGGGCAAAAGCGGCATGCGCTTTTTTATTAACGGCTTCATCCGTTTCGTTGAACATTTCCCGGCGTTCGGAATGACCAAGTATGACGTAGGATACACCAAGATCAGCTAAAGCGATCGGGCTGATTTCTCCCGTGAAAGCACCACTTTCTTCAAAGTGCATGTTCTGCGCCCCGATTTTCACATCGGTTCCTTTTGCTGCTTGAACCAGTTGATCCAAAAACAAGGCTGGAGCACATACAACCGTATCGATTAAATCTTGCTTCGGAATCAAATTGCTCACTTCTTCTAAAAAGGCAGTCGCCTCAGATAGTGTTTTATTCATTTTCCAGTTTCCTGCAATAATCGGTTTACGCATTTGGTTTCTCATCCCTTCTAAAGTTGAAATATGTAACGGTTTACGCTTATTTATCGTTCAAGGCCACAACGCCAGGCAATTCCTTGCCTTCCATGAACTCAAGAGATGCACCGCCGCCTGTTGAAATATGGGACATCTTTTCTGCTAAGCCAAACTTTTCAGCAGCTGCGGCTGAATCCCCTCCGCCTACAATGCTGTAAGTATCTTTTGCTTCCGCCAATGCTTCAGCAACCGTTCTCGTTCCATTAGCAAATTTATCGAACTCGAATACTCCCATTGGTCCATTCCATATGACAAGCTTGGAACCTTTGATTACATCCGCAAATAATCCACTTGTTTTTGGACCGATATCCAGAGCCATTTTATCACTTGGAATAGCATCGATATCGACATTCTCTGTCTCTGCATCAGGTGAAAATTCAGCTGTTACAACCGCATCGATAGGCAAATGCAATTTTACACCTTTTTCTTTTGCGCTTTCGATGAAAGACTTGGCCAATTCTATTTTGTCTTCTTCCAATAATGAATTACCGATTTCATGACCTTGCGCTTTAATAAATGTATAACCCAGTCCACCACCAATGATCAAGTGATCGACATTTTCCAAAAGGTTTTCGATAACGCCTATCTTATCCTTTACTTTTGCTCCGCCAATTATAGCTGTAAAAGGACGCTCCGGGTTGGATAACGCTTTTCCTAGCACAGAAAGTTCTTTTTCCATCAGCAATCCGGCAACAGCTGGGAGATGGTGTGCTATTCCTTCAGTTGAAGCATGTGCACGATGCGCAGCTCCGAATGCATCGTTAACATAAACATCAGCCAGTGCAGCAAATGACTTCGCCAATTCTTGATCGTTCTTCTCTTCTCCTGTATAGAAACGAACGTTTTCCAACAACAGGATCTCGCCATTTTGCATGTTATCAATGATTGATTGAACGGTCTCGCCGTAAGCTTCTTCTGCCTTTTGCACATCTTTGCCACTAAGTTCGCTTAGTCTTTCCGCAACAGGTGCTAAACGCAATTCTTCAACTACTTGTCCTTTTGGACGGCCAAGGTGGCTAGCTAAGATGACTTTAGCGCCTTGTTCTGTCAGATAGGAAATCGTCGGCAGTGCAGCTTTGATTCTCGTATCATCCGAAATCTTTCCGTCCTGCATCGGAACGTTGAAATCAACACGGCAAAATACGCGTTTCCCCTTTAATTCAATATCTCTAATCGACTTTTTATTCATAATCCAAGAACCCCCTTAGATATTGTTATCATATTTTTGATTCCTTTAGTCAAAAAGGGAGAGGGTAAATTTCCCAACTCCCCTTTTTCTCTTTTTCATTATAGTCGGTTTCCAGGAAATTATCCAAAAACAAGAAATGTAAACGCTTGACTGATTAATGACTTACTAATAATATCATCTTCTGCCAAGTTTTTTTAGAGGTGTGATAAAAAAAACCTCACCTTGGTGAGGTTTTTTTTATTATTCTAATTACAATCCTTTTTTAGCCAAATAGTCGATTAAATCAACAACACGGCTAGAATATCCAGTTTCATTATCATACCAAGATAATACTTTAACCATGTTTCCTTCCATTACCATTGTGGAAAGGGCATCAATGGTAGATGATGATGGGTTACCGTTATAGTCAGTTGATACTAGCGGAAGTTCGCTGTACTCAAGAATTCCTTTTAATTCGCCTTCAGAAGCCTTTTTGAATGCTGCATTAACTTCTTCAACTGTTGTGTCTTTTTCAAGCTCTGCAACAAGGTCGACTACAGACACGTTTGGAGTAGGTACGCGCATTGCCATACCATTTAATTTCCCTTTAAGTTCAGGAAGAACAAGTGCAACAGCTTTTGCCGCCCCAGTTGTTGTAGGAATGATATTCTCGGCAGCTGCACGTGCACGGCGGTAATCTTTATGAGGCAAATCAAGGATTTGCTGATCATTTGTATATGAGTGAACAGTAGTCATCATACCGCGTTTGATTCCGAATTGTTCATGAAGCACTTTAGCAAATGGAGCTAAGCAGTTCGTTGTACAAGAAGCATTAGAGATTACATGGTGGTTTGCTGCATCATATTTGTCTTCGTTTACACCCATGACAATTGTGATATCTTCATCAGATGCAGGAGCAGAGATGATTACTTTTTTCGCGCCAGCTTCTAAATGCTTAGCTGCATCTGCACGTTTTGTGAAACGTCCTGTAGATTCTACAACTACTTCTACTCCTAGTTCACCCCATGCTAATTGTGCAGGATCACGTTCAGCCAATACTTTGACTTTATGACCATCAACAACAAGGTACTCCCCATCAACTGTTACTTTTTCATTAAGAGATCCATGAATTGTATCGTATTGAAGAAGGTGCGCTAACATATTAGCATCCGTTAAGTCGTTAATAGCAACAATCTCTACCCCAGGATTACTCAATGCTGCACGAAATACATTACGTCCAATACGTCCAAAACCATTAATACCAACTTTTACTGCCATGAAAAATTCCTCCTTTTAAGTTCGCAAATATATTAAGGGGTGTAATTCCCCTGAATTAACTCTTGTGCCGCCGCTTCATCAGTGATCAACACTGTTGATGAAGGTGCGCCTTTCATGTAGGAACGGATAGCCTTTGCTTTAGTTTTACCACCTGCCACAGTTATCACTCGCTTTTCAGGGCTAAGATCATCTAACTGGATGCCGACTGTCAAAACTTTATGAACAACTTTACCGTTTTCATCGTAATAATAACCGAATGCTTCTCCTACAGCATTTCCATCTAACAGCTTCTTTAACATTTCTGGCGAAGAATTTCTTCTCTCAGCCATCGCCATGGCATCACCGATTCCATGAATGATCATATCGGCAGATTTGATTTGGGAAATCACTTCTTTAATTGCAGGTTCCTTCTGAAATGAAGCATAAACCTCACCGCTTAATTGATCGGGTACATATAACACTCTGTATGAGGCTTGTGCCTTCTGTGCCATTTTTTCGACAATGGTATTGGCCTGATTCTGTACTGCTTCACCAATTCCCCCGCGGGCCGGGACAAATGTCAATTTCTTCGACGCTTCATCAGGTGACAACGAATCAGCCACTTCGGCCATTGTGGATCCGCCAGTAACCGCAATGATATTCTTTGAGTTCCATTCTCGTTTCATACGGTTTGCACAAGCTTTACCCAATTCTTTTTTCACCCATGGGGTCTCATCACAATTTCCTGAGACAATAATGACTTCATCCACTTGTAACAAATCCTGCAATTGCCGTTCCATTATGTCTATACCCATTACTTCACGCATTATTCCTTCTAACTTATCCAGGATTTCAATCCCTTCATCAGTCAGCGTCATGCCAGAGCTGAATATGTTAACCAGGTTCTGACTTTTCAGAAAATCAACCTCACCTCTAAGCGTCCGCTCTGTCAAATTAAGGCTCACGGACAGACTGCGCCTTCCAACCGGCTGCATCATTTTGATATAACGCAGGATATCATATCTTTTTTGCATAACCATAAGGAAATCTGGTAATAATTTTCTTTGTACCTCAAGTAATGTACGCATAGTTAAAACTCCTAAAAAGTTAAGTTGGACATTTAATGTCCCGCGTAGTCATTTTCTGTCCCACTTAAAACAAAAAAATATTCCTGCTACATATTTTATTCTAGCAGGAACGGAATGTTTCTTCAAATGATTTGAAAAATTATTTTTCCAAAAGCTGATTTAGAGCTGATTTATCAACATTTCCGAATTGAACGATTTCATCTTTCCATTCTACTACAGGAATCATCAGCCCGAATTTCTCAAGCAAATCATCATCTGTATGGATATCGATTTCCTTATAGCCTATGCCTGACTCCTCTTTCACTTCTTCTAGTACCAGCTTGGCTTTATCACATAACGGGCATTTATCCCTACTATATAAAACAAATGCATTTGATTCCAAACCACTCATCCTTTTCAATCATATCTTTTTCGTTTAGATGAAGAAGGGATCCCTAATTGTTCACGGTATTTCGCAACGGTTCGGCGGGCAAGGATAATTCCATGCTCCTCTTTCAACCGTTCTGCCAGGTCTTGATCCGAAAGCGGCTTTTGTTTATTTTCCCCATTGATGGCTGCCTGTAGGCTCTTTTTTGCTTGCATGCCCGACATATCCTCATCAAGGCCAACTGACTGTAAAGAAGTAGTGAAAAACACCCGCATCTCTATCGTGCCAAATGGTGTCTGCACGTATTTCCCTTTAACCGCCCGGCTTACTGTGGACTCATGTATACCAAGTTCGTCAGCGACTTCTTTCATCGTCATCGGCTTCAAATAGTTCAGGCCATGATGAAAGCACGCCGGCTGTTTATCGACGATGCACTGAATGACCTTCAATATAGTTTCCTTCCTCTGTTGAATCCCTCTGGAGATCCATTGGTATTCCTGCCACTTATCCTGGATAAACCGTTGAACACCCTGATCCTTATGGCTCTTCATTCGGTTTAAATACCCTTTATCCACATTAAGATTGGGAGTGTTACCATCATAATTCCCGACAAGCAGCATGCCATCCCGAGCTTCCACGACCACATCCGGCACTATATAAGAAGGTTTTTCCTGAAAAAAGAGTGAAGCCGGACGCGGGTTCAACGTCTGGACATAATCAAATACTTCTTGTATCTCCTTCATTGTAACACCGATTTTCTTACTTAAGTCTTTCCAGCGCTTTTCAGCAAAACCGAGGAAATGGTTTTCTATGATCGATTCTGCCAGCAGATTCACCCCTTCTGCTTTCACCTGAAGCAAAAGGCACTCTTGAAGATTTCTCGCTCCAATTCCATGCGGCTCGAGTTGCTGTAAAATTGTGAGGCTTTCTTCCAAAACGACCGGAGATAAACCTGAGATACATATATCATCCAGCTGCGTCCTCAAGTAACCGTTTTCATCAAGGTTATGAATTAATAGCAGCATTGCCTTCTGTTGCTCACCGGAAAACTGCTGGTGATTAACCTGGGACATGATATGCTGTTCAAGCGATATTGTATCTTCACTGATCTGTTCAATCCAATAGTTGGCATCATACGTATTCTTAAGGGTCCGTTTACCCTTTTTCCGGTCAAAAGTTGGCTGAAATAAAGCAGATGTTGGCTGATCTATGGACAGTAATGGATTCTCCACCATTTTATTTTCTAAAAAAGCCGATAGCTCCTGCGAGGAGTATTGCAGCAATGTAATAGCTTGCATAAGCTCTTGGGTCATTGCCATCTTTAATGTTTGCTGTTGAAAAAGTCCTGCTTTCATATTCATACTCATCGATTCATCCCTCCCCCACTCCATTTTACATTATCAGGAGAAAATTCTACACAAAAACCCATGAAAACGCTTACGTTTTTTTCTGAATAGTTTATTTGTTTTTAAATACTATATGTTAGAAATGCAAATTTAACAACTACTTTTATTGAAAAATAACCATTTTTCAATAGAGTGGGCGAATATTTTCACGACAGGACTGACATTCCAGGATTCGATGAAATATTACGGAAAACGAGTAAATTCACCAAAAATCTTAGGACCACTCTTAAAATTGACCAATAAAAAATCCCCCACTTTATTAAGCAGAAGATTAGTAATGCCCTCGGCAGGAATCGAACCTGCATTTCAAGCTTCGGAGGCTTGCGTTCTATCCGTTGCACTACGAGGGCGTAATAGAAAATATTTTTTCAACAGACTTCATTATATGATAGAATCCCCTCCTTTGCAAGGGTTATCAGGTTTAAAACTTCTTCTTTTGGGTATTATGGGTAATGTGGAAATTCATCCCTGTGCGGCATAATATATAAAGTAATCTATCAGGAAGGAGCCTTAGCCAGAAAATTGTCGAACAAATTATCCATTATAGGGTTTGTTTTGTTTGACCTAAATTGACCAAAAAGTGTATCATACATACATAAAGAATTTAAATGATTCTCTTAATCGAAGGAGGAAATGAACATGAATTTAATTCCTACAGTTATCGAACAAACAAGTCGTGGGGAGCGTGCCTACGATATTTACTCCCGTTTATTAAAAGACCGGATCATTATGCTAGGAAGTGCAATTGACGATAATGTTTCCAACTCCATTGTTGCTCAATTACTATTTTTAGAAGCGGAAAATCCTGAAAAAGATATCACTCTATACATCAACAGCCCTGGTGGAAGCATCACTTCCGGTATGGCCATTTACGATACTATGCAATATATCAAACCTAATGTATCCACAGTATGCATCGGTATGGCCGCTTCCATGGGTGCTTTCCTATTGGCCGCTGGCGAAAAAGGCAAACGTTATGCGTTGCCAAACAGTGAAGTCATGATTCACCAACCACTTGGAGGAGCTCAAGGTCAAGCTACTGAAATTGAAATTGCTGCCCGCCGTATCCTTCACTTGAAAGATAAACTGAATCAAATATTGGCAGAACGTACTGGTCAACCTATTGAAGTCCTTCAAAGAGATACGGAGCGTGATAACTTCATGACTTCCGAAAGAGCTCTTGAATATGGCTTGATTGACAAAGTCATCACGCGCAGCATCCTTGATGATAAAAAAGACTCTAAATAATCATGCAACAAAAGGCTCCGGAGATCGCCTTAAGCGACTTCCGGAGCTTTTTTTACATCATAAAAGAAAAGGATGCACTTTTAGGCATCCTTTTCTTTTAACCCTCTTGCTGAACGAACTCTTCCAATGCCTCTAACGCTTCTTTTTCATCGCGTCCTTCGACAATTAACTTCACAGACACGCCAGAACTGATGGCAAGGCTCATTAACCCCATTATACTTTTTGCATTCACTTTCTTTCCTTCTTTTTCAAGAAAAACATCTGAATGAAAGCGGTTAGCTTCTTGTACAAAAAGAGCTGCCGGCCGCGCTTGCAAACCCGTTTTCAATTTTACCTCAACTTGTTTTTCCACCATCTTGATCTCCCCTGTTAGCTTTATTTTTTCGCAGCAATAGCCTCTCCCCCACGGAGCCTGTCAGCTATTTCATCAATCTTTCGTAATCGGTGATTAATCCCGGACTTACTGATGGTTCCCCCGGATACCATTTCCCCAAGTTCCTTTAAGGTTATATCCTGAAATGCTATCCTAAGCTCCGCAATTTCCCGAAGCTTATCCGGTAAAATGCTTAGCCCTACCGTATCCTCGATATAATGGATATTTTCAACCTGGCGCAATGAGGCCCCGATTGTTTTGTTCAAATTGGCTGTTTCACAATTCACAAGCCGATTCACTGAATTACGCATATCACGGACAATCCGTACATCCTCGAACCTTAATAAAGCTGAATGGGCGCCAACTATACTTAAAAACTCGGCAATCTTTTCGGCTTCTTTCAAATAAATGATGTACCCTTTCTTGCGTTCAAGCGTCTTGGCCTTCAAGTCAAACTTATTCATTAGCTCACAAAGGGCATCATTGTGCTCTTTATAAAGTGAGAAAATCTCAAGGTGATAGGAAGACGTTTCCGGATTATTTACCGAACCCCCCGCAAGAAATGCACCTCTTAGGTATGAACGCTTACAGCATTTCTTCCCAACAATAGTATCGGATATATCATGGAGAATTTCAAAGCCATCGCCTAAAATTTCCAAATCGGTTAAAACCCGCTGCCCTCCGGATGACATCCTGACAATATATACATTATTCTTTTTAAGCTTCATCTTTTTACGGACCAACAGCTCGACCTGGACCTCATAACTCTTTTTCAGCAGCGTATAAATCCTTCTGGCAATCGCAGCATTCTCAGTTTGAATATCCACAACAAGCTTCCGATTAGAAAATGAAAGGGATCCGTTCATCCGGATAAGCGCACATAATTCCGCTTTACCGCAGCAATCCTTTCCCTCTAATGTAGTAAGTTCTTTTTTCGTTTCTGAAGCAAAAGACATCCATTTCACCCCCAATCGAACGCAGGTAATCTATTTTTATCAATCAAAAAACCGTCCCCGCTTATATCTACGGAACTATGTGGCTTTTTGTTTCATTTACAAGCATATTATAAAGCAAATCCGCCACTTTTTTTGTGTCATGGCGTATTACATTCCCTTCAAAGCTGAAAATGCGTTCTTGTATGATTTCAAGCCCCATCTGTTTTAAACTTTCCACATCATACATGACCGGTTTGGCATATTCAGCTTGATAGCGTTGCTGAATCTCGGTTGGTATTTCCTCATTATTAACAAGTATCCTGTCAATATATGCATTTCCCATATGGTCATATATCGCTTTTATATGATCGCTCGCGCTATAATCAAGCGTCTCGCCGGCTTGTGTCATCAAATTGCAAATGTACACCTTCTTAGCCTTGGAACGGCCAACCTCTTCTCCTAAACCAGGGACAAGTAAGTTAGGCAGAATGCTAGTATATAGGCTTCCTGGACCTATGACAATAAGATCAGCCTGCTTGATTTCCTGGAGAGTTTCACTAAGCGGCTTTATATGATGAGGAGACAGAAATACTTTTTTTATTTTCTTTCCTGAGAAGGGGATCTTGGATTCTCCTGTAACAATCGTTCCGTCATCCATCTCCGCATGGAGAACCACACTTTGGTTGGCAGCTGGAAGCACTTTACCGCGGACATTAAGAAATTTACTCATTTCCTGGATCGCATGGACGAAATCCCCGGTCAACGAGGTCATTGCCGCGAGTATCAAATTCCCCAGCGAATGCCCGGACAACTCATTTTTACTCTGAAAGCGATGTTGAAACATTTGTTCAACAAGGGGCTCTACATCCGATAACGCAGCCAGCACGTTACGAATATCACCCGGAGCGGGAATATCCATATCCTCGCGAAGGCGGCCTGAACTTCCACCATCATCAGCTACCGTTACGATTGCCGTTATATCCACCGGATGCTTCTTTAACCCTCTCAACAAAACGGGAAGGCCGGTTCCCCCTCCAATGATCACAACCTTAGGTTGTTTCTTTTTTACTAACATCTGCTTTCCCCTTACTTTTATCGATATCGCGATGTGATACTTGAACCCTGTAATCCTTTTTGAAGTGGTTTGAAATATACTCCGTCAATGCTACAGATCGGTGCTGCCCGCCTGTACACCCTATCGCAACAACAAGCTGTGCTTTTCCTTCACGTTTATAATATGGAAGCATGAAGGCAAGCAGATCGGTCACTTTTTCCAAAAACTTTTGCGTCTCACTCCATTTTAAAACGTAACTCGACACTTCCTGTTCCAAGCCAGTCCTTGGCCTCATATGGTCAATATAATATGGATTTGGCAGGAAACGCACATCAAACACAAGGTCGGCATCTATGGGCAGGCCATGCTTGAACCCGAAGGACATGACATTGACTGTAAAACCTACACTTTTATCGGCAGAAAATTCCGAAGCGATTTTCTCCCTCAATTCGCGCGGTTTCAGTTGGGAAGTATTAAAGATCAACTGAGCCCTTCCCTTCAATTCGTCCAAAAGTTCCCGTTCCATTTTAATGCCTTCCAATGGCCGGCCTAATGGAGCAAGCGGATGGGTCCTTCGCGTTTCCTTATATCTGCGGACCAAGGATTCATCATCAGCTTCAAGAAAAAGGATTCTTGGTGATACTGCAGCTGTATCCGTTAAATTATCCAGTGCAAGAAATAAGGAATCAAAAAACTCCCTTCCCCTCAAATCCATGACAAGGGCCACTTTATTCATCTTATTCCCGGAGTCCTTCATTAACTCCAAAAACTTTGGCAATAGCGTGGGCGGCAAATTATCGACGCAAAAAAAGCCGAGGTCTTCAAAACTTTGAACCGCCACTGTCTTACCTGCTCCGGACATTCCGGTAATGATGACCAATTGCGTTTCACTCATCTGCCCTGTACTCATAGTTTCTCCGCCCCCATGTATAGCAATCTTTTTTATATATGAAAATTAACCTGGATCCAATCGGTAAGAAAGTAGCTTAAACTCAGGCGTATAGGTAAAGGTTCCATAGATGATCCCACTTCCATGAACCATATAGTCCAGGATGTGAAAATCACCTTCAGCCATCATCAGCTTTTTAACATCTTCAACCGGATGCCAGCTAAGTTCCCCTTCTTCACAAACATCCACATTTACACCATCGGAATCCGTTGCAAAGAAAGTGAACATCATCCATTCTGACAAAACCTTATCTCCGTCCTTCATAATGAAGGTGAAAATACCTTTGATGGAAGGGTTTTTTAAATAAACGCCCGTTTCTTCGCGATATTCCCTAATGCAAGCATCGCGTACAGATTCCCCAGGCTCCATCTTGCCGCCTGGAGCTACCCACCATCCTCGTCTAGGCTTTTTCAATAAGAGGATTTGATTATCTTTGATCAATACACAGTTTGTGACACGTTGCACGTTCTTCACCTCAATTGGCTCTGCTCGACTATAGAAACCTTCACCCCCGGTGTTGAAGAGATTCAGTTTATATCCTTAAACCGCCGCTAGATATCCATTTGGCGATTTACAAATGCTAATAGTTCAAACAAGTTGTATTTTTCATCTTCTTACCATTATGAAAGATATATATGTTTAGTATATCTTATCATTATACTATTTTTGAAATGAGCTAACAATAAAGTAAACTTCCTGCATTGGGGGAATATTCATTCGCAAGGAATCACGGAGGTAAGCCTTTATCCTGCTTAACTCCTATTCTTCTCCACTTTCGCTGCCTAAATGCAAAGGGTTGGCTTACTTCACATTAAAAACCATTTGAAAACATCCTAAAAATTGGAACTAAAGATATAGTCTCAAAGCAGGAAAACAAAAAAAAGACACAGAAACTTAATCTGTGTCCTTAAACGTTTATAATAAAGGGGGTCAACTTCTACCCATACTATACCCAATCATTATTTCACACGTGTTACAACATCGTTAAAACGGAATTACGATTGTATATTCTTATGAAATCAAGCCTTTGGCTGCAATTTTTCTTGAAGTTCCTCAACAAAATGCTGAGCGGATTGAGCGGCAATGCTACCATCGCCTGTAGCTGTAACGATTTGGCGCAATGTTTTTTCACGAACGTCACCAGCAGCAAAAATACCAGGGACGCGTGTTTCCATTTGATCATTCGTTTCAATATAGCCTGTGGAATTCAAAATGCCCAAGTTCTCAAATGGTTTAGTTAGCGGAAGCATTCCGATATAAATGAATACACCGTCTGCGTCCATCACTGTCTCTTCTCCGTTTTCAGTGGAAACTAGAGTGACACCGCCGACTTTGCCGCCTTTTTCATTGATTTCCTTCAAAGTATGATTCCAGATGAAGTTAATTTTCTCATTGGCAAATGCACGATCTTGAAGAATCTTTTGAGCACGAAGTTCGTCACGTCTGTGAACTATAGTCACTTTTGAAGCAAAGCGGGTTAAGTACACACCCTCTTCAACCGCAGAGTCTCCGCCGCCGATAACGAACAGTTCTTTTTGCTTGAAGAATGCACCATCACAAACTGCACAATACGATACACCGCGGCCGCCCAATTCTTTTTCGCCAGGAACGCCGATTTTCTTGTATTCGGCACCAGATGAAATGATGATTGAACGTGCTTTGAATTCCTTGGAACCGGCTTTGATCGTTTTATACTCTTCACCGTCAATGATTTCCTTAACATCCCCATATGCATACTCCGCACCGAATTTCTTTGCATGGTCAAACATTTTCGTTGAAAGTTCAGGTCCGAGTATAGTGTCGAATCCAGGATAATTTTCAACTTCCTCAGTATTGGCCATTTGCCCGCCCGGTACTCCGCGTTCTAACATCAATGTTGAAAGGTTCGCACGTGATGTATAGACAGCCGCCGTCATCCCTGCTGGACCAGCTCCAATAATAACAACGTCATAAATTTTTTCAGACATGTTTTCACTCCTCCATATTCCATTACAAATGGAACCTTCACTACGGTTAGTGTTCCCTACCTATTATCCTATATAACAAATAATTTTTCGTCCAAATATCTGCTCATCCCAGTAAGTTTTGAACCAACTTTACGTACTTCGATAAGGTGGACACCGATATGAAATGTTTGTCTGCGATTGCCTGTTTGCTCGCCTTCTCATTTTTAAGCTGATTCCACACGTACTCCACCGCAGATGCCCAGCCTGCTGGATTATTTAACTTCTGCTCGGATTTTACCGCTTCGATAAAGACGGAAAACCACATTAAATAGAGCCCGGCTTCATTTAATTGTATCGGTTGGAAATGCTGATATAATAACTCAGCTGTGCGATCGGCAAAATCAATCGGTGTTAATTGGCGATCTTTAGCAGGAACTTGAACAAGTTCGGCATAATCACGTTCCAAATCAGTGAAATTCTGATTTAGGTTGAGGACCTGGTTTTTCAATAGCTTCTGTTTATGAACCGAATGTTTCAGAAGGAAAATGGCAAACAGCCTTTCTTCGATGAATTCACTTTCCAGTCTTTTTATAATAGAAGGAAAATGATGTTCAAACCCATCTGAAGTTTCATTCATATCTCCCCAAGGCTCCATGCCTTCCTTTTCCGGGTTCATTTCCACGACTTTTTTCCATGCCTTTTTGGCAGCCTGTTCATGGCCTAAGTGGTAAGCGGAAACGGTAAGCCAATAGTAGAAGGTTCCATCTCCCTCGAACCCTTGCTTTTGGAGTACTTTCAGCCATTTATATGCAGAAGCATAGTTTCCGATCAAAGCGAAGGTCGCTCCAAGCTTGAAACGATGTTCGGATAGCATCGGCCGAATTTTCTCCAGCATCTGTATGAGCTCTTCAACCTTTGCCTCATCCTGTTGATAATGATGAAAAACAACAAGGTTACAAAGCGCATGCAGGTTTCCCGGACTTTTTTCCAGTACCTCATCAAGTGTTTCAAAAGCTTCACTTACTTGACCAAGATAGAAATAGGCAAGTGCCAGGTTATTATAAGCGGACCAGTAATCCTCGTACTCGGCAATCGTTTCTTTCAACACTTCGATTGCCTTCGGAAAATTGCCTGATTCAAGGTACTCACGGGCTTGTTCCTGTTTGGTAATGAGCCCATCATGCTTAAAGGGATTTTCTTCTGACTCATCCGACTCAAAAGTTATCAGTTCAAGCAGATCCTCTGCGTCATCGCTGAACTCCCCGTCTTCTTCTTTATCAAGATAAGCACTGGCGTGACGATAAGCCTCCTTGAACATGCCTAAGTGGGCATAATTATTCGCCAGGAAGTAATGACATTCCGACATATAGGGATCCATCACATCCAAGATGTTTTCCAAGAGGTTGTTTGAATAATTATATTCACCGATTTCCGAGCAAGTGATTGCCAATTGACAGGCTATCATCGGTTCAGCAGGTTCAAGTTCCAGCGCACGTTCCAGGTATTTTTTTGATTTAGGTAATTCTCGTCTATGATAAGCTTTTAAACCCTTGGTGAAATAATACTCACCTGTTGGGTGAAAGGTTAGAATTTTTGCCTGTTGGCCAAATTTAGAGTCTTTACTCATGTAATCCTCCATCTACAAGTTGATTAACCATAGTATTATAACATATTGGTGTAAATTTGCCGAACAATTCAAGAAAATGGAAAATGGGAATTACCTTGCTTTCTTTTAGAAAAAATTGAAATATATTCTTAGTCAAATGAGAAGTAAAGATTGCGCTCATAGTAGTCGTAGATACACAAAAAAGCCCTCCTATTGACGGAGGGCAATCACCATTCATTCGGTTTCTTTCGGTTCGTCCTTATCGGCATGTCTAGCCTTCAATACATCAAGCACTGCTTGGAAAGGCAGCTCCTGCTCCTGAAGAAGAACGAATAAGTGATAGAGGAGATCGGCACTTTCCATCGAAAGTTCCTCTGCATCACGGTTCTTGGCAGCAATGATCACTTCTGCCGCTTCTTCACCGACTTTTTTCAGGATCTTATCAACGCCCTTATCGAATAGGTAGGTAGTATATGAACCTTCAGGCATTTCCGATTTTCTTTTTTCAATCAAATTTTCCAATTCCGTCAAGAAATTCACATTCGCCTTCACGTCTTGTCCGGCTTCACTGTTTTGGTAAATCGTTTCGCTAAAACAGCTTGTTGCCCCTGTATGGCACGCAGGACCTGCAGGAACGACCCGAACGACCAATGCATCTTGATCGCAGTCATACTTCATTTCGATGATTTTCTGGGTATTACCGCTCGTTGCTCCTTTATGCCATAATTCATTGCGCGAACGGCTGAAGAAAACCGTTTCACCTTTTTCAATCGACAATTGCAGTGATTCTTGGTTCATATAAGCAAGTGTCAGCACTTCACCGGTTCCTGCATCTTGAATAATTGCTGGTATCAGACCTTTTTCGTCGTATTTAATAGTTTCAAGATTCATCGTACAACCACTCCTTGTTGTTTGAGAAACGCTTTGACTTCTTTGACGGATGTTTCTTTGTAATGAAATATCGATGCGGCTAATGCTGCGTCGGCTTTACCTTCTTGGAAGGCTTCCTGGAAATGCTCAGCGTTACCTGCCCCGCCTGAGGCAATGACCGGCACTGAAACGGCTTCAGATACCGCTTTTGTCAAAGCGATATTAAACCCTTGTTTCTCGCCGTCACAATCCATGCTTGTCAATAAAATTTCACCTGCACCGCGGATTACGGCTTCCTTCGCCCACTCGATCACGTCCCATTCAGTCGGTTTCCGACCGCCGTGAGTATATACACGCCATGAACCAAGCTCTTCATCATACCGGGCGTCTATGGCGACCACAATACATTGGGAACCAAAATAATCAGCACCTTCATTAATTAAATCAGGGCGCAGAATGGCTGCTGTATTTAAGGATACCTTATCGGCACCAGCTCGTAAGATCTTCTTCATATCCGCCAATGAATTAATGCCGCCGCCCACCGTGAACGGGATTGCCAAGCTTCCCGCTACCGCTTGAACGACGTCGACGATCGTTTCCCTGCCTTCATGTGAAGCGGAAATATCCAGGAAGACAAGCTCATCGGCACCTTCTTGGTCGTAAAAGGCTGCAAGTTCGACAGGATCTCCAGCATCCCTAAGGGAAACAAATTGGATGCCTTTGACTACGCGCCCATCCTTTACATCGAGACATGGAATAATTCGTTTAGTGAGCATTTAACCACGCACCTTTTCTAGTGCTTCTTCTACAGTGAAACGATTGGTATAAAGGGCCTTGCCAATGATTGCCCCTGAAATGCCTTGGGCTTCATACTCCTTGAGAGTGATGAGGTCTTCGAGTGAACTAATGCCTCCCGAAGCAATCACGTTTTTACCAGTTGCCTCCGCCATGGCCAATATACCTTTCACATTCGGACCTGAAAGCATGCCATCCGTCGCGATATCAGTCACGATAAAGGTCTCTGCACCAGCATCGGCCAGTAATTTACCAAGATCTATCGCAAGGGTTCCAGACGTTTGAAGCCAACCATGAGTGGCAACCCTGCCATCCTTCGCATCGATTCCGATTGCGATATGGCTTCCATATTTCCTAATCATATCTTTAGTGAAATCAGGGTCTGAAACGGCCGTGCTGCCTAGAATGACACGTTCCACTCCATTATCCAGGTAATGGGCTATATCCCGTTCCGTACGGATTCCGCCGCCAATTTGAATGCGGGCCCCTAACTCACTTGCAGCTTTAATTACGTATGAATCATTGATGCGTACTCCCTCTTTAGCTCCGTCAAGATCGACCATATGTATCCAATCGGCTCCTTGGTCAGCAAAGCTTTTAGCCATATCGAAGGGGGAATCACCATAAACGGTTTCCTGATTGTAATCTCCTTGGATTAAGCGGACGCATTTGCCTCCGCGCATATCAATCGCCGGGTAAATAGTAAAGTTGCTCATGCTTCTTCCTTCCCTTCTACTAATGACAGATAGTTTCTCAAGAGTGACATGCCCATCTTCCCGCTTTTTTCCGGATGGAACTGCATGCCGAATACATTCCCTTTACCGACGATCGCCGGCACTTCCACATCATACTTCGCTGAAGCGGTAACGAATGATTCATCCGTATCGACGTAGTAAGAATGTACGAAATAAACATGTTCCTCTTCCAGCCCCTCATTCACTGGTGAAGCGTGTTTAAATTCAAGACGATTCCAGCCCATGTGCGGCACTTTATAAGCCTGGTCATTCGCATCCACTCCCTTAAAACGAACGACTTTTCCTGGAATGAGGGATAATCCTTTTGCCGGTCCATTTTCTTCACTTTCATCAAAGAGAAGCTGCATACCAAGGCAGATGCCTAATAGATAACCTCCATTGGCTACGTATTCCCTCAGGAATTCATCCAGCTTTTGTTTTTCCAATAGACTCATGGCATCCCTGAAAGAGCCAACGCCGGGAAGTATGATCCCTTTCGACATTGAAAGTTCTTTTGGGTCATCGGAAATGAATGAATCGGCACCAAGGCGCTCAAGCCCTTTACTTACAGAAAATAAATTCCCCATGCCATAATCTACGATCCCGATCATTTACAACATTCCTTTCGTCGAAGGGATGCCTTTGACACGTGGATCGATTGTCGTAGCTTCATCCAAAGCACGTCCAAGCGCTTTGAATATTGCTTCGATCATATGATGTGTGTTGTGACCGTAATGAACGACTACATGCAGGTTCATCCTGGCTTCAAGAGCGAATTTCCAAAGAAACTCGTGCACCAGTTCAGTATCGAAAGTACCGACCTTTTGCGAAGGAAACTCAGCCCGGAACTCTAGATGCGGACGATTGCTTAAATCGATGACAACCTGGGCGAGTGCTTCATCCATAGGTACGAAAGCATTTCCGTAACGCTTTATTCCGCGCTTGTCTCCAAGGGCCTCCAATAACGTCTGACCCAAGCAGATGCCAATATCTTCAGTTGTATGGTGATCATCCACGTCTGTATCCCCATTTGCATCTACTGTCAAATCAAACTTCCCGTGTTTCGTGAACAAATCCAGCATATGCGTCATAAACGGAACGCCCGTCTTAATGGAGGAATTACCTTCCCCATCCACACCAAACTTCAAACTTATTTCCGTTTCATTCGTCTTTCGCTCCACACTAGCAAAACGTTCCATTACAACTCCTCCTCAACGGGGTAAGACCCCTTTTCCCAAGATGTAAAAGCATGTCAAAGTCTTTATATCAGTGATTTCACTTATTTAATAATTCAGGACTTTTTCCCGGATTCATTCACACCACGTGATTCAATGGCACGGGCGTGAGCCTCAAGTCCTTCCATTCGGGCAAATGCTGCGATTTTTTCTGCATTTTTGCGGAAGGCTGTTTCACTATACATGATGATGCTCGATTTCTTTTGGAAATCATCCACATTCAGCGGGCTGGAAAAACGGGCGGTTCCATTGGTAGGCAACACATGATTGGGACCTGCAAAGTAATCCCCGACGGGCTCCGAACTAAAGCGGCCAATGAAGATTGCCCCGGCATGGCGGATTTTAGCCATGATTTCAAGTGCATCTTTAGCCACAATTTCCAAATGTTCCGGTGCAAGTTCATTAATCGCTTCAACAGCTTCGGCCATACTCCCGCACACAACGATTCTTCCATAATCCCTTATGGATGCTGCAGCAATATCATGGCGTGGAAGTAACGCCACCTGCTTGGTCACTTCTTCTGCCACTTCTTCTGCAAGAGACGTTGACGTCGTGACCAAAACACTGCAAGCTCGGGCATCATGCTCCGCCTGTGATAGCAAGTCTGCCGCAACTTCTGCAGCGATGGCTGATTCGTCCGCCAATATCGCTATTTCACTTGGACCTGCAATCATATCAATGGCGACATCTCCGAATACTTCTCGCTTCGCTAACGCCACATATATATTTCCTGGACCCACTATTTTATCCACGTTCTTAATTGTTTCCGTCCCATAAGCGAGAGCAGCTATGGCCTGAGCCCCGCCAACCTTATAGATTTCCTTAACTCCGGCAATTTTGGCAGCTGCCAAAACCGCTGGCGATAATTTCCCATCTTTCCCTGGAGGAGAAACCATAACGATCCGTTCCACCCCAGCGGCCTTCGCAGGCAACGCATTCATCAATACTGACGAAGGATATGCCGCTGTGCCTCCAGGTACATAAATACCTACAGCATCAAGAGGTGTCAATTTTTGTCCTAGCATCGTTCCCGTATCATCAGTCGTAAACCATGAATTTCGAATTTGTTTCTCGTGAAACATTCGGATATTATTCGCAGCTTCTTGAATAATATCAAGCTGCTCAGCAGTTAAGGCCGCTGTCGCTTCTTCCATTTCCTGTTCCGATACAAGTAATTCCTCTGGGCTGACACCATCGAAACGTTCGGTATAGGTATGTAAAGCGGCGTTTCCGCTTTTCCTGACATCATAAATAATATCCTGAACCGCTTTTCTTTGATCGGCAGTACCTGCTTCAACCGAGCGTTTCAGTGAAATCCCTTCAGCAAACCGTTCTATTTTCATACCTTCACCTCATTAGCGATTCTTTACTATTCAATAATTTCTGCTAGTCGTTCCACGATTTCAGTAATCCTTGCTTCTTTAATTCGATAGCTGACAGGGTTTGCCACAAGCCTCGAAGTCACATTGGCGATTTTTGCATATTCCACAAGACCGTTTTCCTTCAATGTCCGCCCCGTTGAAACGATATCGACGATTCGTTCAGCTAAACCAATTAACGGTGCTAACTCAATAGACCCATTCAACTTTATAATCTCGACTTGCTCCCCCTGCTCGCGAAAATAACTGGAGGCAACATTCGGATATTTACTGGCTATTTTGGGGGCGATGTCACTTATTTTCGTACCAGGCAGTCCAGCTACAGCTAAATAGCAGGCACTGATTTTCAAATCAAGTAACTCATAGACATCACGTTCTTCTTCTAACATGACATCTTTCCCTGCAATTCCAATGTCAGCGACGCCGTGTTCCACATAAGTTACGACATCCATCGGTTTAGCTAAAATGAACCGCAGATTCTCCTCTTCCACTTCAAGGATCAATTTCCGGGAATCATCAAACTCGGGAGGGAGACGAAAATCGGCCCTTCTTAATAGCTCTGCCGCTTCTTCAAATATTCTCCCTTTCGGCATCGCAATCGTTAAAAAGCTATTATTCATCTTTTCCATTCCCCCCATTCCCTACGAATAAATGAACTTCAGAAAATGTCCGTGTAAAAGCATCGACATTTTGGACGACTGTAATATCTTGAATCGTTACTAATTTCTCTTCGGAGCGTTTCATTCTTGCAAATTCAATTGCTTCCAATCTCCGTTCGGGACTGAATAAAATACATTCTGGTGCGACAGGCTGAATCGGCTCCCCAAGAGCTTCTGCAAGACGATCCACCCGGATTGCAAAACCTGTGGCCGAAGCATTCCAGCCGAACTTCTCAAGCAGATTATCATACCGGCCGCCATTGCCGATCGGCGAACCAACTTGTCCGGCATACACTTCAAATAAGGTTCCCGTGTAATAACTCATATGACTGACCAATGTTAAGTCGAAGCTCACATATTGTTCTACGCCAAATTCTTTCAGCTGCGCAGACAATTCCTTCAGTTCAGCCAAAGAATCTTGCCCTTTATTATTTTCAACCAACCCTAGCGCCTTTTCCAAGGTTCCTTCACTGTCCCTTAATGAGGTAAATTCGATAAGCCGTTGTTTATCAATCGATGAAAGCGGCAGTGATTTAACATGCTCGCGATAACCAACATAATTCTTTTCATACAAAAACTTCCTTAATATAGAGGCTCTTTCCTCCGTACCTAGAATGCTTAAGAAAAATTCTTGCAGAAATCCAATATGTCCAATGGAAATCTTAAAATCCTGAAGTCCGGCAGCCTTTAAAGCATCCGCGAGCAGGGCAATCATTTCAGCATCGGCACTTATAGACTTATTTCCGATACACTCAATACCAATCTGTTCGAATTCTGCAGGCCTGCCTCCTTCACGCTGCTGTGCCCGGTATACATTCGCGGAATAGGCCAAGCGAAGCGGAATTTGCTGTTTTAACAGTTTGGATGCTGCGACCCGTGCAATGGGGGCTGTCATCTCTGGACGGAGTACTAGCGTATGCCCCTGGGAATCAAGAAGTTTAAACAACTGTTGATCCAATATTGCTGAAGCCTCTCCAATTGTTTCATAATATTCCAAAGCAGGCGTTTCAATAAATTGATAGCCCCACTTCTTGATTTCATCACTCATTTTATTTCTGGCCAACACTTTCGTTTCATACAGCACCGGCAATGTATCTCTCATGCCTAATGGTTTTTCAAACATAAATGGCTTTGTCACGACTGCACATCCTTTTGAAATATTGATTACTATCTATATCCAATCGGTCCGCCTATAGGCAAAAACCGATGCACCCATTCATTATTTTGTTTATCCCTTTATCTTTCCAAGGTTTCACGCTTAAATCCAAATTTCGGATAACATATAATAAAAATAGTATCAAATAAAATGACATAATCATATAAATACTCGAAATAATCTATTAAATCACTTTAGTTCGCTAATATGGTAGCAGGTTGAAGTTATTAATAGTTTACCCCTGCCCCCACCTTACGTCAAGGAAAATATGCCTAACCCCATTACTTCAATACCACGGTGGTCATGGATATTCTTCATGATTGGTTTAAGTCCTATCGGAAGGAATTATACCTTTTTCCCCGGATAATTCTTCCTATCTTTAGCCATTTATCGTTATTAATGTATACCATTTGGTTTAGCTGTTTTATAATATTTAGGAGTTTGGTAACATTATAAAATTTTAGGAGGAACTGGGAATGAAGAGATTTTTTACATTTTTTGTGGCACTTATCGTTCTTTTTTCACTGGGTTTAAGCGGAACGAAGGGTTTTGCGGCAACTAAGATCAACCAGGATGAGCTTAATGCATACCTTTCTGAAGTTAGAATGACGCAAGTAGAATTGGAAGAGTATTTATCCTATTATGACTTAACATTGAATGAACTGGAATCGGTAGAAGAGTTGCGTGATACATTAGGACAGACCGTCACCCCTGAGACCTTACAGAATCTACTTAATGAATATGAAATGACAGAAGCTGAACTTACGGAATTATTAATAGAATACGGCGAACTGGAAGAGGGAGATTCCATCATCGATACCTTCCATTTCATTTACGACATTGAGGATATCATCGATTTAGAAATGGGTTATGATGAGGAAGAGATGGAATATGATGAGGAAGAAATCATCGATTTAATGGATGGTCTCTTTACTGAGATCGGCCTTACAGACGAAGAGCTCGACAGATTCATGAACCATCTTTTACCTATCGTCGAAGACCCTTCTTTTGAAGATCGTTTAATAGCGATCTCCGATAGGATGGATCAACTCGAGTATTTTGAAACAATTGATGAATTGTCAGCAGAACAAGTGGCTGAGTTGCTTTCTATATATAAAGATCTTCAAAGCTTGCTGCAAATTCAATTCAAATTCGCCTTAATTCAGGATGGTGTCACGACAAACCTATCCCTTGAGGCTTTATTCCAGCTTAAGGAATTGACGAATGCTAGTTTACTAGTTTCCATTTATGATTTAAACAGCAATTTTTTGCTCGATTTCACATTGACAGGTGAAATGATCGGTTCTGATTTAGTGAAAGAAACCGGTAATGACATTAAACAGTCCACTGAGGTCATTTCTAAAGTGGCTGAGGTAAAAAAAGAAAAGAAGAAACCCGCAAAACCTGAACATAAAACGGAAAAAGGCGGAGTGCTTCCTAAAACGGCTGGTAATTACTTATTCGGTGCTTTAATCGGTTTAGTGTTGATGGGTATCGCTTTCGGATTAATTAGAAAAGCGAGACTCACTAATTAAGATGAGCAAAAATAGGCAATCCAGGCATAAGAAAAAGTGGTTACTTATCACTGCTGTTTGCTTTTTAACCTTAGGCTTTTATTTTACAACGACAAACGCCTATACGCTGTTAAAAGGCTATGCCCTATATAAAATGAAATCTGACACAACGGAAGTGACGGCTAAGCTCCCCGAACCGAAGACGAAAGCAGATATTCCCGCTCGGCTTGAACTATATGAAGAACGACCGGAGAAAGGTGATTTGATGGGTGAGCTTTATATTCCAAAAATCGAGGCAACACTCCCAATTTATCACGGAACGGACGAAGATGAACTCGAAAAGGGTGTCGGTCATTATGCGGGGTCCGTCCTCCCCGGTGAAAAGGATAATTCCGTTTTATCCGGTCACCGAGATACAATTTTCAGAGATCTAGGTAAAGTCGGCGAGGGCGACTTGCTGATTGCCAAGACAGAAGCCGGTTCGTTTACATATAAAGTGAGGAAGGTTCGTATCGTCGATGCAGATGACCGTACCGTGATCGTTCCCAAGCCTAAAGCTACACTGACAGTAACAACCTGCTATCCTTTTTCATATATTGGTAGTGCACCGGAACGGTACGTATTGGTTGCCGATTTATTGAAATCGGAAATAGATAAATGAGATATGGGGCTGAAGTTGTTCAGCCCCATCTTCATAAATCTTTAATAGATGATAGGAGGACATGCTCAATATGGATAAACAGGCACAGGAAAGTTTTTTTCGAATTTTAAAAGAAACGTATGAAGCGACGGTGAACCAGGAAAATGTATCAATCAACGAAGTGATAGGGCATCTAAAGAATGAACTGACTCCGTTATACCCAAAATGCCATTAAAAAGGACCTGCCGCATATATGGGCAAGTCCCTTTTTTCATAAGGAAGTTTGCTGCTCTCTCTCAAGCATTTCCTCTTTGGTATATATGATTTTCATTGGATTTCCCCCGACGAAAGCTCCCTCCGGAACATCCTTATGGACAAGCGTCCCCGCAGAGACAATCGCCCCATTACCAATTGAAAGTCCTGGAAGAATGGTCGAATTCGCTCCAATCAATACTTCATCACCAATGACTACATCTCCTAAACGATATTCATGAATCAAATATTCATGAGCAAGGATCGTCGTATTATAGCCAATGACAGTATTTATTCCAACCGATATTTTTTCCGGAAACATCACATCCGGCATGACCATCAAGGCAAACGAAGTATGCTTCCCGACTTTCATATGTAAAAAAGTCCTGTATAGCCAATTCTTCATGCCCAGAAAAGGCGTATAACGCGCCAACTGTATCACCACAAAATTCTTTACGACTTTCCAGAATGGAACGGTCTTATATACATGCCATAGTGAATTGGCCCCTTCAACTGGATAGCGGGACGTGCGTCTCATTTTCTTGCCTCCGTGAGCTTGTCAACCTCAACGATATTCAATAAATCTGCCATCTGCTCAAGCATATAATCAGGGTGATAACTTTCTAAGAATTCACGGCCTTTAATGGACCATGAGACCCCTGCCGTTTTTGTACCTGTATTTTTCCCGCCCATAATATCATGATAACTGTCGCCAATCATGATCGATTCTTCAGGAACCGAACCGAGTTGATTTAAAGCTTTTACCAAAGGCTCTGGGTCCGGCTTTGCCTTTTCCACCTCATCCAGCGTGACCACCACTTCAAAGAATTGATCCAGTTTGCTTAAACGCAGGCCCTTTTCGACGACATCACGTTTCTTTGTCGTAACGACTGCTAATTTATAGCCGCTCTGCTTCAATGTTTGAACGGTTTCGAACACTCCGTCAAATTGTGTCACAAGCAAATCATGGTTCCTCCAATTATGCTCCCGATAGTATGCAATCATTTCATCCACTCGTTTTGGATCAATGGAAGAGAAAGTATCAACCAAAGTCGGTCCGATAAATGGAATGATATCTTCCCGATTGAACTTTCCAGGACAAAAGTGGTTTAAAGTTTCTGTAAAAGAGGCGATGATCAATTCATTTGTATTGATCAACGTCCCATCAAGATCAAATAATAATGTAGTTATGTTACTGTTCATATACAGCTTCCTTTCTCTGTACCCTGTCAGTCCGATTCCATATATACGCAACGGCCATCGTTAAAACAATGGCAGTGAGTACCCGAATAAGTAACAACGGCAAGACCGGAATCCCCAGCGGAATAAAAATCAGTGTGTCTTCTACAACAGCATGGCAGGCAACTAAAAAGATAAATGCAATCGTCATATCCTTCTTCGAAACATTATCCTCTTTAGCCGCTTGAATCATTACGCCTGCTCCATATGCCAAACCGAGAGTCAGGCCTGTAACGAAAGGCATGGAGGCATTCGGCTTCATCCCCAGGACCTTCATGAAGGGAGCCAGGGCTTTCGAGAAGGCTTCCAGCCATTTTAAATCTTTCATGATTTGAACCGCCACCATGAGCGGAATAACGATGACCGCCAGCTGGCCGATTCCTGAAAGGGCCTGGATGACCCCATGTAAAAGGATTGCACCCGCTCCGTTAATCTCTGCAGCCTCCCCGATAGCCACTCCTTGGGCCATTTCAGATCCGCCCTGCCAAACAAGATTGATGACGACCGCCGATAAAAGCGCAAGCCCGATCCGTACAGTTAAGATGATCCACAGCTTGACACCGGTTTTCATAGCCACACCTGACTCGATCAATAAATTATGTGAAAAAGATAGCATCATAGCGATAATAAAAACTTCTTTCACAGTTAAATCAAGCGTTAATATGCCAGCGATCGCTGCGTACAAATTCAGGAAATTCCCTAACACGAGCGGAATTGCCGCATCCCCTGGAAGACCGATGAGATTCATCAAAGGCGCTATCAAGTTAATGATGAAGGGCAAGACAGGCGTATATTGAAGCACAGTGACGATCAGAGTGACTGGGAATATCACTTTTCCCAAAGACCAAGTTGTATTCAAGCCTGAAAGAAGTCCCTTTTTAATCGAATCCACTAACACTATGCCCTCTCCCTTTACACATATTCCCTATGCATCTAAATATTTTTTGTCTGCATGCCCGCGGACCCTTCTATAGACCACTAAAGCAATGGCTACAGCTACCAACACAATCGAGATCACTTGTGCGATACGCAGCGATTCCGTCAGCATCAAACTATCCGTCCGCAATCCTTCAATGTAAAAACGGCCGATGGAATACCATAATACATAGGTTAAAAATAGTTCCCCCCTGCGCAAGTTCACCTTCCGTAAACTTAAGAGAATAATGACACCGACGATATTCCAAATCGATTCATACAAAAAGGTTGGGTGATAATACGCACCATTTATGTACATTTGATTAATGATGAATTCAGGCAAATGCATATTTTCCAGGAATGACCTTGTTATTTCTCCCCCATGCGCTTCCTGATTCATGAAATTACCCCAACGGCCAATCGCCTGCCCCAACAATAAGCTCGGTGCAGCAATATCCGCCAGCTTCCAGAATGAGACTTTTTTGACCTTGGCAAAGACGATTGCAGTCAGCACCGATCCAATCAACGCACCATGTATGGCAATTCCGCCATTCCATATTTTTATGATATCCCCCGGGTTTTGTGAATAGTACTCCCATTGGAAGATCACATAATAAATACGGGCACTAATGATCGCGATTGGGACAGCAAACAAAATCATATCCGTAAATATTTCCTTATCAAGACCTCTTCGCTCAGATTCCCTTAAAGCGATAATAAGACCCAATAACACACCGAACCCGATGATTAGTCCATACCAATGTACCTGGATGGGGCCTAGATCTATCGCTATTGGATTCAGCGGCTGTATTCCTTGTTCCATTTTGTCCCCTCATTTCCTATAACCTTTTAAAATTCATCATGTTCCGGATCTGCAATGGCATGGTTCAAGCGATCTGAAAACTGTTCTGCAGCATTTACTCCCATTCGTTTCAGGCGGTAATTCATGGCTGCCACTTCAATGATAACGGCTAAATTTCGCCCTGGACGGACAGGAACGGTAATTTTCGTCACTTCCGTATCGATGATTTTCATTTTTTCTTCATCAAGACCAACCCGGTCATACTGCTTGTTTTTTTCCCATAGTTCCAGATTGATGACGATTGAGATCTTTTTATTGCTCCGAACTGCACCAGCTCCAAAAAGTGTCATTACATTAATGATTCCCAATCCTCTTATTTCAAGAAGATGTTCGATTAAATCCGGTGCATTCCCGACTAGCGTATCTTGGTCTTCCTGCCTGATTTCGACGCAATCATCGGCTACGAGACGATGACCCCGTTTCACTAATTCCAAGGCTGTCTCACTTTTACCGACTCCGCTTTTCCCGGTGATCAACACCCCTAACCCATAGATATCCACCAATACACCATGAACAGCAGTGGTTGGTGCCAACCTGCTTTCAAGGAAATTGGTCAGACGGCTGTATAACCTTGTTGTCTTCATACTAGATCTCATCACAGGAACCGATTCCCGCTCAGAAGCTTCGATCAACTCTATCGGCACTTCCTGACCACGCGTAATGATGATGCCTGGAGTAAAGTCCCTGCATAACTCTTCCATCCTCTGTATTCGATCCGGTTCATTCAACCGATTAAAAAAGGACATCTCCGTCATACCTAAAAGCTGTACTCTATCCGCGGGATAATAATCAAAAAAACCGGCTATTTCAAGTCCGGGACGAGATAAATCACTCGTTACGATTGGTCGGTTAATTCCTTCTTCCCCACTGATAAGTTCTAGACCGAACGCTTCTACTATATCCTTTGTACGGACTTTTGCCATATATCTTTCCTCCTTTTGGAGCGATGCTATTTTTTGAGATACTTTTTCTATTTTAGCATTTTTCTGTTAATAACCAAACAAAGCATTATCGATTTATTGTTTTTTTATTCACTCCAACCGGATGACGGCAGTGGGAAGGTCCCTGTGAATAGGAAAGAGATGAGAGGAACATACAATACTTCAGAATCCTTTCGCTTGTTTCATCCCCAAAAATTGGTGGGCTCACCTTGCAGACAAAAGGGGGCGGAAATCAACATCCAAATTGTACAAACCATAAAAAAAATGTAGGCAAACTCGTTTTCCATCGAGTTTGCCTACAGTCTAGCCCGCCAGTTATATCAGCGGGCTTTCTTCTTCATCAGGAAACCGTTATCGCTGCAGTCTTGGTTTCTGCAAAGACATGAAGCACAGGAACCTCTTCTTTAACCGTCTTAAACTTAAGGACCTTCTGAACCACATCACTTTTCTCTTCGATGATGGTCATCCCTTCCAAAGTAACATTAAAGCTTCCTAAATTTGATTTCAACTCTCCTTCGATCGCCTTACCTGGTGGCAGGGTCAGCTGGACTTTTCCAGTGACTGACTTAGCATGGATCGAATCGCAATCCATCCCTGAATTCGTACAGATGATTTCCCCATTGAAAGTTTGGACATCCAATTTCTTGAAGTACCCATCGGCATTAATCGGTCCATTCAGGGTCTCGGCTTCCAAGTCATTAAAGTTGGTATCTGAAATGGTGATCAACCCATTACCTGTTTCAAGCTCACACGATTCACCCGTACCCTGCATGATATGAATGGCACCATTCGCCGTTTTCGCTTTAAGGTTCTCTGATTTCAATGATTCAGTCGTGATTGCTCCATTGAACATCCTTACATGAATGTCCTCATATTCCTTCCTTGGAATGTACATGATCGTATCAACCTTTATGGATTTTTCACGAACCTTGAACTTCAATTTTCCATTTTCAATCGTAAAATCGACCTCTTCTAAAAAGTTTCTCCTGGCTTCTTCTATATCTTCCACACGGTATACCTTAGCTTGGCATTCAACCCGGACATCATTATGGTCCCATGCGGCGATTTTTATTTTCCCATTTGCTATATCTACATCAACAACATTCAGGAAATCATGATCATGCTGGAAAATATGACTGACCTCCACAGATTTCCCGAAATTGAAATCTAGGTCCGTTTCTTTGATTTTCTTAAAAGCACTTTCAACGAAATCAATAATCTTTTCTTTCGATGACTGGATATTCTTCTTAAACGTATCCTGAGTGCTTCCTTCGCTTTTCTTATCCACGACTACCGTCGATAATTCATTTTGCAATTTCTGCTCTTTAGCTTCACTTTCCTGACTGGCTTTATCTAATTCTTCCAATAGGCCCATGGCTTCTTCCGCTGATAACTTTCCATCCTGAATCATTTCTAAAATCTTCTTTCTTTCCTCCTGCATGAACATTCCTCGCTTTCTTCTATCATTTTATTCATACATACGCCTAGATATCTAAAAAGTTTCATAAATACCGTTTTTCCCATCATTCGACAAAGGGAAATGACAATTTCCGAACAGGAAGATGTATGATTTCCCCGGAAATATCTTGTTTTCCTACTCTTTAATCAAATGATTGATTAAATGCACACCGTCATTTTTCTACAAAAAAACAAGCCTGATGGCTTGTTCTTTTAAGCATGTTCATGCTCAGTTTCTTTTTCTTCAATCCAATTTTCCATGCGAATTTGATCACGGGTAAGTACAGGTTTTAAGTATTTTCCCGTATACGATTCGGAAACTTCACATATTTTTTCAGGTGTTCCATAAGTGACGATCGTACCGCCCTTATCTCCGCCTTCCGGTCCCAGGTCAATAATATGGTCCGCCGTCTTGATGACATCCAGATTATGCTCGATCACCAAAACTGTATCCCCATTGTCAACCAGCCGCTGCAGAACCTGGAGCAGCCTTGCTATATCGTGGACATGAAGTCCGGTTGTTGGTTCATCCAAGATATAAAAGGAGCGCCCAGTGGAACGACGATGCAATTCAGAAGCAAGTTTCACCCTTTGTGCTTCACCGCCTGATAAAGTGGTAGCAGGCTGTCCAAGCTTGATATAACCCAAACCAACGTCAAAAATCGTTTGTAGCTTCCGTTTGATTTTTGGGATATTTTCAAAGAAACTAACGCCTTCCTCAACTGTCATATCGAGAATGTCGGAAATGTTTTTCCCTTTATATTTCACTTCAAGAGTTTCACGGTTATAACGTTTCCCATGACAGATTTCACACGGGACATAGACATCAGGGAGAAAATGCATTTCAATCTTGATAATGCCATCACCACGGCATGCTTCACAGCGGCCGCCCTTCACATTGAAACTGAACCTTCCTTTTTTATAACCGCGGATTTTCGCTTCATTAGTCGAGGCAAACACGTCACGAACATCATCGAATACACCCGTATAGGTAGCTGGATTCGACCGTGGGGTTCTGCCGATCGGTGATTGGTCAATATCAATGACTTTATCTAAATGCTCAATACCCTTGATCTCACGGAAATCGCCTGGTCTGGCTTTTGCCCGATTCAGCTTTTGAGCCAATGATTTATGGAGGATCTCATTCACTAATGTACTTTTCCCTGATCCAGAGACTCCTGTAACGGCTGTAAAGACCCCAAGTGGGAATTTCACATTAACGTTTTTCAAATTATTTTCCTTGGCACCTTTTATCTCAATTACACGACCATCATTTTTCCGGCGTTCCAATGGCAATGGAATGAATTTCTTCCCTGCTAAATATTGGCCCGTTAAGGATTTAGGATTATTCATGACCTCTTCCGGAGTACCAGCGGCCACGATTTCTCCTCCATGTGCTCCTGCTCCAGGACCAACATCGATCAAATAATCCGCAGCAATCATCGTATCTTCATCGTGCTCGACAACAATCAGGGTGTTCCCGATTTCGCGCATATTCTTCAATGTTTCGATTAATCGATCGTTATCCCTCTGATGCAGCCCTATTGAAGGTTCATCCAAGATATAGAGGACTCCCGTCAATCGGGAACCGATCTGCGTCGCCAATCGTATTCGCTGCGCTTCACCGCCTGATAATGTTCCCGCTGCCCTGCTCAACGTCAAATATTCCAAACCTACATTAGCCAGGAAACCAAGCCGCTCACGAATTTCACGTAAAATCAATTTCGCAATTGCAGCTTCCTTTTCAGTCAAATCAAGCTCATCGAAAAATACTAACGCATCTTCCACTGATAAAGCTGTCGTTTCACTTATATGGACCCCTTGAATGAGCACGGAAAGACTCTCTTTTTTCAATCGATGACCCTTACAGGTTGGACAGTGATGTTCTGACATATATTTCTGCATTTGCTCACGAATATAGTCTGAACTCGTCTCCTTGAAGCGCCTTTCGATGTTTCTTAAAACACCTTCAAAAGGAATATATCCTTCTTGCACTCTTCCAAAATCGTTTTTATAACGGAAATATATCTTATCTTTACCTGAACCAAGCAAGACCTTATCCATTTTCTCTTCCGGTAAATCTTTAACGGGCACATCCATATCTATCCCATAATGGTTGGCTACCGCTTCAAGGAGCTGCGGGTAATATTGAGAACTCGTCGGCTCCCATGGCGCAATCGCATGTTGACGGAGGCTTAAATCCTGATTCGGGATGACCAGATCACGGTCCACCTCAAGCCTCGCCCCCAAGCCATCACAATCAGGGCAGGCCCCAAACGGGCTATTGAAGGAAAACATTCTCGGCTCTAACTCTTCAATAGAAAATCCGCAGTATGGACAAGCATGATGTTCACTGAACAGCAGCTCTTCCTCACCCATGACGTCAATGATGACTTTGCCTTCGCCAAGCTGCAAAGCACTTTCCAATGAATCTGCAAGCCTAGCCATGATACCCTCTTTAATGACGATCCGGTCTATGATGACTTCAATCGAATGTTTTTTATTTTTTTCGAGAGTGATCTCCTCACTGAGATCATGCATTTCCCCGTTCACACGAATGCGGACATATCCTTGTTTCTTAACTTCCTCCAAAACTTTTGCATGTGTCCCTTTTCTGCCTGAGACAAGCGGTGCCAATACCTGAAGCTTGGTTCGCTCAGGGTAATCAAGAATGCGGTCCACCATTTGCTCAATCGTTTGTGAGGTGATTTCAATATTATGGATCGGACAGGTCGGTCTTCCGACCCGTGCAAATAACAGCCTTAAATAATCATAGATCTCCGTAACAGTCCCTACGGTTGAACGAGGATTTCGACTGGTCGTTTTCTGGTCTATGGAAATGGCTGGTGACAAACCTTCAATCGCATCGACATCCGGTTTATCCACTTGGCCTAAGAATTGACGGGCATAAGCGGAAAGTGATTCTACATAACGTCTTTGCCCTTCTGCATAAATCGTATCAAAAGCCAAGGAAGACTTTCCAGATCCCGATAATCCGGTCAGCACAACAAGTTTGTCTCTCGGTATCGTGATATCAATATTCTTTAAATTGTTGGCCCTGGCACCTTTTATCACAATTTTATCCATTGCCATGTTTCGTCACCCTTCCGCTTTTAACTCTAGTAATAAATCACGCAGCTCGGCAGCTCGCTCGAAGTCCAGTGCCTTTGCCGCTTCTTTCATTTCTTTTTCCATGCTTGCCATCACTTTTAAACGCTCTTTTTTAGGAAGCTTCGCGAGGCTTGGTGCAAGGTCTTCCTTATACTCTTCGCTTTCTTCGGCTACATGAGTCGCCCTTATGGAGTCACGGATATCCTTTTGAATGGTTTGAGGCATTATTCCATGCTCTTTATTATAATTTCCCTGGATTTCACGACGCCGGCTCGTTTCATTGATGGCAAGTTCCATCGAATTCGTGATGCGGTCTGCATACATGATGACGTGGCCGTTGGAATTACGGGCTGCACGGCCCATCGTTTGAATAAGCGAACGTTCCGAGCGAAGGAACCCTTCTTTATCGGCATCCAGAATGGTCACTAACGACACTTCCGGAATATCCAGGCCTTCCCTTAAAAGATTGATTCCAACGAGTACATCATATTTGCCCATTCGAAGTTCCCGAATGATTTCTATCCTTTCCAAGGTCTTCACTTCCGAATGAAGATATTGGACCTTAATGCCGATTTCCTTTAAATAATCAGTTAAATCTTCAGACATCTTTTTCGTCAAGGTCGTAATGAGCACACGCTCGTTCTTTTTGACGCGCTCATGTATTTCACCGATCAAGTCATCTATCTGCCCTTCAATAGGCCTCACTTCTACCGTCGGATCCAGCAATCCGGTAGGACGGATGATCTGCTGAACCATTTCTGGCGTATGTTCGAGTTCATATGGTCCCGGAGTTGCCGAAACGAATATGGATTGATGGACCTTTTTTTCAAATTCTTCAAATCTTAGCGGGCGGTTATCTTTTGCAGACGGCAGACGGAAGCCATGATCGACTAGCACTTGCTTACGCGCCTGATCGCCATTGAACATTCCGCGGATTTGCGAAAGGGTTACGTGTGATTCATCCACGACCAATAGGAAGTCCTCTGGAAAGTAATCTATTAAAGTGTATGGTGTCGCACCTGAGGGACGAAGGGTTAAATGGCGGGAATAGTTCTCGATCCCTGAACAAAAGCCCATTTCCCGCATCATTTCCAAATCATAACGGGTCCGCTGCTCCAAGCGCTGTGCTTCAAGGAGTTTTTCATCTTCCCTTAATTCCTTCAATCGCTCTTCCAATTCCGTTTCGATATTTTGAATGGCTATCCGCATTTTCTCTTCGCGGGTTACGAAGTGGGAAGCCGGGAAAATGGCGATATGTTCACGTTCACCAGTAATTTCACCAGTCAGGGCATCGACTTCACGGATACGGTCAATCTCATCCCCGAAAAACTCCACCCGTACGCAATGTTCATCACGTGAGGCCGGGAAAATTTCGACCACGTCGCCGCGAACGCGGAAAGTCCCCCTTTGGAAAGCAATATCATTCCTCTCATATTGAATATCCACGAGTCTGTGCAGCAAGGCATTCCGTTCTATTTCCATGCCTGTTCGGAGGGAAACAACCATCTCCCGGTACTCTTCAGGAGAACCGAGTCCATATATGCACGAAACACTGGCAATGATGATGACATCTTTCCTTTCGAACAAAGACGAAGTTGCCGAGTGACGCAGTTTATCGATTTCATCATTGATGCTTGCATCTTTTTCGATGAAGGTATCCGTGGATGGAACATAAGCTTCTGGCTGGTAATAATCATAATAGCTAACGAAGTATTCAACGGCATTATTAGGGAAGAACTCTTTGAACTCACTGTAAAGCTGCCCTGCCAACGTTTTATTGTGGGCAATGACAAGAGTCGGTTTATTGATTCTTTGGATCACATTGGAAACGGTGAACGTTTTCCCTGTCCCCGTTGCACCCAATAACGTCTGCATTTCCTTGCCTTCCTTAATCCCTTCGACCAGCATTTCAATTGCTGCCGGTTGATCTCCTTGAGGAGAGTATTTTGAGACTAACTCAAACTTATCCTTCACCAAGCATAGCCTCCTATTGAAATATTTTTATATGAAAACGGGACATGCCTATATCCCTTCTATTTATTCCGGTTTAATAAAGCATATATACACATTCTACCACAATAGCCTTAAAACAAACCAGTAATAAGCGAACATCCATTCTATTTTTAGGTTACGGACTTCATGATGTGTTGAGGGGAATGACACGTTTGAGTACAAAAAAAGCACCTTTAGTGTCAGGCGCTCTTGGATGTACGTTTCATCATTCTTTTTGATAACCAAAATCCCACTGTCAGGGATAAGGCATCGACGATGATCAATAAGTTTGTATGCGTATAACCTTTATATGCGGAAGCTGTAATCAAGGCAACAGTTAAAACAAGGCCTACGACATTGTTATAGGTGACTCTTGAAAATAGCATGACAAGTAGACAAGGAAGGAAAAGGGCAGAAAGAATTTTAATCATTTTTTCATCTCCTTTATAAGAGAAAAATAGAGTAGTTTCAGTTTAAATGATTATGAGGTTTTTTGCCAATCAATTTCCCACTTGATTTTCAAGGCATCATCAGGAGAACATTCCACACATCCATCAATTATGCCCATTAAAAAAAAGAGGCAAACCCCTTTAAAGGGAAGTTTGCTTCTTTTCACTCCAATCAATATGGATCCGCTTCATGTCCTTTTTTAACGGCGTCCTCAGGGTTATCCGTCCCACCCAAAGGTTTTGAAGAGTCCGTATGTTCAGAAGCCGTGGCCAGTCCCTCTTTCAATCTGCGGCCATACTCTTCATCGGCTTCTTCGGCAAGTGCTATCATTTTTTCCTGAATGCGCTTGTCGGCAGGAGCCAATGCCGCCACTAAATTGGAAATTAAATCGTCTTTTTCCCAATCCTCGAATTCACGGAATGTTTCACCAGCCTGTTTCGTATTGTTCTGGCGATCGATTGTCTCACGAACAAGCTTCCCTTCCACCATAGGTGTATACTCCTTGCCCGTCTGCTTGGCTTCTTTCAAGCCGCCGACGGTTGATGGTTCGTAGTTGATGTGCGGGCTTTGACTGCCTCTGCCAACTTCATATTGCATCTGTCCGCCAGTCTGATTCGTGGCTGTTGGTTTCTTTGGAGCATTAATTGGCAATTGCAGATAATTCGCGCCAACACGGTGACGTTGTGTATCGGAATAAGAGAATGTACGTCCCTGTAACATCTTGTCATCAGAAAAGTCCAGTCCATCCACTAGGACACCCGTGCCGAATGCAGCCTGTTCGACTTCAGTGAAATAGTCTTCAGGGTTTTTATTCAATACCATCGTACCGACATGCAGCCATGGGAACTCATCTTTCGGCCAGATCTTCGTATCATCCAGCGGATCAAAATCCAACTCAGGATGATCATCATCACTCATGATCTGTACGTTGAGATCCCATTCAGGATAGTCCCCGCGTTCAATCGCTTCATATAGATCCTGTGTGGCATGATTGAAATTCGTAGCTTGAATTTCATTTGCCTCTTGCTGTGTCAGGTTCTTGATCCCTTGTTTCGGTTCCCAGTGATACTTGACAAGCACGGCTTTCCCTTCCTCATTCACCCATTTATAAGTATTGACCCCTGATCCTTGCATCATGCGGTAGTTAGCTGGAATGCCCCATGGGGAAAACACAAAGGTAACCATATGGAATGTTTCAGGCGAACTCGAGCAAAAATCGAAAATCCTCCTGCCGTCCTGAATATTCGTGACCGGATCCGGTTTGAAGGCATGAATCAAATCCGGGAATTTCATGGCATCTCGGATAAAGAAAATTTTCAGGTTATTTCCTACAAGATCCCAGTTTCCATCTTCCGTATAAAATTTGACGGCAAATCCCCTGGGATCACGTAACGTTTCCGGGGACGTCCCTCCATGAATAACGGATGAAAATCTCACGAATACCGGGGTTTTTTTACCTTCTTCCTGAAAAACCTTCGCTCTCGTATATTTTGAAGTCGGCTCGTCCCCCGCTTTACCGGTCGGAACGAAATAACCATGTGCACCTGCACCACGGGCATGCACAACCCGTTCAGGGATACGCTCCCTATCGAAGTGGCTGATCTTTTCCAGAAAATCATAGTTCTCAAGTGTACTAGGTCCTCTGTTCCCTACAGTTCTAAGACTCTGGTTATTCGTTACCGGGTGCCCTTGCCTGTTCGTTAATGTTTCTTTCGATTCATCATTTGGTTTTTTGGATTTATCGGACAAAAAAATCCCTCCTCTGTTAATAAAAGCCATACCATACTTTCCCCTATTCCCTATATTTCACTCTTCAATCTTCAAATTTAATTGAAATTAGTTAAATAAGTACTTTTCCCCTCATGCCATTAACAACTTGAAGCTTCTAGTAGAAACATGGAGTAAGCATACCCATTTTTGTATATGTCAACAGCACTCCATTATAATGAACTAAGGATAAATAATTCAAAAAGCGGGGTGCCTTCATTGGACGAATCAATATTAGGAAGACTTGGCAGGATGATGACCGGAAAAACCAGTCGTTGGGTTGTCATTGCTGTGTGGATAATTGCAGCAATCGCATTAACCTTCACATTGCCTGCCGTTAATGATCGAACAGTAAATAATGCCGCAGACTTGCCTGAAGACTCACCTTCAGTCGTGGCTGATGAACTTATTAAAGAAGAGTTTCCTAACTCCTCTGGATTACCTGCCCTACTTACATGGCATCGGGAAGGTGGACTGACAGAAGCCGACTTGGCCGAAATCCAGTACCTTTCCAAAGAACTGACAGATAGACCATTGACACAGCAATCTTTTTTACCGCCGCTCCATGAAATTCCGTTGCCTGCTCTTCAAGAATCGGTTTCAGAAGATGGAACGACTTTCGTACAGCCGCTTTTCTTTAAAGAAAAGACCGAGACTGAAATTCTCGAAAAAAATCTTGAGAGCATTAATGAAGCCGTATCGGAACACATTGGATCGGACCCATTCAAGGTCTCGACGGATTCAGATGAATTATCCCTTCGAGTGACAGGTCCTGTAGGGATATCCGTCGATGCAACGGGTTTATTTTCAGGTGCAGATTTCAAATTGCTATTAGCGACAGTAATACTTGTACTTGTCGTGTTATTACTCATTTACCGCTCCCCGCTTTTAGCCATCATTCCTCTAATCGGAGTTGGCTTCGCCTATATTGTCACGAGCCCGATCCTTGGATTCATGGCAGATCATGGTTGGATTACAGTCGATTCACAGGCCATTTCAATCATGACCGTATTATTATTCGGTGCCGGAACGGATTATTGTCTATTTTTAATTTCTCACTACAGAAGTGAATTAAGAAATCATGAAAGCAAACGGAAAGCCATGATCGCCGCATTTAAAGATTCATCAGGCGCCATTGCGATGAGCGGCCTTACGATCGTCATCTCCCTGCTAACATTGCTTGTAGCCAAATACGGAGCCTACCACCGTTTCGCTGTACCATTCAGCTTGTCCATTTTAATCATGATACTGGCAGCTTTAACACTTGTACCGGCATTGCTTTCTGTATTCGGAAGGGCTTCGTTCTTCCCAATCGTTCCGCGTACACCAGAAATGGAAGAAGCACGGGCAAGGAAAAAGGGAAAAGCCGTCAAAAAGCATAAAGAAGGACGCATCGGTAACTGGATTGGACATATCGTCACAACCAAGCCATGGACCGTCATTCTTACATGCCTGATCATTTTCAGTGTTTTAGCTGGATATTCTTCACAAATAAAATATTCATATGATATTCTCTCTTCCTTCCCTGAAGATATGAACTCCCGTGAAGGCTATTCTGTCATTTCCGACTCGTACTCACCTGGCGAACTGGCACCGGCCAAAGTGGTTGTCGATACGGATGGGGAAGATATCGATTTAGCGCCGGCATTAGAGGGGATGAATATTGTTGAAAGTGTTGCCGATCCAGTCACAAGTAAATCCAATAAAGATCTGCAATCCTATGAGGTCACATTCAACATCAACCCATATGATATCGATGCCATTGATTCCATTCCGGAAATCCGCACAATGGCGGAGAAAGAATTGAAGGCCGCCAATATATCTTCCGTCGATGAAAAGGTTTGGATTGGCGGGCAAACTGCGACGCAATTCGATAAAAGGGATACCGTAAAATCCGATGAATTCATGATCATCCCGATCATCATCGTCCTGATTTCCTTGCTCCTTTTAGCCTACTTGCGATCTGTGACAGCGATGGTGTATTTAATGGGGACAGTCATTCTCTCATTCTTTGCAGCTATGGGCTTAGGTTGGATAATCCTGCACTATTTCATGGGTGTCGATGCCATAGAGGGGACAATTCCACTTTATTCTTTTGTATTCCTGGTTGCACTTGGAGAAGATTATAACATTTTCATGGTTTCAAGCATTTGGCGTAAGAAAGAAACAATGCCCATCAAGCAGGCCATCAGAAAAGGCGTTGCCGAAACTAGCGGTGTCATCACATCCGCCGGAATAATCTTGGCAGCCACTTTTTCCGTTCTTGCCACACTTCCGATTCAAGTATTGGTTCAATTCGGGCTCATTACTGCTCTTGGTGTGTTAATGGATACATTCATTGTGCGCCCGTTCCTTGTTCCTGCGATCACCGCCCTACTTGGCCGCCATGCATTTTGGCCGAGTAAAGTGACCAATCAGGAAGAGAAAGAACATGCCAATTAATATAGTTAGTCAGCTTTAAACTTCTACATAAGAAAAAACCCTGTGCCCCATAAATACACAGGGTTTTTCATATTTTCTAAATTAAGGAAAACTTTCAGTTGACACTATTGCTTCCACCTCTTATAATTACATTAAGTTAAGATATCTCAAATTAAAGATATATAAATTCAAGATTATTAATTAGGAGGAATAAACATGACAAATACAAAATGGACAGTCGACCCGACTCACAGTGCTATTGAATTTTCCGTAAAACATATGATGATCGCTAAAGTAAAAGGAAGTTTTAATAAGTTCGAAGCAAGCATTTTAGCAAACCCATCGGATCTAACAACTGCTGAAATCGATTTTACCGTTGATGTGGCCAGTATTGACACACGGAATGCAGATCGGGATAATCACTTGCGTTCCGCTGACTTTTTTGATGTAGAAAAAAATCCTACATTAACATTCAAATCAACAAAAATCGTGAAAACGAATGAAGATGAATACGATGTAACTGGAAATGTGACTCTTAATGGAATCACACAAGAAGAAACTTTCAGCATCACCTTCGAAGGCCAAGGGAAAGATCCATGGGGAAATGAAAAAGCAGGATTTAGCGGAAAAGGGAAAGTAAAACGCAGTGATTATGGCCTTACCTATAACGCGGCATTAGAAACAGGCGGCGTACTGATCGGCGATCAAATCACGCTTACCATTGAAATCGAAGCAGCTAAAGAAGCTTAATGAAAAGAAGAAGCAGCCATCCCTAGGATGGCTGCTTCTTTCTACATTTACCGGATTTATGAATTCCTCGTTTTATATAGTAAATAAATGAAGTATGGTGCCCCGATGCTCGCTGTGAAGACGCCAGCCGGTATTTCCAAAGGTGAGAATAAGGTCCGCCCAATCAAATCCGCCACCATAACCAGGATGCCACCAAGCAAAGCTGAAGTGGGCAGTAACACTCCAAAACTCGAACCAACCAGCCTTCTGGCCATGTGTGGTGCCATTAATCCCACAAATCCTATTCCTCCAGCAAAAGCGGTAGAACCACCAATCAAGGCCGTACTGATCATCAATAACGTAAACCGCTGTTTTTGGACATGTCCCCCAAGCCCCGTTGCAAGGTCATCGCCTAGCTCCTGTAAATTAATATTTCTGGCATACAGGAAGGCGATTAACAGGAATAGAATCGTCCATGGTGCCAGTACAGCGATATTATTCCAGGTGGAGTTAGACACTGACCCCGTGATCCAAAGGTTTGCCTGGCTCGCTTGATAGACGGGGCCAAGAATCATCATTATCGTAGTGAGTGCCTTCATTAAAGCCATCACCCCAATCCCGATCAACACAAGTCTTATCGGGGGAACTCCATTTTTCCAGGCTAAGGAATAAACAAGAAAGGCCACGACTGTCGCCCCAATGAATGCAGCTAACGGCAGCCAATTGATGCTCACTGTTAAAGAATGATTCTTATCGCTAAAAATGGCCAAGAATCCAACGACCGCTACAGTCGCTCCTCCTGTTATCCCCAAGATATCAGGCGAAGCAAGTGGATTTCGAATCATCCCTTGAAGGATTCCTCCAGCTACAGCAAGGCCCATCCCTACCAACAGGGCAACAATTATTCTAGGCAGACGGAAAGATTGGATGATAAGCCGATCACTCTCCGTCCCCCCTCCGAAAAGGACTTGGAGGACACTTAACGGATTTATATTCATTTCACCCAATCCAGTACTAATCACAAACACTAGTGAAGTGACTAAAAATAATATAAAAATCACGATCATAGCTTTTTTATCCATCAAGAATGAAATTTTTTCATTAAACAAACGAAAGCTCTTATATGACTTCATCGACCGCTGAACCCCTTTCTGGCTATATAAATAAAGAATGGGGTCCCGATTATGGCTGTCATGACTCCAACCGGAACTTCTTGAGGCATCAGGATATACCTGGATATGACGTCGGCTGCAATCAAAAGCACCGCCCCGAAAAGTCCGGAGAACGGAATCAACCAGCGATGATCGATGCCTACTATAGAACGGGTAAGATGCGGAACGACGATTCCTATAAAGCCAATCGGACCCGCAACCGCTACTGATCCGCCAGCGAGCAGGATGATTGCCAGCCCCAGAACCAGTTTAAGGAATACTATATTCAGTCCAAGACCTTTTGCAACATCTTCACCCATGGACAAAACATTCATTTTACCGGACATGATCAAGGCAAGGCCCCAACCTACGACAAGATAAGGCAGGACAGCAACTAAATTGTCCAGACTTCTGCCGGAAACGGATCCGGCAAGCCAGAATAGGACTTGGTCTAAAAGGGCCTCATTAGAAACAAGAAGACCTTGTGTAAGTGAAGCTACCATGGCCGTCATGGCTGCACCAGCCAATGTCAGCTTCATCGGTGTCAAGCCGCCGCGTCCCATGCTTCCAATCATATATATGCTTATCGCGGCTATGGCCGCCCCTATGAATGACAGCCATGTGAATACTTGAAGATTACTTATCCCAAAAACGGTGACCCCAGTGACCACCGCCAATCCCGCCCCGGCGTTGACCCCGAATATATCTGGAGAGGCGAGGGGGTTTTTAGTTAGCGTTTGCATCAAAACCCCCGAGATGGCTAAACTTGCACCAATTGCCGAAGCAATCAAGGCACGCGGAAGTCTGACTGATTGAATGACAATGTGTTCATTCGTCCCATTGAAATGGGTAAAAGCATCGATGGCCATTTTCCAGGTTGTATCTGTATAACCGTATACAATGCTTGAGCACAGTAAAAACAGCAGCAAAAGAATGGTAATGAACAGCCCCATCCATTTCTGCCATGAATTTTTTAATAACATATCCAGTTACCTTTCCAATCACGTTTGTATATCATCATTTAATTCAATTGTACTGGCGTAAACAGGATTATGTCAACGAATTTGAGAATCATTTTCAATTATATATTGACAGAAAAGTATATTCATTTTATGATGGTGCTGTTAAGTGCGAATGATTATCATTTGCCGGAAAATTGGGAGGGATACATAGATGTTTAGATTTAAGTCATTATTAACGATTTTTACAATATTTGCAGTCTTCCTTCTAGCAGCTTGCGGGAATTCGGATGATAAAGCCGAAAATAAAGCTGAAGACAAGAAAGAAGAGAAAAGCTACACAATTGAGCATGCCATGGGTACTGCCGAGTTGAAAGAAACACCTAAAAGAGTGGTCGTTCTAACAAATGAAGGCACTGAAGCATTGCTTGCTTTAGGAATTAAACCTGTTGGTGCCGTTCAATCATGGCTTGGTGACCCTTGGTACGACCATATTAAAGATGATATGGATGGGGTCGAAGTTGTTGGTGTTGAACATGAAGTTAACTTAGAGAAAATCGCATCACTGAAGCCTGACTTGATTATCGGAAGCAAGATACGCCAAGAAGCTGTATATGATAAATTAAATGCAATCGCCCCTACCGTTTTATCGGAAACGCTAAGAGGAGATTGGAAAGAAAACTTTAAACTATATGCAAAAGCCTTGAACCTTGAAGAAAAAGGTAACGATGTAATTGCAGAATTCGATAAACACACAGAAGATCTTAAAGCTAAATTGGGTGATAAAGTAAATCAAGAAGTTTCCATTGTTCGTTTCATGGCTGGAACTACTCGTATTTATTACACAGATTCATTCTCTGGAGTGATTTTCGATCAATTAGGATTTAAACGTGCAGAACAACAGAAGGAACTATTCACTGCAGATAATAAATTAGGTAACCTTGCCATTGAGGTAGGGAAAGAAGTCATCCCTAAAATGGATGGAGATATTCTCTTCTATTTCACATACGCTCCTGAAGGGGACAAACAAGCCCTAAGCACTGCAAAAGAATGGACCAATGATCCACTTTGGAAAAACCTTGACGCAGTTAAAAATGGAAAAGCTTATGAGGTTAGCGACGCTACTTGGAATACAGCTGGCGGCGTAATTGCAGCTAATAAAATGCTAGATGATATAGAAAAAATCATGCTTGAAAAGTAATATTCATACTAAGAAACGGCCTTTCTCGATATATAAATCGAGAAAGGCCGTTTCATTTTTTCAAATTCATTTCAATTGAGGTTTTGTCTCTTCATCGAAATAAAAGTATATTGTAATTATTATTAGCCTACATGAAATCGTCTCGGCAACTATTTACTTCTATAACGATCACATCAAGAATAATAGGTCCGAAAAAAATTATTAGCTTGGAATTACGACAGTATTCCAAGTGATTATGAAAAATCACAATTACCCTGCTTGTCCACTTTCTTTCAATTGATCGTCAACAAACAGTATGCCTAATTCGTAATGCTCGCCGTCAAATTTGTATATGTCAATGAATTTGAGAATCATTTTCAATTATATATTGACAGAAAAGTATATTCATTTTATGATGATGCAGGTAAGTGCGAATGATTATCATTTGCTCTAAATTTGGAGGGATACATAAGATGTTTAAGATTAGATCACTTTTTACTATTATTTCTTTATTTGCAGTCTTCCTACTAGCAGCTTGCGGAAGTTCGAATGATCAAGCAGAAGGAAACAAGGTTGATGACAAAAAAGAAGATACAAGCTATACAATTGAGCATGCAATGGGAACTACAAAATTAGAAAAACAACCTGAAAGAGTCGTCGTTCTTACAAATGAAGGTACAGAAGCATTACTAGCTTTAGGAGTAAAACCAGTTGGAGCTGCTCAATCTTGGACTGGAGATCCTTGGTACGATCATATTAAAGAAGATATGGATGGCGTTGAAGTTGTTGGTGTTGAGCATGAGGTAAACTTAGAGAAAATTGCAGCATTAAAACCTGATTTAATTATCGGTACTAAAATTCGCCAGGAAGCCGTATATGACAAATTAAGTGCCATTGCTCCTACTGTTTTTTCAGAAACACTTAATGCAGATTGGAAAGGAAACTTTAAATTATATGCAAAAGCATTAAACCTTGAAGAAAAAGGAAACGATGTAATTGCTGAATTCGATGCCCACACAGAAGATGTAAAAACTAAACTGGGCGATAAGGTAAATCAAGAAGTTTCTGTAGTTCGTTTTATGGCTGGAACAACACGTATTTATTACACAGATACATTCTCTGGAGCAATTTTGGATCAATTAGGATTTAAACGTGCAGAGCAGCAGAAAGAACTATTTACTGCAGATAATAAACTTGGAAACTTTGCTATTGAGGTAGGAAAAGAAGTTATACCTAAAATGGATGGAGATATTATTTTCTACTTCACATACGCACCTGAAGGTGACAAACAAGCCCTAAGTACAGCAAAAGAAATGACAAATGATCCTCTTTGGAAAAACCTAGATGCAGTGAAAAAAGGAAATGCATATGAGGTTAATGACGCATTTTGGAATACGGCTGGCGGTGTTATTGCAGCTAACAAAATGCTAGATGATATAGAAAAAATAATGCTTGAAAAGTAATAACACAGGTTTAAAATCCTGCTGAAAAAGGCCTTTCTCGATATAATTCGAGAAAGGCCTTTTATTTTATATTAATATGTCATTAACCCACTTGTCCGCTTTCCTTCAATTGATCATCAACGAACAAGATGCCCAATTCGTAATGCTCCCCGTCAAAAAGAGCTCTTTGCACAAAACGAATCTGTTCATTATTATCGATGACCTCAAGCTTGCAATGTGCCCTGTTTATTTGGAGCGCCCTGTATAACTCTTCTTCTTCCCTGACGACGACCCCATTTATTTTCGAAATGACCTCGCCTTTTAGCAACCCCATTTTATCTGCCGGAGATTGAGGGATAACGCCTAAAATCTGGACACCCAGCTTACTTTTCGAAAAATAAAAAGGAAGCTTTTGATCCATTGCCTTTTGGGAATAATGCAGGAATTCACGACCGAGGATTGCTAAAACGGCCGTTATTATTGCCAATGGAGGGTACCAGTAACCAACTGCCGCCAATAGCGTAATCACAAATCCCAATGCCCCTACCTTTTTGCCTTGCGCCCTAATGGCCAGTTCCGGGAGCGTCCCTTGAACTTTTTGCTTAAAGCCGATTAAAATGGGCAGTACGATCGGCGACAGGGACATATCCCCGATTGAAAAAACCGGATACCATTCGAAAGGCATCGGAAGTTGTCCTCCAGGAATCAAAACGAACATGGGAATTAGCCAGATTCGCTGTGAAACATACACACCTATCGGCTGCCCCCTCCTGGATACCTCCAACTGAGGAGAGACCTTTTTACTTCCATTGCCAACAATCAAAAACCCTTCAACAATCAGTAATAACCCTATTAAAATGACAAGTGTCGGATATACGGACCGATCCAGCTGATTAAAAGCATCCTGAAATAACGTCAGCTTGATATCTCTATCATATAAAAAGAAAAGGATAAAGAAGGTGAGCCCCACTGTATAAACGGGGGAAACAAACCTCTTTTTCATGGATAGCATGGACAAAACCGTAACCACTAACATGATGAACAGCGCCGCCAAAGGAATGGCGAGTCCAGTAGCCAGCGTGAGGAAGGAAAGGATCAATCCCCATACCAATCCTTGAGGTAACATCGAACGCAGCTCCATGGAAAAACTGTAGATCTTCGTATTAAAATCATGGCGTTCCCGTTTAACGCGAAGATAGCCGATGAATAAACAATAGGCAATCGAAACATAAAGCAAAGGATGAAGGAAGAGTTTTCCTAATCCCATTAAGCATGCAATCAGCCAATCCGTTGTCAATTTCTTTCCACCATCCTCAAAAGTAATCAAAATTTTGTAAAATCTCGTTCTGGTCAGTTACCTCCTATTCTATCAAAAATGTAACCTTCATGCCTATTAAGATGCAGAAAAAGTAGCATTCCCTTAAGTTTCTTCTATACTGCCTTCATGTTCGCAGACGGGGCTCGATCAAATGCAAAAAACACCGCCCCAAAGGGGAACGGTGCCATCGAGTTATTTCACTAAATAATTCAAAGCCGTGCGTAACTGAATATCATTATCTTCATCCTGGATTTTTTCCAGAATGACGGATTCCAAATGTGCTGCGGTTTTAGCGTCCAGCTTACCCGTCACTTTCAGGCCAAATTGTTTTTGGAATGCTTTTACTGCGATTTCTGTACTCCAATCATAATATCCATCCTCACGACCCGGTTCAAATCCAAGTCCTTTCAGAATGCTTTGGGCATACTGGATTTGTTCATCATTCATATCCCGCTGCAAGACCTTCTCAATGGCCAGCTGATGGGCACCAAAATAATCCGGCTGTTTTACTTTAATTGTCGGTTCGATCCCTTTTTTATGGATCCAGTTCCCTGAAGGCGTCAGCCACTTATATAACGTAAGTTTAATCTTACTGCCATCACCCATAGGAACAGCTTGCTGTACTGTCCCTTTCCCGAAGGTCTTCTCGCCGACCAATGGATAGCCTCCAGCCTCTTGCATCGCGCCGGCAAGGATTTCCGAAGCTGAGGCGCTGCCTTTATCCGTCAAGACGGCAATGGGATAACTTTTCGCTTTCTTAAGGCTTGTAAAAAACGATTGTGTTTCCCCCGTTCTTTCCGCAATTTGCAAATAGGGCTTGTCTTTTGTGATAAACTCTCCAAGAATCGTTTCCACACTAGAAAGAAGGCCACCTGGGTTGCCGCGTACATCTATGACCAAGCCCTTGATTCCCTTCTTTTCCAGCTCCTTCATCTGCTTTTTGAAATCACTCGCAGTATTTTCCGAGAATGTGGTCAACTCGATATAACCGATTTGTTCTCCGGCGACTTCCTTAATTGATGAAAATACGGTATCCAATGGAATTTCGGCACGCACCATATTGAATTCAAGTGAATTATTCACCCCTGCCCGCTTTATTTCCATTTTGACGGGTGACCCTTTTTTGCCGCGGATTTTCAGGCGTGTTTCATATAGATCCAAACCTTCTACACTCTCACCATTCACCTTAAGGATTTGATCTTTCGGCTTTAATCCAGCTTTTTCAGCAGGCGAATCTTTGTAGGGAGAAACAATTATGACCTTACCATCTTCCATTCCAATTTCAGTCCCTATCCCTTCAAAAGATGAGTCCAGGGTTTCGTTGAACTGCTTAGCGGTATCCTTGTCCATATATACGGAATAAGGATCTTTCAGCGCAGACAGCATGCCTTGGATGGCACCCTCTACCAGGTTGGAACCATCCACCTGTTCTACATACTGACTTACGATCAAACCGTAAGCTTGTTCCACCTTTGCCCATTCCTTATCCTTTAATATTGCTTGGCCTTCATCCTTTGCTTCATTCTTGGCCGGAAGGCTTGTCCAATATATGCCCCCCACTGCTCCAATGGCTAGTGACATGACGATTGCTAGAGGAAGTACCCATTTTTTGACCATATTTATCCCCATTTCTGACCTGATATGTATTTCACTATATGAGGGGATATGAAAGAATATGCATATAGAAAATGGTGACACCACACAAAAAAACAGACAAGGAATTTATCCTTGTCTGTTTTTCCATTGATATATTGGGTATTAAATATTTATATAGTTTAATGGATTAACAGCATTTGACTTGCTATAATTCCATGGGCCTTTATGTAGCTCAAAGTGTAAATGCTGACCGTATGAATGTCCTGTGTTACCCATGATGCCAATTTGTTGACCTTTGGCAACAACAGCACCTTCGCTTGCTTGTCTAGAGCTTAAGTGTGCATACACAGTAGTCCATTGCTGACCGCCGATTGAATGGGTAACGAAGACGACGTTACCGTATGAACTTGAGAAGTAAGAACGGCTTACGACTCCGTCCGCTGCCGCTACAACTGGAACCGTTCCACTAGCAGCGATATCGATGCCGGCATGCTGTTTATTCCAACGTTCACCCATTGTTGAAGATACATATCCTGCACTTGGTCTAGTGAAAGTACCCGATGATACAGCTGGCACTGAGCTTACATTAGACGATGAGTGTGAAGGTGATGATGATGATGAACTGTTGCTTTTTGCACTATATCCTGAAGAGGACGATTGTTTTTTTGATTCGGATGTTTGTGATGCTGCTTGGGCTGCTTGGGCTGCCGCTTGTGCCGCTTCTTGCTCTGCACGTTTTTTCGCTTCGGCTGCCGCTTTTTTACGAGCTGCTTCCAATTCGGCAAGACGTTGATGCTCTAAGCTGATGGCTGATTTGATGGCTTTTTCTTGAGCAGCAAGATTCGCTTTCTCTTCCTCTAGACCCATCTTCTCATCTTCATGTTTTTTAGTTTGTTGCTTTAATTTCTTAACCAATGCATCCTTTTCTTGCTTCTGCTGTTTTTGTTGCTTTTGAATTTCCAATAGTTCAGCTTTTGCCACTTCTAAACTGGCAAGCTTCGTTTCAACAGCTTTTTGCTTTTCTTCCAGATCCTTTTTATCCAGCTCATGCTCTTTTAAAATATCCCGGTCGGCTTCAGCAATTGTCGCTACAGCTCCGACACGGTCAACTAAATCTCCAAAACTGGATGATCCGAATAATACTTCAAGGTAGTTCACGTCCCCGCCAGTCTCCTGGAAAGAAAGTGCCCTTTCTTTCAATACTTCATTACGTTTGGCGATCCGCTCTTTTAATACTTTAATCTCTTCTTTCAATGCCTCGATTTCTTTTTTCGTTTGTGTAATTTCAGCATTTTTAGCATCGATTTTTTTTGCGGACTCTGCAATTTTCGCTTCAATAGCAGCGATTTGTTCTTCTGCTGTCATTTGCTTATCTTGCAGGTTATCGATTTTCTTCTCCGTTTCGGAAATATTCGATTCAACACCCGAACGTTTTTCCTGGATCGATTCTTTCTGTTTTTCTAAGTTCGAGATCGACTCGGCATAAACCGAAGGTGCCGCTAAAATGCTTCCCAACCCGATCATAATGGAGGCATTCATGGCAATGATATTTTTTTTCAACGTTTCATTTCCCCTTTCAACCCGTTACATCCTTGCCTTGTAACGTCTCTCTATTTATATCCGGCTTCTTTTGGCTTTCGAGTAAACATACACTTTTATACTTTCAAGAACTTCCTGACGGACATCAAGCTGCCCCATATCCCGATAACGGCACCAATTACGATGAGGATGGCTGAAACTTGATAAATAAACGGATTTGCTGGCAGGAAATCTATGAATTTGAACGTAATCTGCGGTGCTGCATATTTATAAAGATTGTAGTAGAGTACTGCAACCAGACCTATGGGAATGATGGAACCGAGGACTCCCAACCAGAGTCCTTCCAAGAAGAATGGCCAACGGATGAACGTATTCGTTGCTCCTACCAATCTCATGATCTCAATTTCTTTTCTTCTAGCTACAATGGTAATTTTAATCGTATTCGAAATCAGGAACATTGCAGTAAATAGTAAACCTACAATAAGAACGATCCCTATGTTTCTAGCAATATTAACAAAGCTGAATAGTTTCTCGACGTAGCCTTGTCCATATTTAACACTTTGGATATACTCAAAACCTTCGATTTTTTTTGCCACCTTGATGACATCTTGCGGAGATTTCGTTTTGATAACATAAACGTCCCTTAATGGGTTATCTTGTTCAAATGGTTTAAAAGCCTCACCATTATCTCCTAAATCATCTATTAAATTAGTAAGCTCTTCATCTTTAGGAGAGAAAATCACTGATTCAATGCCGTCCATCTCCGTAATTTGCTTACCGATAGCTTTTATATCGTCATCATTCGCCGCATTATCAATATGTGCACGAACTTCGACATCTTTCTCCACATTTCCCGCGATATGATTTAAATTCATCATGAGCACTAAAAAGACGCCAACCAATGTTAGAGTGACCGTTACTGCACTGACTGAAGCAAACGTCATCCATCCATTACGGCCAATATTTTTAAAACTTTCACGGAAGTGACGGAGCAATGTTCTAAATTTCATATCCGTAATCACCTCGATGTTCATCGCGAACTATTTTTCCACTTTCAATGGCAATGACACGTCGTTTAATATTGTTGACGATGTCCCTATTATGAGTGGCCATGACAAGTGTAGTTCCGCGTTTATTAATTTCTTCAAATATGTTCATGATTTCCCATGATGTTTCGGGATCAAGATTACCTGTAGGCTCGTCGGCTATGACTACCTTAGGATCATTGACGATCGAACGGGCTATTGCAACCCTTTGCTGTTCCCCACCAGATAACTCGGAAGGCAGCATTCTTGCTTTATGTTTAATGCCTACCAGATCAAGGACTTCCATGACTCTCTTTTTGATTTCTTCTGGTTCCTTTTCAATAACTTCCATGGCAAAAGCAACATTTTCATATACAGTGAATGTTTGAAGGAGTTTAAAATCTTGGAATACCATACCGATATTACGGCGGAATAGAGGAACTTTCGAATTGCGGATACTTGGCAGGCTAAGGCCATTGACCAAGATATTACCGCTTGTAGGCTTTTCTTCCCTATACATCATTTTGATGAAGGTCGATTTTCCGGCACCGCTCGGACCCACTACATAAACGAACTCGCCTGCCTTTATTTTCACATTGATTCCATTAATGGCAATTACGCCATTTGGATATGTCTTTTTCACATCTATCATTTCTATCATTCTAAAACCACCTAATTTGCTTGGATTATCACTATGTACCTACAGCTTTTTCGACAATTTTCATTGAAATCTGACAGGAATCTCTCTTACTTGAGCACAGGAACATTATAACATCATATTTTGTCAAATTAAGCATAAAAAATATTACAGTTTCATTTCAGTTAGACATATATCAACATCTATGTAATAATTCTAAGATTTGATTGCTTGATAAGGGGTTAAATGTGAGTTTTTTCGAGGTTTAATGGAGGCTAAATGAAACGTCCTGCTAAGCAGAACGTTTCATTAATCATTACTTATGTCCAGCAAGCCATTCAGCGACCATGCTCGCTTCCTTACCCTGGATTATTCCTTTTGGCATTCCACCTTGGCCATTAGCAATGACTTTTTCGATGTCTGCTTTCGATAGCTTCGAACCGACCTTCGTTAAATTCGGTCCAACGCCGCCTTCAAGATTCACTGCATGACAACTTGAACATTTGTTTTCATAAATTTTTGCGGCATCACCAGCACCTGCCGTAGTCGTTTCATTATTTTCACCTGCAGGCTCTTTATCTGCAGCATCATCGTTTCCACCGCATGCAGCCAAGGTCAAAGAAGTACCCAAAACTAAGGCTAACCATTTCTTTTTCATTGAATTTACCCCCTCTGATTTATACCAGCACAAGAACATTATACCAATTTCAATCCAGTTTAAAACCCTCCCCGAGTACCTCCGATGCGTCCATTACAATTACAAACGCTTTAGGGTCAACGAGTTTCACCAATTGTTTCAATTTGGTGAATTCCGACTGGTCTATTACGCACATCAAAATTGGACGAGTATCATCCGTATAGCCGCCATACCCGGATATGCCTGTTACGCCCCGGTCCAGCTCATGTATGATAGCATCCCTTACTTCCATTTCTTTATTCGTGATAATTAGTGACATCTTGGACCGGTTCAATCCAATCTGGACGAGGTCGATCGTCTTGCTTGTCACATATAATCCTATTAATGCATAAAGCCCTTTTTCAATATCAAAAACAATGGCAGCACTTAAAACGATGATTCCATCAATGACAGCCACACAGGTCCCTAATGACAGATGGGTATACTTATGGAAAATCTGTGCCGCTAAATCGGTCCCCCCTGTGGAACCCTTTCCGCGAAAGACGATCCCCAGCCCCAGTCCGACCATCATCCCCCCGCAAATCGAACCAAGCAATGCATCATTCGTCCATGCATCCCAATCCTTTGTCAGAAATACCACTAAAGGCAAAAATAAGGTTCCAATCAGGCTTTTGGCTCCGAAATGTCTTCCAAGGATAATAAGCCCCGCTATGAACAAAGGGATATTAAAACCCCAAAGTACATAGGCCGGCTCCCAACCGAGGGTTGAATCCAGTATCGTGCTAATCCCGCTGACCCCGCCAGATGCGACCTGGTTAGGCAGTAAGAATACATTAAAACCAATGGCAATTATGGCCGAACCGACAATCACCAATCCATACTCCATTAACTTTTGAATTAAAGGGTGCTTCCGCTCCCGGTATCTTTTCTTCATTTTGCATAAGTCTCCTCGAACCATCATTATTATCTAGTATTGGCCGAACGAGGTAGAGCATCCCTTTTCAATCCTGTAAATGTCAGCCAGAAGATTCATTAAAAAGGAAAACATAAAAAAGCCGGACCGGGAAACCGGTCCGACTGGCTGATCTTATAATTTTGAACGCAAGTACGCATCAATGAACATATCGATATCTCCATCCATGACTGCTCCCAAGTTTCCGGTCTCGGCACTAGTACGGTGATCTTTAACCATGGAATACGGATGGAAAACATAAGAACGAATTTGGCTTCCCCAGCCAATTTCCTTTTGCTCACCACGGATTTCATCCAAATCCGCTTGTTGCTGTTCAATTTCACGTTGATACAATTTGGCTTTTAGCATATTCATGGCTTGGGCCTTGTTTTTGATTTGAGATCTCTCGTTTTGGCACGTTACCACGGTGTTCGTAGGTATATGGGTGATCCGGACTGCCGAGTCAGTTGTATTGATATGCTGACCGCCTGCACCACTTGCCCGGTACGTATCGACTTTCAAATCTTCCGTGCGGATTTCTATATTAATCGTTTCATCGAATTCCGGCATGACTTCACATGAAACGAATGAAGTATGGCGTCTCCCTGAAGAATCGAAAGGAGAAATCCGGACAAGACGGTGTACTCCTTTTTCCGCTTTCAAATAACCATAGGCGTTATGGCCTTTGAAAATTAAAGTGACACTCTTGATTCCAGCTTCATCACCTGGAAGGTAATCAAGGGTTTCCACTTTAAAGCCTCTTTTTTCACCCCATCTGGTATACATACGCAGCAACATGGAACCCCAATCCTGGGACTCCGTTCCGCCTGCACCAGGATGCAGTTCAAGAATGGCATTTTTCGAGTCATATTCTTCACTTAGTAAAAGTTGAAGTTCAAAGTCATTCATCTTTTGTGAAAGAACCGTGATTTCTTCTTCCAGCTCAGCCAAAAGTTCTTGATCATTCTCCTCTTTCACTAATTCATATGTCAAATCCAGATTTTCATATGATTCATTCAGATCGGACAATTGATTGACTTGTTCTTTCAAAGCATTCGTTTCATTGATGACAGTTTGTGCTTTTTGCTGATCATTCCAAAAATCGGGATGTGTCATCTCATTTTCAAGCTGTGCGATTCGTGCCTCTTTTTCATCTAAGTCAAAGAGACCCCCTAAAGTCCGTTAATCGTTGCGCTGTCCGTTCAAGTTCATTTCTTATTTCTGCTAATTCCATTTCTCTTCACCTCATTAAGTATGTTAAAAAAATCCCTGAAGAAGGATTCGCTTCATTACACAAATAAACCTCTTCAAACTATATGCAAATATATTGCTTTATGCAAACTAAACATGAAAAGAGGCGGCAAGCCTTACACTTAACCGTCCCATAATCATTATACACCTAACTTTAGCCTAAATTGCCATGGCAATTCTTATATTTTTTTCCGCTGCCGCACGGGCATAAAGCGTTTCGGCCAACGTCTTCCTTTTTACGGGCAGGGGCTTTTTTCACTTTTCCCCCGTCTTCTTCCTTCGGATTGACCGCTTGTCCTTTTATGACTTCCTTACGCTCCAAATTGTTGCGAATTTCAGCCTTCATGATGTATTTGGCGACTTCATCTTCCATTGAAGCAATCATGGCTTCAAACATTGCGAAACCTTCTGATTGATATTCACGTAACGGATCGATCTGGCCATAAGCACGAAGGTGGATCCCTTGGCGCAATTGCTCCATTGCATCAATATGGTCCATCCACTTACTATCGACTGCACGAAGAACGATTACTTTTTCGAATTCACGCATTTGTTCTTCAGATAGCTCTTCTTCTTTTTGGTCATAGCTTTCTTTCACTTTTGCTAAAATGAAATCAACCAATTCCGATTCATTTTTCCCTTCCAAATCAGCTACAGTGATTGAACCTTCATTGAATAGGTTACCATTCAGGTAATCGACAAGGCCTTGTAAATTCCAGCCTTCCTCATCGCCCATTGGTGCAAACGCGACAACATTTCGCTGGATGGATGCCGTAATCATCGTTTCGACGATTTCACGTAAGTTCTCACTTTCCATGACATCGAAACGCTGTTTATATATAATTTCCCGTTGTTGACGGAGAACATCATCATACTGCAGCAATTGCTTACGTGAATCGAAGTTATTGCCTTCGACCCGTTTCTGTGCAGATTCAACGGCCCTTGTCACCATTTTACTTTGAATTGGCTGGGAATCATCCATTCCAAGGCGTGCCATCATGTTTTTCATGTTATCCGAACCGAAGCGGCGCATCAATTCATCTTCCATTGATAAATAGAATTGAGTGACCCCTGGGTCTCCCTGACGGCCTGACCGACCACGAAGCTGGTTATCTATACGCCTGCTTTCATGACGTTCCGTGCCGATGACAGCAAGGCCTCCAAGCTCCTTGACACCTTCACCAAGCTTGATATCCGTACCGCGCCCTGCCATGTTCGTAGCAATCGTAACTGAACCTTGATTACCTGCATTCGCAATGATTTCCGCTTCACGCTCATGGTTCTTGGCATTCAAAACATCGTGAGGGATTCCTTTTTTGGATAAATAAGCAGATATGACTTCAGATGTTTCGATGGCAACCGTACCGACAAGCACTGGCTGACCCTTTGTATAACGTTCGGCGATGTCTTCCACAACAGCCTTGAATTTCCCATCAGTTGTCGCGTATATAAGATCTGCCCTGTCATCCCTGACGATATTCCTGTTTGTCGGGATCGCAATGACATTCATATTATAAATATTGCGGAATTCTTCTTCTTCCGTTTTCGCTGTACCGGTCATACCTGAAAGTTTTTCATACATCCTGAAATAGTTCTGGAATGTGATCGTCGCAAGCGTCATGCTTTCATTTTGAATTTCAAGTCCTTCTTTCGCCTCGATCGCCTGGTGGAGACCTTCACTGTAACGGCGGCCTTTCATCAAACGGCCAGTGAATTGGTCAACGATGACTATCTCGCCTTCCTGGACCACATAATCCACATCTAAATGCATGGAAACATGCGCCTTTAACGCCTGATTGATATGATGATTCAAAGTAACGTGATTAATATCGAACAAATTATCGATATTAAACGCTTTTTCAGCTCGATTCATCCCATCTTCAGTCAGCTGAACACCTTTTGTCTTTTCATCATATGTGTAGTCCGTTTCTTTTTTTAAGGTTCTCACAAACGCATTGGCCTGGATATAAAGCTGAGCCGATTTTTGTGCGGAACCGGAAATGATCAATGGCGTTCTCGCCTCATCGATCAAAATCGAATCGACCTCATCAATAACAGCAAAGTGCAGCGGGCGCTGTACCATTTGTTCTTTATATAACACCATATTGTCACGAAGGTAATCAAATCCTAACTCATTATTCGTGCTGTACGTAATGTCCGCATTGTACGCCTCTTGCTTTTCTTCTTTGGAATGACTGTTCAAATTCAATCCGACGGTCAAACCAAGGAAATCATACAATACACCCATCTCGGTGGCATCACGGTGTGCCAAGTATTCATTGACAGTAACGACATGTACACCTTTACCGGTAAGCGCGTTTAAATAAACCGGCATGGTAGATGTTAAGGTTTTACCTTCCCCTGTTTTCATCTCGGAGATATTTCCATCATGAAGGGATGCCCCACCCATGATTTGAACACGGTAAGGGTATAAGCCCAGAGCACGCTTTGCCCCTTCACGCGCAACTGCAAAAGCCTCAACAAGCAAATCATCAACGGTTTCGCCATTTTGATAACGCTCTTTAAACTCACCCGTTTTGGCACGCAACTGTTCATCCGATAACGCAGCCGTCTCATCAGCCAGCGCTTCAACCTGATCAGCGATTTTTTCCAAACGTTTGATTTCTCGCTTATTCGGATCAAAAACTTTATTTAATATATTAAGCATTCAATAACGCTCCTCTATTATGGTAATGATCGTTCAATGACAAAATTCATATAAGTAAGAAGAAACACATCTTCTATTATTACTAATGCACGCTTAATTTTACCACTTCTATCCTAGAGGTACAACTTCATGTCACTTCCCTGGTATAGACCTGAATTCAATTCTTGCGAAAAACAATGGATAAATGAGGAGTAAAACTGTTAAAATAGAAGGAAGTATAAAAAATATGTTGCAAACTCCCCACTATTCCATATGCAAATGAGAATTATCCATAACCTTCCATCACTAGATGCTGTGTCCTCTCTAGAGATAGCATGTCAAGGTAATCCAACCTTACAGGCTTCATGTTTTGAATGATAAGGTGGGCTACTGAAACTTAATAGCGGAAGATAAATAGATCATGTTTCGAGGTGGTATTGATGATTGGTGAACGTGTAAAAAAACTGCGAGAAGAAAAAAAAATGTCGATGACTGAACTTGCCGATAAAGCGGGTGTGGCAAAGTCTTATTTAAGTTCGCTCGAGCGGAACTTACAAACGAATCCTTCTATTCAATTTCTTGAAAAAATCTCCGCCGTACTTAACATTCCTGTTGATGCCCTGCTTTATGATGCACCAAATAAGGAAACCTTGGACACTGACTGGATGAAAATCGTTGAGGAAGCTATGAATTCGGGTGTTTCAAAACAACAATTCAGGGAATTCATCGAGTTTAATAAATGGAGAAAAGATAAAGAAGAGTAGAGTGGTAGTGCACTAGTTTACCTACATAATCCTGAGAATAAAGTTTGAATAAGCTAGACTCACTAGAATCTCAAGGAAGAATAAACCCTATAAACAGCTAATGAATCGAACCACTGTTTATAGGGATGTTCTCGATCTTGTTCGGAACCTAATTTCCATCGTTCTTCTCAAATGTTACCTCAAGGGTTTCCCGTTTAAAAAAAGCACTGATTTCCTCTTTTTTGAACCCCAAGCTTCTTGCTTCTGAAATCAATTTCACCCATTCTTGATCCATTTTCACATTAGCCACCTCTTCTACCTCCTAAAATACTCTTTGTATTTCAGGCAGACCAGCCATCATAGTCACAAAGACCTTAGACCTGTGCCTTTGCGCCCTCATCTTTCAATAAGTTTGCCTTTGTCGTGGTATTTATTACCAAATACATTACTTATAATCATATTATAACGGATACCCACTCCATATATTGCTATTTTATGTCGGTAATCCACATAAATGCAAAAACTTTTATCCGACAAAATATTACAATATTAAGAAAATTTGAAGTTCTGGTGATTTATCATAGACTAATTCAATTTCGTTTTTTTGTATAATAGTAAATATTACTCTTCTTAATATTTCGTTGGGGTGTATTGATTCTCTCAATTGTAAGTGCATCCAGTGCTTTTTGCGCAGTTAAGTCCTCACCGCAGGTCGGGCAAAGCCACTTTCCATATTCCGCACTGCTAAAAGAATCCCTATGGCATGTATGGCAATTCTTTCGATACAAGTAATCCAACCCCTCTGCACCTTGATCAAATTGTTTTTTATAAATAACTATTTGTTCTTTTTAAAGAACTAACAATTCGGGTATAGTTCAAAAGATTGGGGTGATTAAATAGGTAATACTAACTATTTATCTTAATGAAGAACAAAACCGTTCTTTAAAATGGATTTTTAATAAATTTGTATTCTTTAGAGAACAAAAGAAGCAATCATTTTTTTAACTTTTCTAGTAAATCCAACAGCCAACGAATTCTATCAACATGCATTAAAAAAGCACAACCCAGGGGCTGTGCTTTTGATCTTAGATTAATATTTAACTAGGTTCAATCAATCCATAGCGTCCATCTTTTCGGCGGTACACTACGTTCGTTGTATTAGTATCCGCATTCGTGTAAACGAAGAAACTGTGACCAAGCATATTCATTTGTAAAATCGCTTCTTCACTGTCCATCGGCTTTAAATCAAAGCGCTTATTGCGGACCACTTCAATATCATTATCGTCTTCGAATTCATCCACCACTTCGTCAACTTCCGTATTGAAGGCGAATGCATCGGGTGTAGTCGATAGATTGTTCCGGAATTTACGATTGACCTTCGTTTTATGTTTACGAATTTGGCGTTCAAGCTTATCATTGATCAAGTCAATGGCAGCATACATATCCGCATTTTCCTCTTCAGCACGAAGAACCAAATTCTGCATAGGAATCGTCACTTCGACCTTTGATGTATTATTGTTCACTTTTAAATTCACTAACACATTTGCATCTGGTGTATTGTTAAAATATCGTTCTAACTTGCCAATTTTCTTTTCGACGTATTCTCGAATTGCTGGAGTTACCTCAATGTTTTCACCGCGTACGTTGTAATTCATAAAGTGAGTCCTCCTTAAATTAAGACTATACAGTTAGATTCTACAATACCCCTCCGGTTTCCTTTAGAAACACATCATGAAATATGTCGAAATAATGAAACAATTGTCGGAAGGTTTGGAAAGGGTTGATGTCTGCCCTAGCTTCATTATATCAAATGCTATGCCATAAAGAAAAAATTAAGCCTATATTATTTACAGAAAATTTAAAAATAATTAACATAAAAACCATTTGGAGTCCAAACGGTTGGGTAATCAATTTCTTTTATCGTAGAACATGCCATCCACTGATAGACTCTCATACGGGTTCGTGTATTTATTAGATGATTGTTTCTTCTTATTTATTTCCTGGATATCCCGCTGTATCTCCTGCTTTTGAAGCTTCAGCAAGTGATCGACCTGTTGGTTAAGCAACACGGTTGCACGGCCCAACTGCTGCTCTTCAACAGTTAAAGGCAGTTTGATTCGAGAAAGAAGTCCATCTCGCTGATCAATCAGCTGTGTGACCCTTTCTATTTTATCATCACGTTCTGTAATCGTGCGATCTTCCAGAACGGCAAGTAATTCAGCAGTCAAATCATGAAAGGTTCGAATCACCATTACACTTGACCGCTTTGGGTAAATTGTTTTTTCCGATTGATCAGAATTACTTCCTTCCAAGTATTCCGGAACTCAGTAACAAGTACCTCCACCTCTTCCAAAGCAGCAACATCATTTTTGATATTTGCTTCTACCAGACGCCGGTTCATGAAATCATACAGACTCATCATATCTTTGGATACTTCCGCATCCATATTCAGCGTTACCATCAATTCATGGATAATATTTTGAGCCTTAATGATGTTCGTATTCTTCGCTTCGATATTACCAGCTTCAATGGCTTTCTTCCCAACCATGATGAACTTCAAGCAGCCATTATAAAGCATTAATGTAAGCTCTCCCGGTGATGCTGTATTGACTGAATTTTGCTGATATGATTGATATGGATTATTTATCGCCATATTTAACTTCCTTTCCGCCTTACCTTAACTAAAATAAGAAGCCAACGATGCACTTTGGCTGTTTGCCTTTTGAATCGCTTTTTCCATCGCCGTGAACTGGTTGTAATAGCGTGTTTCCAGTTTAGTTAACTTTGCTTCAAATGCTGAAATCTTCGTATCCAATCCATTGACCAATTTCCCGATTGTAAAAGTGTTGTTAACAAATCCTGCTTTTCCTGCTTTTTCAGTAATGACCTTCATGGATGATTCTATATCATCCCTTAACCGGCGCGCGAGACCTTTGTCGCTCTTTTCCGTTCCATTGGCCATGAACATATCATAAATCGCATTGGGATCCTCACTAATGGCTGCCCGGAGCTTGTCCTCATCAATCGTTAATTTACCGCCCTCCAAGTAATTCTTGGTCGTGGTGATTCCCAAACTGCTGAGATTGCTTTTTCCTGCGATCCCATCCACCGAGGTGTATAGAGATGACCTCATTGTGGTCAGAAGACTTTTTAATGTCGAATCGCTTTTTAACGTTCCGCTCTTCGCTTTTTCTTCCCACTGCTTCACTTCGTCCTCTGTCATTGCCTTCTTTTGCTCAGAGGTAAGCGGGGTAAAGGAGCGATATTTCGCTTCACCCGTTTTATCTTGAACCTTTTTAATGATTTCATTGTATTTATTCACAAACTGTGTGATTGTATCCAAGATAGCATCCACATCAGTTGTTGATGAGAATGTGACGGTATCCGTCGTTTTCTGCTTTATCGTTATTTCCGCTCCATTAATCTGAAAAGTATTCGAAGGCCGGGAAATTTCCAATTCATTAAAAACAATCGACGCATTTCCCCCTTTTGAGCCGCCAGTTCCTTCATTGTTACTGCTCATTTTTAACGTAGCAAAAAAATCTCCGGTGCCTCCCAATTCAATTTCAGCTCGATCTTTAACATCACCGGTATTTTTAGCAGTGATGGAAAATTTCTGGGACGTTTCATCGAAAAATAGAGTCACTCCCGAGTTAGCATTAATTTTATTTATAACACTCTCTAACGTATCGTCCGCATTAAGGGTAAGCGTGTACGGTTTTTCCACTGTTGCTCCATCTTTTACTTCCGTATCAAAACCGCCGTCTTTATTGATGGCCAGTATCGTAATATCTTGTGGTGTCGTGAAACCCAATTCCGATAATTTCTTTTTGGGGTCAGTAACAGCTGATTTTTCCGTACTTGTCATGGTAGCTGCTTTGGCAAGTCCATTCACTTGTATATTCCCGGAAAAATCACTGGTCGAATTCACATTTCTCACTGATACAGCATCTGGATTCGATACCGACACCTTCTTTTTAATAAAGGAAGACTGCTTCCCTATTCCATCACGAATGAGCGTATCCAATTCTGATAAAGATGTATTTATCAAGCGGTAATCATCCCGTTGCCACTCGGAATACTGCTTTTTCTGTGTTAATTTATCCAATGGCACTCGTTCTGCCTGCATCATGCTCTTAACTAATTCATCAATGTCCATTCCGCTTGCTAAACCACTGATTCGTACCAAAATTGATCACCCGCCTATATTTTTTCATCCACCATGATTCCGACAAACTCCGTCATTGCCGCATAGAAATCCAATAACTTCTTAGGTGGGATCTCCCGAATCGTCTCATCCGTTACATCATCCACAACCTTGACATAGTACTCATTCAACTTCTCATGATATTCAAAACGAACGGCCGTATGTATTGGATCCAGGAAAGTGTTCAAACTATCCACAACTTCCTGCACCTTTTCTTTTGAAGGCTCATCAGTAGATTCCACACTTCGTTCCGAATAGGCAAGCGTATTCATATCCCGCTGATAATATGAACTGATTCCTTCCGAGATTGCTGTTCTAAGTTGTGAGGAAAGAATATTCGTGGACAAACTCTCCAACATCTAAAAAGCCCCCAATTATGATATCTTTACTTTTTATATCGGTTCTAAAACGGAACTTTACAGTGTCCTACAAAGGATTTATTATTAAATAGAGAACAAACATTCTGATATTGGAGGGGATAACAATATAAAATGGGACTAAGAAGAAGAGCTTACACTCTATATAAGGAGGTTTTCATGATTGATCTTACTGAAATCCAGAAAAATATATTATATGCCAGCGTTATAAGTGACGGTGAAATCACGAAAATTTATAAAAATAGCAGGAGAAAGAACAATAGCTATCGGGAACACTACGGCACATCTCAGGAAGATTATCGAAAATGGAAAATTGCCTTTTTTGATGGATTATTGTATATCACTCCGGCAAGCCAATGTGTCCGTTCCGCTTCTTTAGAATTATTTACGAATTTATTCCCACACTTTTACAGCAATGATGGAACTAAACATCTCCCTTTCACATTACTGGAAAATTGCCTTTTACCACATTTCCTAACTATTCTATACATGGATGATGGCTCATTAAGCATCTCATACAGGGTAAATCATAATAAAAAAATTATATACCTCACACCGCATATTTATCTTTACCTTCAATGTTATCCTAAAGACGAATTAGAGAAACTAAAGGAACATATATTTACCACATATCATTTATCCTTAAAGCTGAGTTCTCGTAAGGATGGATATGGATATATTCTAAAAACTACTTCTGTTAAAGAAACTTTTCGTTTCCTCGAACTAATCGAACCTGTAGCAAAAACTTGTCCTTCTATGTTATATAAAACCTCTTGGGAATTCCGAAATCAAAAAGAAATACTCAGATGGAAATCTAAGTATCCGGATTACACGATTCTTACCAGCAGTTCAGATCGCTCTAAACCCTATTCTCCAGATGAAATTAAATTACTAAGACAACTTAAAAAAAATGGTTTTACAACAAATGAAATTGCAAAGATGCTAAAAAGAAGTTATTGGTCCGTTACTTACAAATGGCAAGAAATTAAAAAACAAAACTAACGCCACCTCGTGATAATTTGGGTGGTATGCTGTGTGCTCCCCTTTTCATTTCATAACCTCACTTCCATCTCGACCAAAATAAGAACCTGTTCCTTGATCGCTTTTAAGATGTTGTTAGAATAAGTTCTTCTGTGCTTGTTGGTCTTTATCCGTCCTGATTCCCTCCTAGTTGTAATTTTGGCTGTTCATGATTAGCTCTGTACATAAAATTACTATCACCAATGTAACTTCCATTCTTTTTAGATCTTTTCATTTTCACCATCCTTAACTCTACTTTTCCCCATGGTTCTTTCTTTCCATAAATACAAAAGAGACCCTAGTATAACTAGAGTCTCTTTCAAGTAATCTAAAATTAACGAAGAAGTTGTAAAACTCCTTGTGGCTGTTGGCTCGCTTGCTTTGCGACTATGTCTTTCGAACATAGAATAGACTATATCTTCACCCTTATGTTATAAGGGGCTGGGCACTTCGAATGGCTACCGCCACCCTACGGATTTCATTGTCATAGCCTTCGCCTTAGACTGTATATCCTAGTCGTTGAACCTTCTCCAGAGTTTCCTCAAAGGAGCTTGGCTGCTGATTATCCATTATGTCATCTCCACCATTTTCAGACCTTCACGCTTACCGTTTCCAGTTACGTTGTGGTTGATGCAGCTTTAGGAAGTTCCAGCAATTCACCCAGTCATAATTTTATCCATTACTAGATAAAACGCCCTTCAAATTTACCTTAGAAGTTGTAAGACTCCTTGAGGTGCAGAATTTGCTTGAGCCAACATTGCTTGTGAAGCTTGCGCCAAGATAGAGTTTTTAGTTTGCTCCATCATTGTTTTAGCCATATCTGTATCACGAACACGTGATTCAGCAGCCGTCAGGTTTTCAGAAGAAGTACCTAGGTTGTTAATAGTATGCTCTAAACGGTTTTGGTTAGCACCTAATTTAGAACGTTCAGCTGATACGTTATCAATTGCTCCTTGGATTGCTGTGATTGCAGCTGATGCATTAGCAGCACTAGAAACATCTAGTCCAGCTTCACTAGCGGTAGAATTAGTACCGTCACTTACGCCATTAGCAGCCGTGAACCCTGGATCATTAGCAGTACCAGTCAATCCAAGAGCAGCAGCACGCATATCTTTAATTTCAAGTGTTAGACTTTGGTTCTCGTTTGCTCCAATTTGGAATTGAAGACCTACACCTGCAACTCCTGCACTTGTACCATCAGGATTATTAGAGTCTTTTGAGCCATTCAATAATTTCTGTGTATTGAATTCAGTTGTATTACCGATACGGTTGATTTCAGATGTTAAAGAATCCATTTCCTTTTGGATTTCTCCACGGTCACTAGTTGTATTAGTATCCGTTGATGCTTGAGTAGCAAGTTCACGCATACGTTGAAGGATATCAGTAGTTTCGTTTAATGCACCTTCAGCTGTTTGGATCAAAGAGATAGCATCTTGTGAGTTACGGGAAGCTTGGTCCAATCCGCGGATTTGTCCACGCATTTTTTCAGAGATTGCAAGACCAGCAGCATCATCGCCTGCACGGTTGATGCGCATGCCCGATGCAAGTTTCTCCATTGATTTGGATTGTGCATTCGTTGCACTTGATAATTGACGGTGCGTGTTTAGAGCTGAGATATTGTGATTGATAATCATTTATGTTTCCTCCTTGAGTCTTAAGTCCCCACGTCCATGTGGTTGTTTACGATGGGCGGCAGTGAATAAGTCGGCCGCCTATTTCACTGCCCATCGTTGTATATTTAATATCGACCTGCTTGGAAACATATTTAGCGGATATTACGATTTTTTCTTGAAATACTCATTTATATCTTCCAGAAGATTGGTTTCTGTTTTGGAAGCTTCACTATTTTCCTGCAGGATGGACAGGTAGACTTCCTTCCTATGGATATCCACGTTTTTAGGGGCATTGATCCCCAGTTTGATTTGTTCTCCTTCAACGGACAGGATCGTAATTTCGATATCATCGCCAATCATGATCGCTTCATTTGGTTTTCTGGTCAATACGAGCATCATTTCCCCCCCTGTTCTACTGGAGGTTCAAACAGTCTATGCTTTGTACGGTATTCACTAGCATTCATGATAAATTGCTTGCCCGTTTTTTTAGAACTATTTATGATGATGGGGGCCTGAAGATTCGCCGTCGTTTCATTGAAAGGATCCTGGATCGTTAATATGACGAACGTAATGACTTCCAGTTCCGTTTCTATGTTTAAAGAAGATAATACCTCATCCGTAAGCTTCACTTCATAATCACGAAACACATCAAAAGGATTCGTTACAATGAAGGCAATCTGTTTTTTTTCTGTCGATTGGAGGACGAAAAAGGGCGTGTCATCCAAAGTTAGCAAGCAAAACTGTTTTTCTTCTAAAAATCCTGGTATCCCGCTTTCAAATACATAAATCTCTTTCTCTGCCAATTCGATTTCGCCATGAAATTTTGTTTGTATGATCATCTATGTTTTCACTTCCCTATCTCATCCGGAATTGAACTCCCCCCACTTATCGACCTTATGGTCTGATTGAAGTGGGGGATTCCTAAGAACATTAGCCTATCGGCCAATTTTTAATTAGGCTATCCCCGTCATTCCTACGGTTAGAAGCCTTATGGCTTCATTCATTAGATTAAGTCCTGCGTTAATATCTCGATCGTGGTGAGTAGAACAAGAAGGACAATCCCATTCACGAAGATTCAAATGTTTAACTTCTTTATTTTGGTACCCGCAGCTAGAACACAATTGGCTGGAAGCAAACGTTTTAGATACGGTCACGATTTGTTTACCATACCATTTTGCTTTGTATTCCAACATTTTTTTGAATTGGTACCAAGATACTTCACTAATCACTTTAGATAGTTTGTGATCTTTCATCATATTGGACACTTGCAAGTCTTCCATTCCAATAACATCGTGGTTTTTGATGATTTCGGTTGAGACTTTATGTAAGTAATCCATTCGGGCATTTAAAATTTTTTCGTGTAGGATGGCCACTTTTCGTTTTTGTTTTTGATAGTTTTTGGCTTCAGCCAATGGTTTATTTTGATTCAAGGCTATTTCTTGTCGCCTTGAAAGAATCCGTTGTGCTTTGGCCAATTTTTTTTCGACCGTCCGGAAGAATTTTGGGTTTTGATAAACCGTACCATCTGAAAGAATGGCAAAATTCTTCAAACCAAGATCTACACCGCACGAACGATTCGTTTTAGGAAATACTGGTACATTGGTTTCCGCTAAAACAGAAATGAAATATTTACCCGAAGGGTTCCGCCTTATTGTGGCATTGATGATTCGCCCTTCGACCTCGCGGCTTTTAGCAAAACGAACGAAACCGAGTTTGGGCAATTTAATTTGGTTTCCAATCATTCCGATATTTCCATTCGTATGTTTAGTCGTGTAGGATTGGACCGGATTCTTTTTCGATTTGAAACGTGGAGACTTGTTTTGTTTTTTATAATATCGACTATAGGAATCTGCTAAATTTTCGACTGATTTCTGTAAGGCAATACTGTCTACTTCTTTTAGGAAAGAATACTCTTTCTTTAAAGCTGGAAGTTCTTTGATTGTTGCGTATTTATTCAGAAAAGAACCTTTCCATTCATTAGAGGGTAATTGGCCGTTTTGCTTCATTTCTTCACAGATATACCAGTAGGCATCTTTCTCATTTTGTTTGCCTAAAAAGAAGTTATAGACAAAACGGGAGCAGCCGATCGTTTTATTGATGAGAACTAGTTGTTCTTTCGTTGGATAGATTCGAAATTTATAAGCTTGTTTACTAACATTGGTTTCACCCCATTATTATTAACCAGGGAATGTATGTTTGTAAAAAGATTACTTTGGCTTATGCCAACCGCCATTCATCTCCCCCCCTTACCTTTGGGGTCTCCCCCTTCAGCGCATGAAGAGGGAGACTTCTGGCGGGAAGTGATAAATTGATGAAATCTATATCCAGCGCATTCTTTTGTAGAATTTCTACATCCACACTGCCTGGTGTGTATGTATGGTTCATCCTATTGATTTGAGCATCAATGATCGGTTTTTGGGCGGTTGCTTCAATCTTCACTTCGGCTGGCTGGTAGTCAAGCTTGACACTGAATGGAGAAGGGATCCAGCCGAGATTGAACTGCTTCTCAGGCCCTTTGCTGTTTTGCCTCGCCTGTTCAGCGAGTGGGTTACCGCCTTTTTCAATATGCCTCAGCTCAGTTCCCTGCTGGGCACGTCTTGCCATACCCGCCAGCCAATCTTGATATCCCTGCTGCGCAAACTCATCAACTCTTCTTGAGAGGCTTTTCAAATCCATGTCTTCCCTTGCTTTTGACTGATCGATCGTCAGCTTGCCTGGAGTCGTTTGAATCTCCAGGATCGCTTTCGGCTGTTCGATTGATTGGACCGCCGCCTTCTGTTCGATTTGCTGTACAGGCTGCTCTATATTCAATCCAATCTTCATTGGGGTGGATTGCAATCTAATTTGTGGAATCTGCATCATCAACACTCCTTATAGAAAAAAGCTATCCATTTAAGAATAGCTTAGCGAAGAAAATCCAATAAACTTGGTTGCATGATTTTTGCTCCGATACTTAATGCAGCACTATGGACACTTTCCTGGGTAGTCAAGTCCATGATCGCTTTTTCGATATCGACATCCTCATTTTTCGAAAGGATTTCAGTGGCAAAAACCTCCTGCTGCTTGAGACGGTCCGTCATCAGCTC